>SLFZ01000042.1 GCA_007123975.1 Candidatus Izemoplasma sp. | reverse complement strand
GTAAATGCGTTGGGGGTTCAGCCCTAAATCATACAACATCGCAATGCGTCTAAACGTATCCCCATCGACGCCCGGGTACTTGAATCGACCGGTGTCGGTGAGGGTGCCGGTGTACAAGGCGCGGGCGCCTTTTTCAGTGAGGGTGTATTCATCCTCAAAGAGCGCATAAAGGTCGAGAATGATGAGGGCTGCGGCGGGGCGTTCGGTGTCGACGTACTCAATGTCGCCGTAGGAATCGACGTTGAGATGGTGATCGATTTTAATAAGAAACTCCCCTTGGTTGTAGCGCTTGTCGGCGATGCGGCTTTTGGTGGCGGTGTCGACCGCGATGACGAGGGCGCCTTTAAAGACGTGATCGTCAATTTTGTCGACGCGGCCTAAGAACTTCACGTAATCGGCTTCTTCGCCGACCACGTAGACCTGCTTGTCAGGGTAGGTCGAGCTAATCAAGTCTTTGAGGCCGAAGGCGGTGCCCATGCAGTCGCCATCGGGCCGGGCGTGGGGGGCGATGATGATCGTTTTATACTTTTTGATGGTTTCGTGAATTTGCGTGAGTTTTTCTTTATCCATGGTTGCCTCCTGCGCGGGCGTCAAGGTCGGCTAATATCTTGTCGGTGGTGTCCCAGTCGTGCACGGTGCACCCACACGCCAGATCATGCCCACCGCCGCCGTACTTCTTGGCGATGTCGACGATCGATTTCTCGGCGCTTCGCAGCTCGCAAAGGATCGAGCCGTCGTCGTCTTCGGTGAAGTTTGCCCACATCGGCACCCCTTCGATGCCGCGCATTTGGTTGACCATGCCGCGGCTGATGGTGAAGGTGTCGACGTCAAACTTGGTTTTAAGGTCTTTGGTGTTTTTCATGTAGGCGACGTTTGCCTGTGTGGTTTTGAAGTGGTTGATGAAGTACCCTTTGAGTTTTTTAAACTTAAGGTCTTCGGTGTATAGGTTCTCATAAAGGTAGGGGAGGTCGGCGCCTTTTTCCATGAGGAACGCCGAGACGCGGAATGTGGTTTCGTTGACCGCGGGATAGAGGAAGCGTCCTGAGTCGGTGACGATGCCACCGAGCAAGTAGGTGGCGGCGTCAGGGGAGACGTTAAAGTTATGTTCCATCGCCATGTCGCCAAGAATTTGGGCTGTGGCGATGTGATCAGGAAAACTAAAGAAGTGATCGGCGAAGTCGGTGTCGTTGCGGTGGTGGTCGATGACCATCGTGGTTTTGGCGAGTCGGTAGCGGTCGTCGGCGACGAGTGCCTTTACCGCAACGTCGACGACGATGGCGAGCGCATCTTTGTAAAAACTGTCATCGACCTCGTCCACGCGGGCGAGAAAGCGGAAACTGTTTTCATCGCCCACCATTTTAACGGCCTTTCCTTGAAAGTTTTCTTCGATCAAGGCTTTTAAACCCGCTTGTGAGCCAAGGGCGTCAAGATCAGGGTTTTTGTGTCTGTGGATCACTATTTTTTCGTGCGCATCGATGATGCGCAGTATATCGTCATACATGGTTTCACCTCATTTAAATCGCTGGGTGTTAACGGCGTCAGCATCCTGTATACATAGCCTTTTCCATTAACACATCATAATACCACAGACGGCCTGAAAAAGCACGGGAAAACAAAAAAAGTGCCCCTGTTTCCAGGGGCACCAGCAAATCGGTTTACTCTTCGTATTCACTCCACATGATGTTGTTGAAGACGGCTTGTTGGTTTCCGTCGGAACCAACGGCCTTGATGGTGATTTTCACTTCGCCTTCGAGTTCGAGATCGAAAAGTTCGAAGACGTGCACGGTCGAATCGGCACCCGATGTGGTGCCAAACGTCGGCAGCGTGTGAATCGTGACGTCGCCGTCATGCTCAATATGCACTTCATAGGTTCTCGGCGCATCGCTTGTGAAGGCTTTGCGGTACTCGATACGGAGGTTGTTGAGTCCGTTTTCGAATGTTGCGCTCAGCGACGAAGGCTCGTCGGCACGACGAAGCATGATGCCGCCGCCTTCGATTGGGAAATCACCAGCGTTACGTGCATGGACGTAGTCCCACTGCACACCAGCAACGCCATCATACGTTCCATTGTGGTAGGAGGCGCTGAGGTTCGCAGGGTTAAACCACTGGGTGTAGTCGTAATCAGAATATGCCACGGTGATGGTGATTTCTTTAACCACGCTGATGCCATCGGCGTCGATGGTGGCGGTCATGATGACTTCTGTCGGGTCATCGGTTTCTGTGATGTGAAGCACGCCGTCATGGCCGATGATGTCGGTGTTGCTTGAGGTCCAGGTAATCGGCACACGTGGTGGGTTCGCGTAGTTAACATTGGTGAAGTAGAAATATTCCGGAAGCTCAAGGTCGTTGATGACATCAGCCGGAAGCGTCAAGGTGTCTTCGATGTAATCGGCTGCATCTGCTGGGTCCATGTCGGGCAGAACGATGCTGACCATGAGCAGGTGACTGAAGCTAAGTTCGAAGACGGTAAACTCAATCCAATCGATGGTGTCGCCAACTTCCATGTCAGCCAAATGTCCACCGTATTGGGTGTGGTAGAACTTAAGCATCATGTCTTCGTCGGTTTTGAACATCAACTCGTTGAATCCGGTAATTTCAACCAACTCAAGGTTTTCAAGGCGATAGCGGAAGCCTTCGTTGCCTGGGAAGGCGTTGATGATGTCAGAAGCTGATTGATCGGTAATGACAAACACATCTTGGTCGGTATCCACAACCACAACCAGTTGCGCATTAACGATTTGTTGGCGGTCGTTTCCGTAGCTGGTGAAACGCGAAGTTTCTCCGGTAATGACGATGTGATCGCCAATGTTTACATCAAGGTTCGTGCGGACATAAATCGCAGTTCCATCAGGATCTTGGATGAAGAATCCGGGTTCAGCCGGTGCGGCTGGGAACGATGAAACGACGCCTTCAATGGTGACGTCTTCGCCGTCGCCCGGCCAGTTGTCGCCATGGATAGAGGCCACAGTGTCACCGGAGGGCATTTCGCCTTCGGCGAGCACGTTGGCGGTGAACTCTTTGGTCAAGGTAACCTCTCCCACGGTAATGTTTGCGGTTAAGGTAACTTCAGTGTTTTGGAACTCAGGACGTGTGACGGTTCCATCGTTGGCGATGATGGATTCATCGCTTGAGGTCCAAGTGATCACTGCGTCGTAGGTACCGGTGGTCGGGAGCGTGAGGTCATCGGTAACGTTCCCAAGGCCGCTCAACGTAAGGTCGTCTTTCGCGCGTTGTGCCATGTCTTCATCAGAGAGTTCAACGACGGTGATGTCGTCGGCTCCGCCGTCAAAGGCGATAAGCGCAAAGCTAGAGGTTCTTGCGTAGTAGACGACATCGATGGTGATGAACTCATCCATGTGCGCTTCAATGG
>SLFZ01000092.1 GCA_007123975.1 Candidatus Izemoplasma sp. | reverse complement strand
TGGAGGTATTGTTCGACCGCATCGGCATCGAAATCGGCGTAACTTTCTAGTGCTTTGAGTTCACGCGCTTTTTCTTCGATCATGGTGTTGATCGCGCTGGCTTTTTTATACGACGCTTTTCGCCGAGCGTTGCGCTTGGCTTCAAGGGCCTTCGTGACAGCGGTGAGTTCCTCGCGATGCGTTTCATGGTCTTGGCGCAACGATTCGAGGGACGTCTTCAGCGTGAGCGTTTCGGCGTGTGCTTCGTAAATGTCGTCGCGTTCTCTTTCTAAACGCTTGACGGCGGCGACCGCTTTAGCGTAAGGGCGTGTTGGGGCTTTGTCGGTGCCGATGCGATCGCGTTCGCTTGTGAGGTTGTCGATGGCTTGCATCGGGTTGAAGGTTTCTGAACCGGATGCGAGGAGGTTGTTGGCGCGGCTGATGACTTCAGCGGCGACCGCTTCGTCGGTTTTTCCCTCGAGTTGCCTAACGCTTAGGGTGTTGGTGTATAGCGTGTAGGGGATATCGAAGAACGCGCCGAGATCGGGTGCCTTGGTCACGTCGTCTTTGGGGAGTTGATTGGTGATGTCTTCACCGGTTTTATCGTTGGTGACGGTGATGGGATTTTTTGTGCTTTTCCGTAAATCGCGGCGGATGCGGTAGGTGTTTCCTTCGTGTTCAACGAGGATGCTGCCGCCGTAATCGTCGCTGTCTTTGGGTTGATAGCGGGCGTGATCATCAAGGTAGGTCCGGCGTTTTTGGCCAGGTTTAACAAACCCATACAAAACGCCTTCGATAAAGGCGTGAACGGTGGTTTTCCCGCTTTCATTTTCGCCTTCGATGACGTTGATGCCTTCGGCAAACGGCAGCCGGAGGTTTTTGAACTTTCCAAAAGCACGAATGTCGATGCCTTTTATCATCATGCCTCATCACCGCTTTCAAGCAGGGCTCGAATCGCGAGTTTAAGTGAGGCTTCATCATCCTTTTTAGGGTCGTAATCGTCGATGACAGCTTCGATGATGGTGTCTTTATAAGCTTTTTTCAACTGGGCAAGATCGAGGTCGACGCGTGTATCATCGACGCATTCAAGGTGGTAATGGTTTTCCGCCAGTGTCTCAAAAAACGCGGCGTCCAACGTAAGGTAAGGGCTGACGTCACCTTGGAAAATGACGCGCAACAAGTCGGTCTTCTTTTCACGCCGTGTGAACGCATCGTCGACTTTTTTGCGGATGTCGTGGGTGGTGTCATCTGGGGTTAAACTCATTTTCTTAACAACGAAGCGTCGTGAGGCAAAAGCTTCAAAGGAGGCTTCGGGGTCTTTTTTTAACGTGCCGGTCAAGTACCCTTTTGGCTCGGTTTCGGAAAAGTCAATCGGCTCAAGGTTTCCACTGTAGGCGATGTGAGGGGCTAAAAATGCGTGTTTGTGTATATGCCCAAGGGCGATGTAGTCAAAGGCTGTCTTCTGCAAGGTCTTCACATCGGTGAGATAGTGCGCGTCCTTAGGGTTGATGACATCCCCGTGCAAACATAAGACGTTGATGCGGTCGGGGTTGAGGTTTTCGTCGATGGTGTGGAGCTTATCGACTGAGAAATCATGGGTGTTCAACCCATACACATCGACATCGCCGATGCGAACCGGGTCAAGGGAACCGTCAAACACGTGCACGTTCTCAAGTCGGTTCAGGTGTGCGTAGGCTTTGGTTTGTAGCATCTCATCGTGGTTTCCGACGACGATAAACACGGGTTTCCCCGTCGCGTTTAGGCGTTCAAAAACCGCTTCGATTTTCGAGACGGGAATCCGTGCGTGATCAAAGAGATCACCGCATATGAAAAGGATATCGGCGGTGTCTTTCACCCGATCGAGCAAGCGGTATACGGTGTCTTCGATTTCGCGCACGCGGTCGGCGTGCGCGGTGGCGTTTCGGAACGAAGCGTGGGTCATTTTTGTGCCGAGATGCCAATCGGCGGTGTGGATAAATCGCATCGGGTACCTCCTCATGCGGATAAAATCAAAGCCTGGATGACGCCGATGATTGCGCCGAGGATGAATCCGAGGCGTTCGATATGCCTCAGTTCGCGCCGAACAAGGCTTAGTATCAAACTTTCAAAGGCGCGGGTGTCCATGGCGTTAATCTTTGTTTCAACCAAGCTGGGAATGTCGACGTTTTCCAAGCCCTTGTCTTTGATTGCTTCAAAGAGCGTTTCGATGAGCGCATCGCCGTCGCGGTCGATGTAGTGCCCAAGGGCGCTTTCGAGGTTGGTGCCGAGGATGCTTTTGAACATCGATGGCAAGACGGCATCAAGGCGGTTGGCCAGTTCTTTTTTGAGCGTTGCTTTGAAGGCCTTTTTGGTGTCGTCATTTAAAAAATCGTTGTAAAGGGTTTCTGTGTCGAGCAGTTCACGCTCAATCGCTTCACCGAGGGCGCGCGCAATTTTTGCTTTGCGCTTTGGGATGACGCCTTGAAAGCGTAAAAAGAGCACACGTCGTGCACGATGCGGTCGAAACAACATGCGGATGGCAACGGCGTTGGTCATGTACCCGATGGTGCCACCGATAAGTATAACGAGTGGGACTTGAATGATAGGGTCCATAGACAACCTCTAAAAGCGCAGCGGACGGCCATAGCCGTCGCTACGAATAAGGCCAAGCAGCAAAAACGCGCCCTCGACCCAAGCCCACGTCCAAGCCACCACGAAGAGGCCGGTCAGCAGCCCAAACGTTGACAAGAAGAGTTGTGCAAGGCCTCGACCGGAACGGCCGAGATAGAAGTTATGAATGCCAAATCCCCCAAGGAAAAACGCGAGCAAGGCCGCGACGGTGCGTGAGCGCCTGAGCATGTACGCGGGGCGCGGGCGGAGCACGTCTTTGAGATTCGATGTCTCATACGTTTCATCGACCTTAACCGATGCCGGTTCAAGTTGCGATGGGTCGCGCTCGTATGGAAGGTCGAAGTCACGCGGTTTATCGATGGCGGCTTGCGCCCGTCCGCAGTGTTGGCAGGTTTTTTCTTGGTGCTTCATGGTTCCGCCACAGTAGGCGCAACGGGTGTGCTTCACTTTTGGTTTGCGGTTGGCGTTCCGCTTCTGCGTCGCGCCACAGCGCGGGCAATACCGCCGGTTGTCTTTGATGGTTTCGTCGCATTGATGACAGCGCATGATAACCCCTCGTTTCATAGTAAAATCCACTTCCATTATAGCATACGAAGGCGGCTGTGGTCAGATTGTTTCGTTTGATAAGCACGGCGGTAGCAAATGCGTTATAATGGGTGTGAGGTGATACGATGCAATACCCATACAAAGGCACCACACCACGCATTGCAGCGAGCGCCCGGCTGTTTGAAGGGGCGCGTGTCATCGGCGATGTGACGCTAGGCGAAAGGGTTGGCGTTTGGTACAACGCCGTCATTCGCGGCGACATGGCTCCAGTCACCATTGGCGATGAGACAAACGTCCAAGACGGCGTAATCATTCACACCAACACCGACTTGCCGACGATTATTGGCCATGGGGTGACCATCGGCCACAACGCCATCATTCACGCGGCGACCGTTGGCAATGAGGCGCTGATTGGCATGGGCTCCATCATCCTTGATGGCGCGACCGTCGGCGATTATGCGCTCGTGGCCGCGGGCTGCACGGTGCCCCCTGGTAAAACGGTGCCGGCTCGCCATCTGGCCGTTGGAAACCCGATGAAAGTTGTCCGTGAACTGTCGGATGAAGAAGTTGAGGGCATCCGGAAAAACACGGCCTATTACGTGGGCTTGTTGGAAGACTACGACGCCTAAAAAAAGACCGCTGCGGCGGTCTTTTCACTTTTTTATGAGAAGCCATCAAAGGGGTCAGAAGCGATTGCTTCGATGCGGGAAAGGTCCGTTTTTAGATCGCGTAGTTTCCCTTCAATTTTCTCTCGGTTAAGCGGTGGGGTGAGGCGTTTGTAGGGCCTCGAAATGGCGAGATAAGTTCCCGATTCATTCGCGGCGAAGTAGACGCGTTTGACGTTGTCTTGAAGCATCGCGTTCAGTGTTTTACTTAGGTAGGAAGGCACGTTTGAAGTGGGCTCTCCAAGGTAGGCTGTGATTTTTTCCACGGTGTCGCCTTTTTGATACGACACGCCTTTGTGTCTAGGTTTCCCGTGGCTTCGGAGCTGAAAAACGCCACCCTGCGGCGGTAATACGACAAACATGCCAGAGAATACAACGCGAGAACCATATTGGCCTTGATTCACCATCAGCACGCATTCATGAAACACATAGGGCTTGCCCGTGCTGGTTGTGCCACGGAATCGGTAGCGTTCTGTGATCGTGATGTGCCGTGGGAAAAGGCCGGCGGCGCGGTAGGTTGGTTTGTCGGCTGCATGGCCTGCGATAAACCCATACACGGGTTCACCCTGTTCGGCAAGCATCGAAACCAGTTCGGCTTGCACACCTTCTAAGGTCGCTTTCCATGGGTTTAGGTAATGATGGATGATGAAGCCGGTCACGGCAAGCATGGTGGCGCTGCCAATGATGATGGCCACGGCAATTAAAAGCCTCGTCAGTGAGGCATAAAGCAGCGGCGTGACAATAATAAGCGCAACCAGGGTCAACCCGGCCAAGGACAAAAACCAAATGCGCAAAAAGAGACGCCTTTGCGGGGTGTAGCGGTCCATGAAGTTCTGTGTGATACGGTCGATGCGGGACGAGTCTAGCATGCCGTTCACCTCCGTTACCATTGTACAGCGGGGCGAGTGGTTGTTCAAGGATTTTAGGTAGTGGGATACGCGGTTTTCCCGATGGAAACGGGCACTCTTTTTTTCCATGGTGCATTAAGATGTAAAATGAGACTTTGTGCAACCAAAAAAGGCCGTTAGGCCTTTGTGAGTCTTTTTTCAAACCAGCGTTCCATGCGTGGTTTGTCGTACAGTCGCCCATCGGCGTACGCTTCGGTGGTGAAATCCACAAGGGTTTTCAAAAAGCGTCGGTATCCCTCCTCGGTTTGGGCGCCGATGACGAACGCGTGTTTGATCGGGCGCTGGTGAAACGTAAAGGGCGCGTCAACCTTGAGAAAGGCCAGTGTGTTCTTGCGGACGTGTTCGCTCGGAGGCGCGTGCCAGATGACGGTGTTTCCGTTCATGACCAATTGCGTGTTTAAGGCATCGGCGTGATCGACGATGTCCTTAAGGTAAATGGAGCCGATGGCGCGTTGTTGGTACGCTTCGTGGGCGGCTTCGTAAAGCGCGGTTTCCCAGCCTTCCACCGACGTTCGTTCACGGTACGTAAACAACACATTCGACACGTGTACCTCCCCTTTCTCCTACATCCATTTTATCATAAATTTCTTATCGCACAAATCTTTGCACGCCAGCTTTCACATCCGGTCGGGTTTGGTGTATAATGGGACTATACCACAATGGAGGGATGACCATGGTCGATAGAAAACGCATCCTCGACAGAGAGCTGCGACATGCGTTAACCAAGGAAGATTGTTACACCATTATGGATTACTTGATGGTTGAGTTTAGTGATCGAAAAGACTACCATTACAACTACTACTTCGATACCCCTGATGGCTCGCTCAGCAAACGCGACACCACCTTGCGCCTGCGCACGGTCGTCAAAGACCGCGATATATCGTACCATCTGACACTCAAGGTGTCGACCATTGATGAGGACACGCATTTGGAGTACCATCAACGTTTGGATGAGAAAGAGATGCGCTTGCTCGCCTACAACAACATCTTGCCACAAGGTGAAATTGCCGAACTTACGTCGATTCATGGCGGTAAGGTGCAACTTGTCAACGTCATCAAGGTTAACCGTGTCTTTGCGATGTATCTAGACCAACAGGTCTTCTTCGACCGCATCTCCCATCGCGGGAAAACCTATTATGAAATCGGCACACGCATCGATCAGTCGAAAAACGGTGAGACCGAACGTTTAATCAGCCAGTTTAAGGAACTGCTTAAAAAGTTTGACATCACCTTCAAGCAGGCAGACCGCCGTTCGGAGAAATTCAAATAACGTAAAAGAAGGCCTCGGCCTTCTTTTTTCAAGAAAAAGGATGGTCGTTAATCGACCATCCGCCATTGTTTGGTGAGTTGTAGATGAATGCCTTCTTGTAAGTCCTCGATTTTTGCGAGGCTCATCAGTTCGACTTTTTGGTTGGACGACGCGTAAATGGCAATCGTTCCAAACCCGAGTCTTCGTCCCATCTTGGTGCGCGTGACATCGTAGATTGACACGTGGTTGAGCGGGATGAAAATCGTTTTGCGCACCGCGCCAATACGACGTTTGACGATGATGCGTTGGTTGGTGAGTTCGACGCGTTCCTTGCGCATGCCAAACAGAAGCGCCAGAAAAATCAGCAGGTAAATCCCACCAAACCCGGCCAGCGCATACAGCAGCATGTCGTCATACACCAAGTACCCGACACCGCTTCCGACCGCTAAGGCCAAGAGAATGATCATCGGCAGTTTCCCCAGGGCGGCGAACGCCATCCACCGGGATGTTTTCGTCGTGAGAATATTCGCTTCGGTTATTTTCACATAACCACCCCCGTTTGTTACCCCCATTATAACACCAAACATCGCTTGTGTTGCTCAAAAAATAAAATCCGCTCACAAGCGGATTTCTTTTACCACCAAACAAAGACCGTCAGCAACACAACAATCATCACCACAAACAGATAGTTTGCCTGTTGGAACGTCATTTTATGTTCGCGAATGTAGCGCACCGGCACCGGGTCGGGAGCGATGACGAAGCGATAAAACACATACCCGATAGTTAACGCTAAGAAATAATCAAAGAAGTTCGCCCACGTGCCGATATCAATGTATTGGACACGGAATCCGAAAAATCCTTCGCTAATCGGGATATAGAAGTTCCCCAGCATGACGCAAGCAAACGCCAAACTCATCAACGCGAAATTTTTCAGTGGTTTGCGGATGCGGATGGTCATCGTTTTTGGACCGAAGAAGATTTGACTCATCTTGATAAACGACGTCGCCGTGCCGATGTTGACGACGAAGAGAATCCAATACCGGATGCCCGAATCGACAATGCCGTACTTGATAATCGACTTGGAGATGAAGCCGTTAAAAAACGGCGCGCCGGTGATCGATAGCATCCCGATAATCATAAAGACGCTCACAAAGGGCATCGTGCGCATCACACCGCGAATGTCGGTAACTTTCTTGGTGCGGTAGGCGCTGATGATAACCCCGGCGCCCAAGAAAAGCAAGCTCTTAAAGAGCGCGTGGTTGAAAATGTGTAAGAACCCGCCGATGAACATGTCGGGGTCGTGGAGTTTTGACAGCCCCATCATGACGATGCCGATTTGGCTGATGGTGTGGTAGGCGAGAATTTGCTTCATGTCTTTTTGGCTTAGCGCGAACATCACGCCAACCACCGCAGTCAAGGCCCCAATCCAGTAAAAGAAATCGGCGTAGTTGAGGTTGGCGTACTCATACATCTGATTCAAACGAATAAAGAGGTAAAGCCCTCCCTTTACCACGAGCCCACTCAAAAGTGCGCTAATGCCGCTTTCGGCGACGCCATGTGCCCGTGGGAGCCAGGAATAAAGCGGCACGAAGGCGCTTTTGACCATCACCGCAACCATAAACAAGACATACGATAATCGAACAACAGTAAGCGAATCCGTCGATTGCATCGCCTCGCGCACAAGCAGGATGTTTATCGTGCCGAAACTGTTGTAGACCAAGATGATTGACAACAGAAACATCATCATCGCGGCTTTGCTGATGACGAGATAATATAGCCCGGCACGGAAGGCGTCGCCAGTCTTTTTAAAGGCGATGAGGACGGCGACCAAAATCGACAAAAGCTCAATGAAAACAAACATGTTGAAGAGATCATTGGTTTGAAGCAAGGCGAGGAAAACGCCTTCTAAAAACATCAAAAAGAAAAGGAAGTTGTGGTTTGTTTTTCCTTGTTCAAAGGTGTATATCAACACCATCCACCAGCTGAAGACAGTTAAAAACATGAACGACATGCTGATTTCGTCGTTCACGAGGCTGATGCCGATGCGATCGTTCCATCCCCCAAACACAATAAGTGTGTTTTCGTATTGGCCACTAAACTCACGGTAATAAAGCACAAGCAAGACGGTAAGGACTGCTTGTGCGGCCAGGGCCAACCAGTTCATGTGGCGGCTTTTAAACACATAAATGAAGAGCGCCGCCAACACGGGGACGAAGATCAAATACACCGGAATGAAATGCATTATTTACCTTCTCCACGACGCAAAATCTCGCGCCATTCAACGGTTCCGTAATGATGGAACACTTTAATACAAAGCATCAGCGCAAGCGCCGTCACGGTGGAGCCGATGACGATGGTGGTGATCATGAGCGCTTGCGGCAGCGGGTCGGCAATCAAATCAGCGGCGCCGTTGATGATCGGGATCGAGCCGCCTTGCCAGTTTCCGAGGTTCAAAAACAGCAAAATAACGCCCGATTCGATAATCGTGACGCTGAAGACGCTCTTGATGATGTTTTTGCTGGTTGATAGCCCATACATCCCAATCAGGATGACGAGAAACGTCAACATCGGATCCATTTAGCGACCCTCCTTCAAAAAGGCCGTGAAGATAGCCCAGAGCCCTAGCGCAACCTTAAAGCCAATGAGGATGTTCAAGGTAACGAGGTAAATGACTTGCGTGGATGTCGAAGAGGTTTCGTAGGGGAAAACGTTGGTAAAGAAGGTGCCTCGGGTAAAGATGCTTAGTGAGGCGATGATGAGTATGGTCAGGTACAGAAATTTCTCAACGGTGACAATCATGCCGATGTTGGTTTCTTTATCGGCGTCGATGTAGTAAAGAATCAAAATCGCTGTGGCAACGATTGCGCCACCTTGGAAACCTCCACCCGGCGAGACGTGGCCGTTGATGATGATGTAAAACCCAAACGCCAGCATCAGTGGATAGACGAGGCGGCTGAAGGTCACAAACAAATCTGGCGTCTTAAACTTATCCAGCATGAAGCGTGCGTTTTTTTCTTCGATGTCGTGTTTGCTAATCCAAATGATGCCGGAGACGGCAATCAGAAGAATGCCTGCTTCAAACAAGCTGTCGAACAAGCGGTAGTCCAAGAGGATTGCCGTGACAAGGTTGTTTGAGCCGGTTTGGTCAACGCCGAACTCACGGAAATAGTCGGCGCTGGTTTGATAGATT
Source organism: Candidatus Izemoplasma sp. (assembly GCA_007123975.1). Classification (GTDB taxonomy): domain Bacteria; phylum Bacillota_I; class Bacilli_A; order Izemoplasmatales; family Izemoplasmataceae; genus SLQR01. The sequence goes on along the minus strand of SLFZ01000092.1, from coordinate 3,273 downwards.
TGCTCGAGGTCTTGTAGGGACACGGTAAACACAGCGTAAATCGCCAGCAACATCGCAATCAAGATAACATGTTTAATCACCGAAATCACGATCCTTAAACGTCACGACTTCAATTGTGTCGTAGTCGCGCGCCATCTGCTTGAGCTTGTGCATCAAGATATTGGATTGCTTGCCCTTAAGCAGGTATTTTCCGGTCTCTTCGTCTTTGGAAACAATCAGGTCGACGTTGGTCTCTTCGCACAGTTTTTGTTCGCGACCGCGACCGACTGAACACAGTCGAACGTCGTTTGAGATGTTGAGTTCGAGGTGGTAAAAGTCGGTGAAGCGCTTGAGGAAGATGTAGCCGACACCCGTGAAGGCGTCGTCGCTGATGATGAAGTCATCCATCGCTTTATCAAGCACGATAAACTCTCGTTGACGGGAGATGCTGATGACGTAGATAAGCGGGATGATGGCGCTTCCGATGGCGACTTCGGCAATCGCGACGTCGGGGGCTTTGTTGATAACGTACAAGCTCGCCGTCACCAAGCTGAACACCGCGATTAAGACGATGATCGTGCCCGTGTTTTTGTGCGTCACGATGGCGAGTGCCATGATGATTAAGAGCACCTGAAGCGCGTATGCGGTAATCTCAAGCATATCAGGCATACAGATCCTCCTCCTCTTTCTTGCGGCGTTGCTTGACCGACTCAGGCTCGATGCGGCGAATGTCGACCCCGGTCAAAAAGGCGCTCCGGATGTTGACGTGGCTGCTAATGGGGCTTGTAATTAGCAAGAATCCAATCAACATGAGGAAACGAAGCACGTAATCAAACTCTGTAATGCGTGACAACAAAAGCGCAATCAGCACCGTCAAGGAGCCGACCGTATCGATGGTCGCCGCCGAGAGAATGCGGGTGTAAAGGTTTTTTAACCGGAAAATCGAGATCATGCCGAAGATGATAAACAACCACGACACCGTCAGTAAAATCACGATAGGAACAATCATTTCTCTCGACCTCCCGTCATGATGTATTTCGAAAGTAAGGTAATCGTCAAAAAGCCAACGATGCCGTAGGCGATCGCAATATCCATAATCGTAAGGCTGTCAACCCAGATTGCGTACACAGCCATAAACATGACGACCTTGGCGCTGATCAAGTTAATCATCAAAAGCCGGTCCCAAATCAGTGGGCCGATGACCAAGCGAATAAAACTGACGAGGATCGCCAATATCAACATAAACATCGTGAACAGCACAAACCATTCAAAAATGGTCATTGACGTACCCCCTTCTGCTTAAGCAAACGTTCAAATTTCTCGCGTATCGGTTTTTCAAGTTCTTCGGCCGTCGCACCAGGTGGCGCGATGGTCATCACCGTGATCGTGTGTTTTTCGGTGTCGGTATCGATTGTGATGGTGCCGGGTGTCAAGGTAATCGAGTTTGAAATGATGCCGATGAGCACGGCGTCTTCGACGTCGAGTTCAATGTCAAACACAACCGGCTCATAGTGGTGCGCAAGCAGGTTGTAGACATACACAAAACTCGCCTTGTAAATCTCAACAAACAAAAACACGACGTACACGACGATGGTGCGAATTTTCACGGAGTGATAGACATAGCCTTTGTCGTCGTATAGCACGTTGTGTGTCATCATGGTCACCACGCCACAAATAAACAAGCCGGCGAGCACGCTTTGCAGGCTAATTTCCCACATCAGGAGAAACCAGAAAACGAGCAACACCAGAAACAGTTTATACCGTAGGCGGATAAATCGCAGGGTGCTTTTCATGAATGGCTTCACGGGACCACTTCCTTATTCTAAACGTCAGTATTATACCATGAAAACGTTTTTAGTCAAACGGGTAATGTCGCGCCGCCGCAAGCAACGCAACCACCGTTTTCGCGTCTTGAATCTCGCCGGTATCGACGCGCTTTAACGCTTCTGAAAACGGCATGATGACGACATCGACGAACTCATCGTCGTCGCCACCTTCTGGCGAATCGGTCGGACGTGCGTGGGGCGCTAAAAAGATTTCGACCAACTCATCGGAAAAACCGATGGCCGAATAGATGCTCGATAGCGGCGTTAGCGTCGCTGCATCATACCCCGTCTCTTCCATCATCTCTCGCCGAGCACAGCTCATTCCGTGTTCCCCGGGAAAATCTTTCTTGCCAGCCGGAATCTCCAAACTATCACGGCCGATGGCGTAGCGGTGTTGACGCACCAACACGACCTCACCGTTGTCGGTGATCGGCAAAGCCGATGCGGCACCGACATGCTTCACGACGACGCGTTTGGCCTCGCGTCCATCGGGAAGGCGTACGTCGTCTTCAATCAGTTCTAAAAAGTCGTTTTTATACTTGGAAATGCGTTTTATTCGTGTTTCTTTCAAATCCATCGCGTTCCCTCCGTCCGGTTGGTTATATTGTACCACATCGAGGCTTTGAATCGTCAGAAAAAGAGCGAGCCACGCTGGTTTATCGATGCTCATAAAAAGCAAAACCCTTCGCAAGCGCGAGGGGTTAGCGTGTCTAGTTATTGCCCGCACACAACCACCCTAAGGCGATGTGGGTGATGCGTGTGAGGTCTTCGCTATCGTGTGTGAATCCATGGTGCTCCGCAACGGAACGCGCGTAGGTCTCAAAGAGGTTGACCATCGTCTGAAACGCATGTTCAATGCTTGCTTTTGTGGCGCGAGGAAAGGTGTCTACGTACGCTGCGTAGGTTTTCGCATCGAGCAACTTTTCATACTTCGCATGGTTTTTCCCTGTGCTGAACGAGCCGTCTTTTGTCAGCGACCAATCGATCATCGCCGTCAAGCAGCGACGCATGATGCGCACATGCTCGATCGCATACTCCCAGTGCTTGCGAGCCACGCCTTTGGCGACGTAAAGACTGACAAAGGCGAACTGTTTCACACAACTTTGAAAAAGTTTCTCGGTTGGCGGTGTGACGTGATAGGACGCCTCGCTCGGAACGACTCGGTGTGTTATCCGTGCGTCTTTGTCGATTAACACCGCCGAAAGCGAATCGCTCTCTACCGACGCTTTGAACGTTTCAACCGGCCAAAACGACACGTCTAGACGTTCTCCACTCACAAACTGAATCAAGGCGATGTCGCCGTTGAAGTCGTCTGGGTCGAAGGATTGTTCGGCCTTGGTTTGCATGATTAAAACCTCGCCATACCGTGTAAACCGATCGTAGGCGACATTGTAGGTCGGAAAATCAGTGACATACATCGCGACGTCAATATCTTGGAAATCATCGGGAACGACGTTAGGATTGACAC
>SLFZ01000061.1 GCA_007123975.1 Candidatus Izemoplasma sp. | reverse complement strand
GCCGGCACGAGCATGCATGCCGGGCTCATCGGCAAACAGCTTTTCAAAACACTGACAGGGAAACCCGTCGAAGTCCATATTGCCAGTGAGTTTGCCTACAACCCGCCCGTGTTCACTGACAACCCGGCGTTTTTGATGATTTCACAAAGCGGTGAAACCGCCGACTTGCGCGCGTGCATGCCACACATTCGCAACCTCAAGCAACCGATTATCACGATGACGAACGTTCGCACCTCAACCTTGGCCCGTGAGGCCGACCATACGCTTGAGATTCTCGCCGGGCCGGAGATCGCCGTGGCCTCGACCAAAGCTTACACAGCCCAGCTGGTGGTGCTCGCACTGCTCGCCCATGCGGTTGGTGAGGAGTCCTTTGACATCAAGCGCGAACTCTCCACCCTCGCACACGCCATGGAAACCTATCTCACCGACTATGAACGCATCGATACGCTCGCCAAAACCGTGCTCACCAAACCAAACGCATTTTACATCGGTCGTGGCCTTGACTTTGCGGTGGCGCTCGAAGCGGCGCTCAAGCTAAAGGAAATTTCTTACATTCACGCCGAAGGCTTTGCTGCCGGTGAACTGAAGCATGGAACCATCGCACTTATAGAAGAAAACACCCCCGTGTTCGGGATCATCAGCGATAAACGCATCGCCTTAAATACCCGCTCCAACCTCGATGAAGTCCGTAGCCGTGGTGCAAGAACCGTGACCATTGCGCTCGAGAGTTTATCGGAAGAAGAAGACGACATCATCCTTCCCGATGTGCATGCGCTCTTGGTGCCGGTGATGACCGTGTTGCCAACGCAACTGATTGCCTATTACGCCGCTTTGCACCGTGGTTGCGATATCGATAAACCGCGTAACTTGGCAAAAAGCGTCACAGTGGAATAACTCGAGGAAAGGGGTAGTAGCATGAAAACGACATTCGGAACCGACGGCATTCGTGGTCAAGCGGGCACGGAGATTACCACCGAGCTCGCGTTTCGTTTAGGTGCCGTGATGAAAAGCACCATTGGCACCGAGTCCCTTATCATCGGTCATGACACACGAGAAAGTTCCCCGGAACTCGCCAACGCCCTTGCCGAAGGCGCGATGGTTGCTGGAACCGACGTCATCCTCGTCGGCGTGGCACCGACTCCGGTTATCGCCCACTATGCAAAACACGCAAACCTTGATGCCGTGGTCATTACGGCATCGCATAATCCATACGAGGATAACGGCCTCAAAGTTTTTAAACGCGGTCAAAAACCATCGCCTACCGATGAAAAAGCCATTGAAGCAAGCATCACCGATTTCACACCACCAAACACCGTGAAGCGAGGCGAAGAGAAAGACGCCGGCGCGGTGTTTGACGTATATCATGCCTTGTACCGAAAACTGAACTTAGAACCGATCAACCTAAGCGTCGTTGTGGACTGCGCCAACGGAGCCACATGCGACGTGGCGAAAGGCATCCTCCCGGCGCTTGTCGACGAAGCGCACTTTATTCACGATGCGCCCGATGGCAAAAACATCAACGCCGGCTGCGGCGCCACCAACCTCGATAACCTCATCGCCGAAGTGAAGGCAAAAACCGCTGACCTTGGCATCGCCTTTGATGGCGATGGCGATCGCGTGATGCTCGTCGATCACGCGGGCCAGGTCGTCGATGGAGAGTCGATTGTGTATTTGCTTGCACGTTGGTTAAAAGAACGTGACGCCTTAAACAAAAACACCGTCGTCTTAACCAAGATGGCCAACCCAGGTTTGATTCGCGCATTGAAAGCCGAAGGGATATCGGTGAGTTTGACCGACATCGGGGACAAATACGTTGTCGCAGAAATGCGACGGCTCAGCGCCGACATTGGTGGCGAAGGAAGCGGGCATGTGATTGTCCGTCCTTACATGCACACCGGCGATGGCTTGTTGGTGGCGGTGCTGGTGCTCAGCCGCTTACAAGAACTCAAACTTCCCCTTGCAAGCGCCCTAAAAAACGTAAAACCCGACCCGCTTATCACCACGAATGTGCGCGTAAAAGACAAACGCGTCATCGATGATAAGCAGGTAAAAACCGCCATCAAAGCGGCTGAAAAAACACTGAAAGACGGGCTCTTGCTCGTTCGCAAAAGCGGCACAGAACCCTTGATTCGCATCACCGTCAGTCACCGTGATGAGACGTTGATGAAAACCGCCGTCGAAACGATTAAGACGGCCATTGAAAACTCGGGAGTGAAACCATGACGAAAAAACGTGCCATCGTACTCGCCGCGGGCAAAGGAACCCGAATGAAAACGGACCTGCCCAAATGCGCTTTTCCAATTTTAAAGAAACCGATGATTGAATACATCATCGAAAACCTTGAAAACAGCGTCGTCGATGAAACGGTGGTCGTCATCGGCCATCAACGCGAGGTTTTTGAGGACATGCTTGGAGGCCGCGTCGCCTTTGCGCTTCAAGAAGAACAACGTGGCACCGGCCATGCCTGCTTGGCAACGAGTTCGTTGCTTGAAGGCAAGCAAGGTACGACGCTCGTGTTGCTTGGGGACATGCCGTTGATCAACAACAAACTCATCAACAAAATCCTCAACGCACATGAAAACAGCAACAATGATCTCACCGTTGTTACCGCAGAATTTGACAACCCAAAAGGATATGGTCGCATCGTCAGAAACCAATACGGGCGTATTCAAGCGATTGTCGAGGATGCCGACTGCACGCAAGAGCAAAAAGCCATCAAAGAAATCAACACCGGCATTTACGCCGTCGACAACGAACTGCTTTTTAAGTATCTGCCAGAAATTGAGTTAAACCGCCGTAAAGGCGAATATTACCTCACCGACATCGTTTCTTTGATGCAAAAAGACTGTCACATCGGCACGTTCGAAATGCGCGATGCCTACCGCGTCATGGGTGTGAACGATCTATACAACGCGAGCGTCGCCGAAAAACACCTTCGCGAAGACATCAACAAACGCCACATGCTCGCCGGCGTTTCCATCATCAACCCCGAAACCGTCACCATCGGCCACAACGTGATGATAGAACCCGGTGTGACAGTTCACCCAAATACGACCATCACCGGTGAAAGCTCAATAGGCGAAAACGCCATCATTGGACCAAACTCAGAAATTCACAATTCGATTATCCGTCCCGGTGTCCACGTCCGCCATAGCCTCGTGTTTGACAGCGAGGTCATGGAACGCACCACCGTTGGACCCTTCGCGCACCTGCGCGCTGGCGCGCAAATCGGTCCCGACAACCGCATCGGCAACTTTGTCGAAATCAAGAAGACCATCACCGGCCCATACACCAAAGCCGCACACCTTGCCTACATTGGCGATGCTGACGTTGGCCATAGCGTCAACTTTGGCGCCGGCAGTGTCACCGTCAACTTCGATGGTGTTGAAAAACACAAAACCACCATCG
>SLFZ01000127.1 GCA_007123975.1 Candidatus Izemoplasma sp. | reverse complement strand
CCCACGACGACAAGCGCGCCCTTGAGGTGCTCAACCACTCGACCGCGCATCTTATGGCTCAGGCTGTGAAACGCTTGTATCCGGATGCGAAGTTTGGCGTCGGTCCGGCCATTAAGGACGGGTTTTACTACGACATTGCGACCGACCACACGATTCACGAAAGCGACCTGCCGAAAATTGAACAAGAGATGCGTCGCATCATCAAAAACCAAACCGAGATGACCCGTGAAGAGATGACCAAAGAAGAAGCGAAAGAACGCTTCAAAGACGATCCCTACAAACTCGAACTCATCGATGAACTCGACGATGGTGAGATTGTGAGCGTCTATACCCAAGGCGAGTTTGTCGACCTTTGTCGGGGCGGTCATGTCGGAAACACCCGTTTCATCAAACACTTTAAGCTGCTTTCGGTTGCTGGTGCGTACTGGCGTGGTGACTCCGACCGCACCATGCTTCAACGCATCTACGGCACCAGCTGGTTCACTGCCGAGGACTTGGAAAAACACCTCGAACTGCTTAAAGAACGTAAAGAGCGCGACCACCGCAAGCTCGGCAAGGAACTGAAAATCTTCGACATTTACAAAGAAGCCGGCCAAGGCCTCGCGTTTTGGCTGCCCAACGGCTACACCGTCCGCAAAGTGCTCGAGGATTACGTTTATAACCTCGAACGCAAAGCCGGCTACCAGCATCTCTCAACCCCCATGCTCGGCTCGAAATCGCTCTATCAAATCAGTGGCCATTGGGATCATTACCGAGACGACATGTTTCCGACGATGAAACAAGACGATGAAGAGTTCGTTCTGAGACCAATGAGTTGCCCGCATCACATGTTGGTGTATCGTTCCGAACTTCGCAGCTATCGCGACTTGCCAATCCGCTACGCAGAAATCGTCACCCAACACCGCTACGAAGCTTCGGGTGCGTTGACAGGCCTCGAACGCGTTCGGGCGATGACCCTAACCGATTCGCACATCTTCGTTCGCAAAGATCAAATCAAACAAGAAGTGTTGGCCGCATACCGTCTTATTTTGAAAGCGATCAATGACCTTGGACTTGATATCGACTACGTCGAACTCGCCCTACGCGACGACAAAAAAGGTAAGTTCCATCCCAACGATGCGCTTTGGGACGAAGCCGAAGCGCTGATGAAAGAACTCTTGGAAGAAGCAAACATCGAACACACCGTCGCCACCGGCGAAGCCGCCTTCTACGGACCGAAGATTGACATCCAAGTGCGAACCGCGATGGATCGCGTCATCACGATGAGCACCGTGCAACTCGACTTCTTGATGCCGGAACGTTTTGATCTGACCTACATCGGAAGCGACGGTGAGAAGCACCGACCCGTGGTCATCCACCGTGGCTTAATTTCCACCTGGGAGCGCCTGATGAGCATTCTGCTCGAACAGTACAAAGGCGCGTTCCCAACCTGGCTTGCGCCGCTTCAAATGCGCGTCATCCCAGTTGACAATCCTTCGCACCTTGAGTACGCGAACGCGTTAAATGACCGTTTCTTTGACGAAGGATTCCGCGCGGACATCGACGAACGTGAAGAAAAACTGGGCTACAAAATCCGCGAGGCGCAAACCCGTAAGATTCCCTACCAGCTCGTCATCGGCGACAACGAGGTAAACGACAACACCGTTACCTATCGCCGCTACGGCGAAAAAGCACAGCACACCGTATCCATTGATGAATACGTGGGCATGATTCGCGATGAAATACGAACCAAGCGCCATTACCTTGATAAGTAAACAAAGACCCTCGAGCGTGTGCTCGAGGGTCTTCTACTTCACTGGGGTTTGCGTGTCAATGCCTTGACCGCGTCGCGGTCGGGGTCGATGTAGATGGTTTTTTGGTTTGAGTACCTGACAAAACACCGTTCCTTACCGGGAATCGTCTTGACGTGACGGACTTCAGTGTAATCGACAGGAACGCTTGAGGCGTCGCGGTACGCAGAATGCAACGCTGCCAAGTTGGCCGCGGCGCGGATCGTCTCTTCGCTAAGTGGCAGTGGACTTTTCACCACAACGTGGCTTCCCGGAGCGTTTTGAACGTGGAACCAGACGTGGTTGTGGCGGGCGATGTCGTGGGTGATTTTTTCGTTTTGACGGTTGTTTTTTCCGACCATGATTTCAATGCCTTGAGAATCGACGTAGGTGGTGATGCGCTCTTGACGGCGCATCCCTTTTTTTCCTCGGGCACGTAGGTATTTATGCTCGACAAGTTCATCGCGGATTTCGTCGAGGTCGGATAAATCGGCGGTTTGAATTTGGGTATCAATAAGCCGGAAGTATTCGAGTTCTCGTGCGTTTCGCCGCTGTTGGCGCTGGATGTGGGGGATGCTGTTTTTGCGTTTTTTATAGCGTTTGAAGTACACCTCGGCATTGTCGGCAGGTTTTTTGGTTGGATCAAGGGCTATTTCCATGGGTGAGTTCGTCTCGTAATCAACACAACGTAGGACGCGATCACCTGGGCGAATGTCGTGTTGGTAGGCGAGAATTAAGGTTCCGCGTTTACGGTCTTTATCCATCGTTTCGGTCTTTTTGAGGTCTTCGGCGAGGTGGGCTTTTTTGTTGATGCGTTTGTCTATTTGACGTTTGACAAATTTTTCCAAGTCTTTCGCTTTTTGTTTGCGTTTTTCTTTGCGATCGCGTTCGTGGAAAAACGCATCGAGCAAGGTTGCCAGGTCGTCGAACGTGCGTTTGTCACCACGCATGTGCGTTAAATCGTAGACAGCGAAGGCAGTCTTTGTGCCTTCGACTAACGTCGGTGAAAACTCATCGCGAAGTGCGGTAAAGACATTGAAGGGGTTTTCACCGCCGCTCTGGCGGTGGAGAAACTCCTCGGAAAAAAGCGGGGAAACACCGGTGAAGGTCTTGAAGACATCCCGTGGTTCAGCGAAGCTCTGGGTGTTGAATGCTTCGATAAGCGCTTCTTCATCAAAAGGGTTGACGCGATTGTCACTAGGGAAACGATACGTCGCTCCCGGCGCCATCGTGCGTTCACTTCCTTCAAACGGGCTGCGGTGTTTGAGGGCATCGATGATGGTGTGCTTACCGTCGGTGAGGATAATGTTGGCATCTTTTCCGAGGCCTTCATAAATGAGGCGTTTTTCGGTTGGGTCGCCGAGCTCGTCGGTTTTGGTAAACACAAGCGTCGCGACGCGGTCGAGCCCATGTTGCAATACGTCGATAAGTTTAGCGTTGTCGAGGTGCTTGCGCAAGAGCATGCAAAACATCGGCGGTTGCATCGGGGTCTCTTGACGCTCATGGGTGCGCTGCAGGCGTGCGTGATTGGGCGACGCGCTTAAAAGCAGCGAACCCGCTTTGCCTTTGCGAAACGCAAGAAGCAAATCGTGGTCGCCGAGCTGATAGATTTGTTTGACGCGAGCACCGACGAAGTGTG
>SLFZ01000090.1 GCA_007123975.1 Candidatus Izemoplasma sp. | reverse complement strand
GCAATCAGCAGACAAGGAAAAGCGTTTGTAAACCAAATCGGTTGTGGCGACGACCGCTTTTTGCCATCGCTTAAGCAAATGGCGCAAACCATCAAACGCCATGGCGCCCTTGCCGTCTTGCAGATTCATCACGGCGGGCGCATGAACGACCCCGCGCTTTTTGATAACCCCGACGACATCGTCTCCGCCAGCGCCGTGAAAGCGCCACGTCAAAACGTGGTTACTCCACGAGCGATGCGAGAGGACGAAGTGATCTCAACCATTCGCGATTACGCTGAAGCCACACGCCGGGCGATCGAAGCCGGTTTTGATGGCGTTGAACTGCACGGGGCAAACACGTACTTGCTCCAACAGTTTTTCTCGCCACACTCCAACCGACGCGAAGACGCTTATGGCGGCACACGCGAAAAACGCATGCGTTTTATCATAGAGACCGTGCGTGCTTCGGCACGTGTTGTAGCTGAAAAGGCACCGGGCGAGTTTTTGCTCGGGTACCGTTTTTCACCGGAAGAATTGGAAGATCCCGGGATTACGCTTGAAGACACCGAGGCGCTTGTGGATGCGCTTGCCAGTGAACCCCTAGATTTTCTACACATCTCGCTTGGTCGTTATGATCAATCGTCCATCCGCGATGCATCCGACACACGGCCCATCGTCACGGTTGTGCAAGCCGCACTCCAAAACCGTGTGCCGCTTATTGGTGTCGGTGGAATTGAGTCAGCCGAGGATGTTAAAACCGCTTTGGCTTCCGGCTATGATCTTGTGGCGGCGGGCATGCCGCTTTTGGCGGATCCCAATTGGGGCGAGACGATTCGTCAAGGAAAAGCCATCAAGCAGATCAGCCCCGACACCTTACCGCAATCGCTTTATGACCGACTGTTTAAAAACCGCGAGCGTTTTAAACAGTCGGGGTATACCTTCGCATCATCATAAATCACCGAAGGAGGCATAGTCATGTATCAGCTAAACGTCATCAAGCAAACGAAACTCGTCAAGCAACTCGGAGGGCCGCCAGTGTTTCACGACGGCTTCTTACGACGCGTGCTCATCGATGGCGACACGATGGTGCTCGACATCCGAATCCTTGCGTCGAACAACCCCTTGCTCACGGATGACACCATGGTGGCGCTTAAACTGAAAGGCGTCACACGAACCGTGATACAGGCAATGGACATTGGCGAACACGTAATGATTATTCACGACTTAGACATCCGCAAGGAAGAAGATGGCTTGCACATGTTGCTTGAAGCCAACACCGGCGAGGTCAGCGAAGTGTGGTTTGCGTCGATTGAACTGACGTCAATTGGCTAAGAAAAAAGGAAACGTCATTCGACGTTTCCTTTTTTGGTGGATTGAAAGCCGCCTTCTAAAACAATGATGCGCTTGTGAAAACGCGTAAGCAATTTACGAGCAAGGCGTTTGGCGCGAATGCTTCGATTGCAGATAAGGTATAGGTCTTGATCACGCCGGACAAGGGTCTGTTTTTTGCTTTTGAGGAAGCGCGGGCTGAAGTTGCGAGAGCCTTTAATGCGGTCAGCCTCAAAATCTCGGGCTTTACGAATGTCGACGAGTTGCCCTTTTCGCATGGTTTTACGAAACTCTTCATACGGCAACACAACGATGCGATCCTTTTGCGCCGTGCGCGACACTGCGCGCTTAGAGAAGAGTTGCCCGAGCAGCACACCGAGCATAATGACTACCAAAAACGGCAGTAAATTAAAAAGAAAATCCATGGGGTCGCCTCCTATCAATGTCATTATAGAGAAGGCCCATCCAAAAGTCAATGAACGTGACACCGGAAAATTTCGTGCGAAGGAAGAAAAATCACACATTTGTGATATAATAGGGCCATCAAACGAACGCTAACGAGGGATGCATATGCCAGCGAGTGCCGATGAAAAAAGCACTGCTTGGGCCTACGGAATCGGCGCGCTAGTCGGTTTTGTGATGGTCTTGCTTTTTTTGCTTGGTTATCGTGTGATTGCTGAAAACCACACGATCATCGGTTCCATCATGGTGTATGGCGGGCTTTTGCTCTGGCCGGCATATGCCGTTGTGACGATTATCCTGAGATGGCATGCACGCATCGATCAAAAACCCTGGATTCAGGCGTTGGTGCGATCGCACCTGGTTGTGCCCGTGGGCTCTTTGATTGCGGTCATTGCCATTGCCGCGGTGTACCGAGCGTTCGGAGGAGTGTGAGGCCATGAAGAAGGCCGACTTAGCGTATTATGAACGGTTCAAAGAGCCGCTCAAACATTTCTTAGTGTTCGTTCCCCGCACGTACATTAACTTCCAAGCGTACGTGCTCTTTGGGTTGTTTGCCTTTGCCACGGCCATCTATGCCTTGGAGTTGACCAATGTCATCGACAGCGAACTATTTACCATTCCCTTTTATGCCGTGACCGCTGTGGTCACCTTAGTGCCCCCGATCCTTTACATCCGTGCCGTCAAACGGCGTCGTTTGATTGTTTGTGATAAAGCCATCATCTGGAACCCGGGCATGGGGAAGGCAAAAATTTATGCTTATGAAGACACCGAAAGCGCGCAACTCACCGACGACCAATCGGCGCTCGTTGTCAGCACCGCAAAACATCGACCGATGACGCTTTCGTTTGATGACTATGATGAGGCGCTCAAGAAACTGACCGACTTGTATCGTTACATGGGCTTTTTCCGTGAGGAAGCGGTGCCTTTTACCGTGACCTTCACCGACGATGACATCGTGCTTGAAAAGAAAAAACAAGAGATGGATGAAGAAACCTCGCAGTTGTTTGAAAAATTCATAAAAAAATACAAGTACCTTACCCCAGGCTTCGTTGAGGACATCATCTTCTTTAACGTTGAAATCGCTAAGGTACAACTCACCGAAGCGAAACACATGGTGTTTTTCTTAAGCCATGTCGATGTGAAACCGAACCACCCGGAAAACACATCGTTTAAAGCGCATAAAACCGACTCAGCCGTTGCGATTTTTGAAAACGTCGCCGACATCAAAGTTTTTGAACTCGACGACAAGGGCCATAAAACAAGGCTGGTTGGCGAAACGGTTCATGACCTACGACAAACCGGGAAAGCAGCCACAATCTTCGAAGGCGACTACCAAAAAGACAAAGACTTGCTCGAACTCGTCGTGTCACACGGCACGCAAAAACGGTTGATCACGATGCGCTTCAGCCAAGTTATCGTCGGCTGGAACAACATGGTTAAACCGAGTTGGTTTGAAAAGTGATTTCGTGTTGTCAAAGCGAACCAACATCAGTATAATAGTCTCATGACATGAGGAGTGGAACCATGATATCAACCAATGATTTCAAAACTGGACTTACCATCCAACACGAGGGAAACCTCTACCAAATCATCGAGTTTTTGCACGTAAAACCCGGCAAAGGCAGCGCCTTTGTTCGAAGCAAACTGCGCAACATGCG
>SLFZ01000014.1 GCA_007123975.1 Candidatus Izemoplasma sp. | reverse complement strand
CGCATTTGCTGTATCTCTTCAACGTATTCCCCAAAGGAATGTTTGTGTTTTGGTTCAACTTCTTTTAGCATGCCCTTGACGCGTCTGCCTGTGGCGGTAATGACTTCAGCTTCTTCGAACAGTTCAGCCTCTGCAGTCAAACGACCCTTAATCCACATTTTCAACGGGACTTTTTTGGTGTCTTCCGGCACGTTATCTGCCCGTTGATCAGGCGACAAGATATGCTTGCGTACTCTTACATATTTACCTTTATCTACAAGCATGTCATAAACCCCTTTCACGTTTTTGAGCGCATGATTTTATGACACAAAACCACACGATAATATCATATCATAAAAACGTTTTCATTGCACATCAATTTCACCTAGAAAAGCGGCAAAAAAAGAGCGCCATTTAGGCACTCTTTCTCGTAGATTATTCTTGTTCTAACAAATCTCTCATATCACCAAGAATTGCTCGTGGAACCGGGAGATCTAACATCGTTTTCAGTCCTGGCTTGGCATTCATTACATGAGGAATCATGTTGACACACATTGCGATGGTGCCGATGCCACCTTCAATCTCAGGCTGAATAGCCATGTTTACTTCTGGATATCCTTTAATGTTAATGAAATCTCCAGTATTGGTGCCTTCCATCTCAGGTTCAATTTGCTGTGGGTGTTTCATATCAATCATCACTTTATCTCCAACATACCCTTGTGCAGTCATGTCAATTCCTGCTAAGTTTCCGGCTTTCGCTTCGCCGTACTTGCTTTTCCGGTCGACACCCGTGATGATTGGTTTCATTTGTTGGTTAAACTTATCGAGTTTTATGCCGATAGCATCCGCAATCATCATGACACTTTCCTTGAACCCAACATGTCCAGCAAGGTCATCGGCTTTAAGGCGCGCCTCAAACTCTTCTGGTGTAATGCCTACACCTTGCTCTTCCATGACGGTCGGTCCAAAGGGACTTAGGCTATTAACCCGCTTGGCTTCAATGAAATCAACCCGTGACATAACTCCAGTCAACGCAATCACTAATAGGTCCATCACAAACCCTGGATTAATACCCGTTCCAAGTACAGTGACGTTGTTCTCCTTGGCAATAGAATCCATCGATTTTGCAAGTTCAGGATTGCTCGCTTGGGGATAGGCCATTTCTTCAGCGGTGCTAATAACATTGATACCCTTCCTGAGCACTTTTACAATCTTATCGTAGGCTTTTTTCGTAAATGAGTCTGTAGCCAAAATGGCGACATCAACATCCTCATTCAGCATACTATCAATGTCATCGCTGATTAAAACATTTGCATGATTCGTGTCGACTTCAAGGAAGTCAAGGAATCCTTTCCCGACAAGTTCGGGATGCAAATCACAAACACCAGAGATTTCGACGCCTTGCTTAGAAATCAGCATTTCAGCTGTTCCTTTGCCCATCGCTCCAAAACCCCAAATTACAACATTTACTTTCTTCATGACAACCTCCGCAACAATAATATGAACAACAAGCCTATGATAACATACGTATCTTTGTTATGGCTACAGTTATCGGAAAGTCGACAGACTTCACAAAACGAACCTTCTAAATTGAGTAGTAAGGTTTGCGTCTCTCCACAAGTATACGTGTAATGACCGTCTTCCCTTGTTTCAGGTGAACGACATCGCAGTCGGGTGGCATTTTTCTGAAGCGATCAAAATCGCGCTTATACACAAAACGGCCACCACTTAACTCTCCAATAAGGCGAATCGGGCGATCATAAGGCGTTGTGTGCCTTATGCCATTATACTTCTCAATGTTGTCTTTTGGAAAGTTTATGTTCAGTGTGTAGTCGACACTGATAAAATGTCTTTCTATCAAGTACCTCATCGTTTCTGCGAGGTATTTCTTCATCGATTCGTCTCCGCCATAGTGGGCTGAAAAAGCAATCGCTTTGTATCCAAAATGGGTTGCCTGCATCGCGGCATTCACTGTTCCCGAGTACATATAATCTGTTCCGAGATTATAACCATAGTTTACCCCGGATATTACTACATCTGGTTCCATTTTCAAACCAAAAATCCCAAAAGAAACACAGTCGCTCGGGGTTCCCTTAATCACATACTCTCTCTCATTTATTTTTTCGTATGGAATAGGTCCGGGCGTGATTGCCATGGCGCAACCAGATTGTTCCTCTTTAGGTGCTACAACCCACACATCACCAAACTCAGCCAATGCTTCCTTGGCGAAATGTAGTCTTTCTGAATGGTACCCATCGTCGTTAACGAGTAGAATTCTCATCGAACAAATCTCCTTTGTCAAATAAATATGTCGCAATATATCTTGCGAAGTGACCAACATTATTATTGTTGTATGTTTGGTTTTTGTCAAGGCCCTGTTCCTCAGTACATTCAGGCATAGCAATAAATGCATAAATATAGATTCGCTTGTTATTAATGTAGTTACTCAATAATTCCTTATAAATCATGAGTTCTGTTTCTTTCTTTTGCCAAACATTTGACATGTTAGGAAACTTATCAGATAATCGAAACTCTGCTATTAAAACTCGTTCTCGTGTCTCGAAAACAAAATCTATTCGCCGATTTTTCGATAACTTAATTCTGTACTCAGAATACATGCTTATCGAATCAAACTCGTCTGGTTTGAGTAGTTTATCAAGTTGCTTTATTACACGATCAATAATGACGTAACTATCAAGCCATGATACGATTTCAGCTATAGAAACATTTCGTCTAAATAGTTTCTTTTTAGCAAACAACTCCCTTAAACGTTTAGTGTAGGGTTTATCAGAAATGATTATTCCTCGCCTGTTCATGTCGCCAACTCTTATCTGCCATTTATGACGCAAACCTAAACCATCATAAAAACTAACAAAATCATTTAAGTGACTAAATGCCAACATTGATTCTTCTGAAAACATGTTTATCCTCCAGTAATTGCAATACTTTTATTCAACCACAATATACATAACAATCCAGAAGATGTACATGTTATGAACGTGAAAAAAACGGACAAAAATATCACAAACATTAAGACAACAAAAAAACCGCAACAAACTGCGGTCTCGTTTTCAAGGACCCTCCCTGTAATGTCGACGCCTGAGGGTTGTTCCATATACTCGGCTAATCTTAGGTTCATCAGAAATGTGTGGGGACATTACGATGATAATAATCGATTAGGGGGGGATGATTGAGCCGGGTTTTTCAAACAAAAACCCTACTGGGCGATGATATCATTAAAGCGAGGGTCGTAGGGGGGGGTGTAATATGGTGGCTCAGGGCGGAATCGAACCACCGACACACGGATTTTCAGTCCGTTGCTCTACCAACTGAGCTACTGAGCCAAAAATGGCGGTCCTGACGGGACTCGAACCCGCGATCTCCAGTGTGACAGACTGGCATGTTAACCACTACACTACAGGACCATGGTTGCGGGGGAAGGATTTGAACCAACGACCTTCGGGTT
>SLFZ01000109.1 GCA_007123975.1 Candidatus Izemoplasma sp. | reverse complement strand
GCAATTTGTAGGTGATAAAGCGATGCCGGCCACAGCAACACCCACAGTAAAGTAATTGTCGATTGGTTGAGTTTGTGGGCACGTTGGCGACGTTTGAAACGTCGCAGCGTCTTCGCAAACGGTCGGTTCAACGGGAAGCGTAGATCGTCTAGTTTTTCCTTGTTGGATAAATCGACCGTTTGGTCGAAGGTGGCGTTTTTGTATTGGTAACGAACGCGGATGGCGGGTTTCGCGATGACGAGTGAGCGGAACGAGAAATCTTTTTTGACCTTCTTGACTTTTTTTGGCATGTCAAGCGAGGCGTCGATGCGTGCTTCGATGGTTTTGCGCATCGCTTCTTGGTCCGGGGTGTCGCCAAACTCGAAAGGATAGTGATGGTTTCCAAGCCCATGCATCATCTCGCGCAATGAATCGAAACGGACGACGCTGCCTTCGCGTGCTTCGATCTCCTTGTGTTCTATGGGTATTTCACGGTCTTCCCAGCTTTTATGCTTTTTAACCTTGGTAACTTTTTTGGGAATTTTCACGGTGCCGGTCTTTTTAAGGCCTTTGCGAACCGCTTGTTTTTTCTGCACTTCTTTTTCGATGGTTTCTTCCTCGACGACCCGTTCTTTATAGGTGACGCTCGCCTCGTAGTCGTAGAGCGTTTCCATCTCAAATCTGAGCGAGACGTCGAATGTGTCAATGGACACGGTTTTGGAGAAGGTTTCGTCGATCGCCAAACTGGTTTTCATGCGGTTGACATTTTTCTCAAGGTAGTGGTCGACCGGAACGCGCGCTAAGGGCACGTGCACGCCGTGTTCTTGGATAAACTCAGTGCCGGCTAAGACGCCGTCGCCTTCGATCACAAAGCGCAAGTACTCTTTGGCTTTATGCGGCTCTTTCGCCTTGAAAGCGGGGTATTTGGTTTCATTCGGCGCGAAGAGGTAGTAGAGTTCTTTGGCGGCGTTGACGTCGGCGGTTGCGTCGTAATAGCTTTCAAGCAGTTCCAATCCTTTTTGCGGATTGAGCACCTTTTTTTCGGTCAGATAGAGCAACCCTAAGTGATACTTGGCTTTGACCAGGCCGTATTCCATGGCCTCCTTTAAGAAGGTGTGGGTTTTCTTGATGTTTTTGAAGACGTCTTTGGTGAAGGTGGAAATTAATGGCTCAAGGCCATCGTACTTGTCGTATTGATAATAGGCATGGAAACACTCGGCGGCCTTGCGTTTGTCTTCGATGTTCGGGTCGAAGTCGCCGCGATAGATCTCACCGAGCGGTTTGTAGGCTTTTTTGAACTTTTGTTTGAGGGCTTTGTTTAAGTAGTTCAACGCGAGGTCGACATCGTGTTGGGCGCACTTGATAATGCCGAGCTCATAAAGCGACTCGGCGTGGTTTTTCTTGGCGGCCATTTTAAACCATTTCTCCGCCTCGTGAATGTCTTGCAAGACGTCTTTTCCGGTGAGGAAGCGTTTGCCGAGTTCGTACTGCGCGTCTTTTTTTCCTTTGGTGGCCATTCGTTTGAGCCGGTTGATGTCCATCGATACGCCTCCTTCCCTAACGCCTTGGTGCGTTACCCCTATTTTACACCATTTGTGCGCTGTCGACAACGGACGCCTTAAAGTTTCGCAATTTACGATGAAAACCCGTCGCAATTTTGGTATAGTAAAGGTAAGCAAAAAGGAGTGTGGGACCGATGAATCGACTCAACATCATCACCCTTGGTGTCAAAGACATAAAAAAGAGCCTCGCCTTCTTCAAACAAATCGGCTTTGAGACCGACGTGACGCCCGAGGATAAGCCGGACATCGTCTGGTTTAAAAACCAGGGATCGATCCTCGCCCTTTATCCACTCGATGCGCTCGCCGTCGACATCAGCCTTGAACACCCACCTAAAAAAAGTTCCGGGTTTTCCGGCATAACCATCGCCATTAACGTTGAGCACAAGGACGAAGTCGATGCCTTGTTGGCGCGCGCAAAGGATGCAGGAGGCGCAGTGCTTAAGCCAGCCGAGCAGGTCTTCTGGGGTGGGTATAGCGGCTATTTCGCCGACCCGGATGGCTACGTGTTTGAAGTGGCGTATTCCGAACACTTCACATACGATGCCCAAGGGATGCTCATCCAAGAATAAAAAAGCACCGGATTATTCCGGTGCGATGGCGATGCGGTTTTTGCCTTGTTCTTTGGCGAGGTACAAGGCCTCATCGGCCCGTTTATAGCTTTCCATAAACCGTGCTTTATCGCTGTCGAGCGTGGCGATGCCGATGCTCAAGGTGACATGCACGGTTTTTGTGTGGATGGCAATCGGCGTTTGCGCCACCAGACGGCAAAGGCGTTCGGCGAGGATTTTTGCGCCGGCAGGTTCCGTGTGGGAAAGCAGAAACATAAACTCATCCCCACCCCAACGGCTCACCGTGTCCGACTCGCGGACATGGTCGCGAAACATCGTCGCGAGGGTTTGAAGCACTTTGTCGCCGGCGTCATGGCCTTCGGTGTCGTTGATGATTTTGAAGTCGTCGATGTCAACCAAAAGCAACGTTGCCGTGTGGCCGTAGCGCCGGTTGATAGCCGCTTCGTGGATAACTTGTCGTTCAAAATAACGGCGGTTGGGCAACGTGGTCAGCGCATCGTGTGCCGCGAGCTGATCAAGCAGTTTGTTTTGCTTGGTAAGCACGCGCATGCGGTGCACTTCTTCGCGCTTTGACACATAGAAGCTATGCGAGGCGTATAGCACACCGATAAAGACGACGATGCCTTGAATCAACTGTGTGCGTTCCAAGGCCATCTCGGTTTGAAACGCGAGCACACCGGAAAGATAGACCACGGTGGGCAGCCCGTAAATCAACACACCCCACGGGGGCCGCACATACAGCAACAACCCAAAAGCCAAAAGATGGACGGTGAAAAGCGTGACATAGCCGTCGGTCACCTGATCAAAGAGCCCGATGGTCGCCGAAAGAATGAGCGTTAAAAACACCCCGGCAACCGGCAATCGCGCAAGCCACGGTTTCATCTTCGCGGGGCGATGGACGAGGAAGTAAATCACCATCGCTGCCGCCATCGTGGCCAGCATCGCATGCAAGGCATACGAAACCCCGACCAGATCATGGGCGCCTTCGGTGAGGCGCACGCGTTCAATCCAGGTGAGAAAAAGCACTTCGATGATAAACACACCCGCAAACGCCCCGATGAGGCGTTTGCGGTTTAGGTTGTAAAATCTGGTTTTCATACAGATTCAATGGCGCTGATGCGCTCATTGACGGGTGGGTGCGAGTAGTAAAGGAAGACGTAAAGCGGATGCGGCGTTAACTGCGAAAAGTTTTCACGGCTCAACACCTTAAGGGAGGTCTGCATGGCCGTTTTATCGATGTGTTTGGCGGCGAATCGATCGGCTTTGAACTCGGCTTTGCGGCTAAAGGCGTTGTTGGCGATGCCAATCAGCGTCGATACCGGTCCGAAGACCACCATGAACAGCAGCAACATAAAGCCGATGTGCGTTGCGCCTTCAAGGCCGAAACTCGCTTGCACGACATCGATGGCGATAAACGCATAGAAAAGCCCTAACAGGATGGCGAAATTCACCATCGAGAGGATGATGTTTCTCAGAACGTCTTTGTGTTTGGCATGGGCGATTTCGTGGGCTAGTACCGCAAGCACCTCATCGTCCGAGAGCTTTTCCAACAAGGTATCGAAAAGCACGACGTTTTTAAAGCGACCAAAGCCTGAGAAGAAGGCGTTGAGTTTGCTTGAGCGACGCGAGGCGTCCATGACGCTTATTTTACGAATTTCATACTGTTGGGATTTCGCAAAATCCTCGATGCGTTGTTTAAGGTCACCGTCTTCAAGCGGTGTCAGCTTATTGAAAAGCGGCAGCCACACGGGCACCAACGTGACGTTGATAAACAAAAACACCACCAACAGCACACCAAACACGATTGGCAACGCCAAACGGCCTTCGATGCTTGTGAAGATGGCGGTGACGGCGGCGAGCAGTCCCCCGCCGAATAGAACGGTCAATATAATCCCTTTGATGCGGTCGGTGACGAAGGTTTTCTTCGTCGCGCGGTTGAAGCCGTAGCGGTTTTCAATCGAGAACGTGTCGTAATACTTAAACGGCAGATTGAAGACGGTGGCTAGCGCAAAGAGAACCCCTAAGAAAATGAGCGTCTCAAGCACCGCGCTCTCAGTCAGTCCGCGGCTCCACTCTGCGAGCCACGCAAAACCACCAAAAAGAATCATCGCCACCACGAACACAAAGGTGATGACACCCTGAATGAGGCCAAGACGAGACTTTTCTTGCGAGTACGCAAGCCATTTTTTATAGCCCTCGGTGTCATAGACGTCCTTGACGTTTTCAGGGACCGGACGCGTCCGCGCCTTGTCGTTTAAGACGTCGGCGAAAAAGTGAAACAGGTTATGAAGCACAATGAGAATGACGAAGATGATGAAAAGCGTTTGTTCCATGAGAACCTCCTTTGAATGCTTATGTTGTGTTGTCGGGTTTCAGTAAAACCCGTGCGGTGAAGTCATTGACTGCGCCGAGGAGCGCGATGAAGACGATTTACAAGGTAAGCTGCATGGGTGACTACCGAGAATCACGGTTTAGGTCTCGGTTTAAAGAATATCCGCACGACGACATAAAGCCAACTTAGCGCGAACACCAGCCACACGACGCCGAGGATGGAACGGAAAAAATCCACAAGATAGACGCCGAAAATCACGCCGGCGCTTACAATAAATAGCATCAGAAAAAGCGCGTCGACGGGGCTGAACCGCCGGATGGCTCCGGCTAAAAATGCAATCCAGTTTCGCATGGGTAAAACCTCCTTCGAATCATGGCATGATGTGAGATGGGCAAGTCACCAAACCCGACGATCGTCATCGTCTTCATCGTCGTCGACGATTTCGATGTAGTCAAAGGGATCGTCGGATTCAAAGTCTTTTTCATGTTGATAGGGATCGTAGGGATCGCCAAATCCTTTCTTCGCCCCTCGATGTGCGCGTTTGAGTCCCAACACGGCCGCGATCGCAAAACCGCTCACCAATCCGCCAAAGTGCGCGGTGGTGGAGATTTGTGGGCTCAAGAGCGTGAACACGACGTTGATCAAAATAATCGAACGAATGCTGGAGATATCCTGCGGACTAAACCATGAGGCCTTGTAGATGGTGAGGAAGAAGAGCACCCCGAGCACCCCGAAGATGGCGCCGCTCGCACCAACGCCCACAGGCCACGGTGGGTTGACAAAGTTAAACTCCCACACGTAAGTGATTAAGCTTGCGCCAATACCACTGACAAAATAGATGATCGCGAACTTTAAAGAGCCGATCATGCGTTCGAGCGCGCTTGAGATGATGTACAATCCAAACAGGGTATTGAAAAGAAAATGAATAAAGCCACTGTGTAAAAACATCACCGTCACAAAGCGCCAGTACTCGTTTTCGTAGTGGACGTAAAAGGTATGCAACCCGCCGATGTCAAGCAACTCCTGCGGCGTCGGCGAAAACCCGTAAAGCGCCGTGGTGATAATAAACATCACCGTCACCATCACAATCAACGCAAACGTCACCGGGGACGTGCGCATAAAACGCTGCAACATGGTTTCTTCTGTGTCGAACATCAAATCAATCCTTTCGGCGCGTACACGACGAAGGGCACGCGCATCTCATCGGGTGTGGTGGCGGCGTGATGCGCCTTAAACGACGTGCCAGGCACCAACTCAAAGTATTTATTCGTTTTCGCCACGGCGAGAAAATCGCCGATGGTGTCGTCCACAAGCGGGTGTTTCTTACCACGGCCAAGCATGCCGCTTTCAAGCACGTACTCGGCGGTGTAAAGCGTGAAATCTTCACCGTACGTCGCGTTAAAGAGCTTAACGAAGGCATTGTGGAGCCCCGGCTTGATAAAGAACGCCGTGGCCCGCGGTTCAACCGCGGGGTTGCGTAAGAAAGTTTTAGTCAACGCAAGGTTTTCCATGATCGGCAATGGCGTCACATCCGTCAGTCCGTGATCGGCGGTGGCAACCATCAAACAATTGCGTCCCAATGTCGACGCATAGCTTGCGATGGCTTCATCGAGTGAACGAAGCACGGCTTGGGTCGCTTTGCTGTGGACGCCATGCACATGTTGCGTGAGGTCGGGTTCGGTTGAATAAAGATAGACGACCGTGCGGGGATGTTCGGCTTGGAACCGTTTCACCCGTTCAAAACCCTCGGCTAACGTTGTGTGCCCATCGGCGTCAATCGGCGTGGGAAAGACGTGGGCCGCAGCGACATGCGAATGGGCTTCATCGATTCGGTCAAGCACCCGCTCGTGCGCAAACTTGGCATGCACACTCGGTGCGATGTGTTTGGTCGGGTCATAGTAATCGTGTTTTGTGAAGACGGTGTAATGCGTCGCTTCGGGTTGGACGTATTGAAACCAGCCGATGTGGCCACTTTCATAGGGCGTCAGTCCCGTTAAAAGCGACGTTGTCGCGGCGACGGTGGTTGACGGGAAGGTTGATTGCAGTGATTCGACCGTGTGCCGCTTCAGCCAGGCTTTATCGTCCATCGCTTCGACGAGGTTCATGCCGAGCCCGTCAAGCACCACAAACACCACGTGGTCATAGTCATGTGCTAAAAGCCGCGCGAAAAGCGGATGTGCAGGATGTGGTGATGGCAGGCCATGGTGCCTAAGCAGCGTCGCCGGCAAGGTCACAATGGAGCGTGTGTAGTCGATGTACATGGCAAAACCTCCGTACCTCTAGTGTAGCCTTTAGCAGGCGCTTTTTCAAGAAAAACAGCTTGCGTTGGTTGTGCGTGGAAAAAAGGGTGTTATAATCGAAATGAAGGAGTGATACGATGATTAACTTTACCTACCAAAACCCCACACAAATCGTCTTCGGAAAAGACCAAATCAACGCCTTAGAAACGTTGATGCGTCCGTATCAAAAGAAGACGGTCCTGCTTGTCTACGGGCGTCAATCGATCAAGGATTTGGGCGTCTATGACCACATCGTCAAGACGTTCAACAAACTGCAAATCACCCTCGTTGAAGAAGCGAACGTCCGCCCCAACCCGAGCATGCAAAGCGTGCTCTCGGGCCGTGAAAAATGCATCGCCAACAAGGTTGACTTCGTGCTCGCCGCCGGCGGCGGGTCGGTCCTTGACGCAGCGAAGGCCATCGCCTTTGCGGCAACGATGGAGAAAGACGATGTCTGGCGTGTTTTCCTTCGTGAGACCGACGCGGAAAAGGCGTTGCCCATCGGCACCATTTTAACGCTTGCGGCAACCGGCAGCGAAGCCAACGGAAACACCGTCATCACCAACGACGACACCGAAGAAAAACGCAGTGTCGCGTACCCCTTTTTGTTTCCCGCGTTTTCAATCATCGACCCGGCCTACACCTTAAGCGTCAATAAACACTACACGATCGCCGGATCAGTCGACGTCATCATGCATGTTTTTGAACAGTATTTCAGCCCGACAGACCGCACCGAAACCAGCGACTACATGGCCCTCGGCGTCGTCAAAAGCGTGATTGAAAACACCGAACGGATTTTGCAAGGCGACGACGAATACCAAACCCGCGCCAACATTTCGTGGGCGGCGACGCTTGGGTTAAACTGGTTGCTGCAGGCTGGCAAAATTGGCGATTGGGCAACGCACCGTTTATCCTACCCGATCACCCAACGCTTCGGCATCACCCATGGTTTTGCCTTATCGGCGATATTTCCCGCCTGGATGGAAACGGCGCTTGCGCACAACCCGGAGGTCATGACCAAGCGACTCGCTTTCTTGGGGCGTGAACTCTTTGGTGAGGACGATGCGCCGCGCGTCATCGATCACGTTCGCAACCTCTTCGCCCGCCTCGGTGCGCCGACGACGCTTCAAGAAGCCGGTTGTGACCTTGATGAAGGGACGATGGACTACTTCGTCCAAAACGCCCTCGCGCTCGGACCGGTGGGCACGGTCATCGAGATTGAAGAAACGAAAGCTCGCGAACTTTTCAATCGCGCCCGCTAGGGATTGCGATTGTCAACCATTGCGACCTGTGTTAAACTTAAGTTGGAACCCATAAAAGGAGGATGAACGATGAATCAATACCATGAACCATACGATAAACTCGATGAAGAAACCCGCGACATCACGCGGGCGATTAAGAGCTTGATGGAAGAACTCGAAGCCGTCGACTGGTACAACCAGCGCATGTCTGTGACCAAAGACGAAGAACTTTACAACATTTTGAAACACAACCGCGATGAGGAAGTTGAGCATGCGGCGATGGCGCTTGAATGGCTGCGCCGGAAACTGCCTGTGTTCGATGCCGAACTGCGCGAAAACCTGTTTAAGGAAGGACCGATCAGTGGCCACCACGGCGACGATGATGACGCCGCGCCCACCAAAAGTTTAAAGATCGGTTCGCTCAAATAGAGGAGGGAAACACGTGGATCTGTTTAAACAACACCTAGCCCCCATCGCCGAAGAGGCATGGGAAGAAATTAACGAAACCGCCGAAAAAGTTTTAAAGACAACCCTCTCAGCCCGCAAGGTGCTTCGTGTGGTTGGCCCCGTCGGCCTCAAAAACCCGGCGCTTCCAACCGGCACGATGGAACTGCTTGATGAGAAACAAGGTGGCGTCAGCGCCGGCCTTTACAACGTCACACGCCTGCTTGAAAGCCGCATTCACACGACGCTTTCTCGCTGGGAACTCGACAACGTCGTCCGCGGCAAAAAAGACGTCGAACTCGACGCCCTAGAAGACGACGCCGAAGCGCTTGCGCTTTACGAAGAAAACGCCATCTACAACGGCAACAAAAAAGCCGGCATCAAGGGCCTTGTCGATTACGCTCCCCACAAACTCTCGATGACCGACGACGCCAACGTCATCTTGCAAGCGATTGCGGAGGGGCTTTTGAAGCTTGAAAGTGCCTACACCGAAAAACCTTACGTGCTCGTCGTTGGCGACGATGTCTTCAAGGTCATCAACCAAGTTTACGACGGCAAACTTCTCGTCGACGCCATCGAAACCTTGATCGAAGGCAAGGTCGTGCACTCGAAAGTCTTAAAAGGCGCCCTGCTTTTGCCTTATGACCACGAAGACCTCGAACTGACGATCGGCCAAGACTACACGATTGGTTACCAGACGCACAATGAGAAAGACGTCACGCTCTTTATCATGAACAGCTTTACCTTCCGCGTCTACGATGAAAACCTGATTGTCTACTACAAGTACTACACGAAATAACACCATAAAGGTGCATTTTTTGCACCTTTTCTTTTGGAAGAAATGAGGGATACTTTGGATTACGAACACAAATACCTCGAACTGCTTTCGCGGGAGTTTCCAACCGTGCAAGCCGCCTCGACCGAGTTCATCAACCTCAACGCCATCATCAACCTACCGAAAGGCACCGAGCACTTCATCACCGACATCCACGGGGAGTATGACGCGTTCAACCACATCTTAAAAAACGCCTCCGGCATCATCAAAGAAAAAATCTCGCAACAGTTTCCCTCGATGCCGGAAAAAGAGAAAAACCGCCTCGCGTTTTTCATTTACTACCCGACCGACATGCTCGACAAGTACCAACGCGCGCTCTCAAAAGCAGGGTTTAAAAAGCTGCTTCGGGAGATGCTTGAAAAAATGGTTATGATGGCCAAACAACTCGCCACCAAGTACACCAAAAGCCACGTGCGGAAAATGTTGCCCGTGGAGTTTTCGTACATTATCCAAGAACTCCTCTACGAATCGGCCGACCACGAAGACAAAGAACGCTACTACCACGCCATCATCGACGCCATCTTCGACACCGAACGCGAAAACAAGTTCATCTTGCAACTCAGCCGCTTCATCCGCTCCCTCGCCATCGACCGCTTGCATGTCGTCGGCGACATCTTTGACCGCGGACCGAGCCCCCACCTCGTGATGGAAAAACTCGTCTCGATGAAACACGTCGACGTGCAATGGGGCAACCACGACATCATTTGGATGGGCGCCGCGTGCGGCTCTGAAGTCTCGATTGCCAACGTCGTCCGCATCGCCGCCCGCTACAACAACCTCGACTGCCTCGAAGACGGCTACGGCATCAACCTTTTGCCGCTTGCGCGCTTTGCGTCCAAAGCCTACGAAGACGACCCGTGCACGGTCTTCTTACCCAAGAGTTCAACCGACTACACCCACGACGAAGACGAACGCACGTTCGTCGCCAAAATGCATAAAGCGATCGCCGTCATCCAGTTCAAACTCGAACGCGACGTCGCCTTGCGCAACCCCTCGTTTAAACTTAACGATAGGATGTTGCTGGAGCACATCGATCCAAAAAAAGGCACCATCACCATCGACGGTGAGACCTACCCGATGAAAGACAGCGACTTTCCGACCGTCGACTTCAACAAAGACCCCTACGCCCTAACCCAGGACGAACGCGACGTCATCAACCACCTGCGTCATTTGTTCTTGCACAACGAAATGCTCCAAAAGCACGTCAAGTTTCTCTTCCAAAAAGGCAGCATGATTCTCAAATACAACGACAACCTGCTTTTCCATGCGGCCGTGCCGATGAACGAAGACGGCACGTTCATGAGCCAGAAAATCGACGGCAAACCTCGCGCCGGAAAAGCGCTCTTCACCGAGTACGAGAAGAAGATACGACACGCCTACTTGCATCGCTACCGCAAACACAACCCCGAAAAAGACTACTTTATGATGCTTTGGCAAGGTGCCACAAGCCCGCTCTTTGCCAAGCACACGATGAAGACATTCGAACGCTATTTCCTCGACGACCCCACACCGCGTAAAGAAGTCAAGAACCCTTACTTCCGCCTTCGCATGAACGACAAACACTTAGACACCATCTTTGAGGAGTTTGGCTTGGATAAGGAACGCTCAAAAATCGTCAACGGCCACGTGCCGCTTGACATCACCAAAGGCCAAGACCCGATCCTTAACAACCGCCGCATTTACTCGATCGACGGCGGCATGTCCAAGCAATACGCCGACCAAACCTCGATCGGCGGCTACACCCTTATCAGCGATTCCTATGCCTACTACCTCGTCAGCCACGAACGCTTTCCCTCACACTCACAACTCATCCACGATGAACGCGACATCGTGTCGGTCACTCGCGATGAGGCCATCAACCACCGGAGAACCTACATTTTCGACACCGACAAGGGCAAGCAACTCAAGTCACGCATCGACGATCTCGCGAAGCTGATCGACGCCTACCGCCGAGGCTTGATTAAAGAAAAATCCGACCAATGACGCGACCGAAGCCGGTCGCGTCTTTCTTTTGTCGAAAAAGCCGCTTGCATAAGGGCTTTACGCCGCATACAAGCACACTTATTTACAACATTTATAAAAAAGTGCGTCCAGCATGCAAAACCGCCCAAAGTGCGGTACACTAAAATTGTCCAAAGAGGCTTTTCTTTTTTCGCCAAAATAATCTAAAAAAATACCAAACAAGGAGGAATCGACATGATTCTAACCTCATACGATCCACTCAAAAAAGAACAGTTCCAAGTTCTGGACAAAGACGGTAAAGTCGTCAACAAAGACCTCGAACCTAAACTCGACGACGACACGCTCATCAAGATGTACAAAACAATGTCACTGGCCCGCATCGCCGACATCAAAGCCCTGCAGTACCAACGCCAAGGGCGGATGCTCACCTTTGCGCCGGTGATGGGACAAGAGGCCGCACAAATCGGCCCGATGGCCGCGCTCACCGACAAAGACTGGCTTGTGCCTGCGTTCCGTGAAGCCGCCGCCATGCTTTACAAAGGCGTCCCGCTCGAACAAACCTACCTTTACTGGTACGGAAACGAAGCGGGATCACGCTTCGATGACGGCGTCCGCGTGCTTCCGGTCAACGTCCCAATCGGCAGCCAAGTCAACCACGCCGCCGGCATCGCGTATGCCGCGAAAATCCGCAAACAAGAAGAAGTTGCCCTTACCTACATTGGCGACGGCGGAACGAGCCACGGAGAGTTTCACGAAGGCATGAACTTCGCGGCTGTTTACGACGCGCCGCTGATCACCATCGTGCAAAACAACCAATACGCTATTTCGACCCCGCGTCACAAACAAACGCGCTCCGAAACCATCGCCCAAAAAGCCATCGCTTACGGCATCCCGGGCATCCAAGTCGACGGCAACGACGTCCTCGCGATGTATGCGGTCGTCAAAGAAGCGCGTGAACGCGGACTCAAAGGCGAAGGCCCGACGCTCATTGAAGCCTTTACCTATCGCCTTGGCCCTCACACCACAAGCGACGACCCGACGATTTACCGTTCCGACGACGAAGTCGAAGAATGGAAAACCAAGGACCCACTCATCCGCTTCCGCAAGTACTTGACCAACAAAAAGCTTTGGAACAAAGAAAAAGAAGAAGCCCTCGAAAAAGAACAAAAAGATTTCGTCACCAAAACCTTCAAAAAAGTCGAAGCCTCCGGCCTCGTCGACCTCGACGACGTCTTCGACTACACCTACGCTGAACTGACACCGGATCTCAAGAAACAAAAAGAAGCCTA
The DNA here is from genome assembly GCA_007123975.1 of Candidatus Izemoplasma sp. GTDB lineage: Bacteria > Bacillota_I > Bacilli_A > Izemoplasmatales > Izemoplasmataceae > SLQR01. The sequence continues at coordinate 154 of SLFZ01000109.1, read as the reverse complement.
CAAGGCCTACCTCAACGAAAGCGAGGGGAAATAATATGGCAGAAATGACATTGCTGCAAGCGATCAACAACGCACTCGACCAACAAATGGAAAAAGACGACACCGTCGTCGTCTTCGGCGAAGACGCCGGATTCGAAGGCGGCGTGTTCCGCGT
>SLFZ01000046.1 GCA_007123975.1 Candidatus Izemoplasma sp. | reverse complement strand
GCTCATGTGCGACGGTGCTAAAAGGCGACGTCGATGCCATCGTTCTCACGGGTGGAGTCGCCTATGATAAGTTTGCGATTAACTTGATTAGGGAACGCGTGGACTTCATTGGCCGCGTGCTTGTGTACCCTGGCGAAGATGAGATGGAAGCCCTCGCCCTCGGTGCACTTCGCGTGTTAAACGGTGAAGAAAACGCGAAGGAATATGTGTAAGGGAAGGTGATTGTATGAAAAGCATGCAAGACATTGTCAACGAAGCAAAAAAGCGCAGCAAGAAAACGCTCGTCGTCGCCGTCGCCAATGACCACCACGTCATGGAAGCGGTCGAAAAAGCCCGTCAAGAAGGCTTCATCGATGCAATCTTGGTCGGAAACCAAGTCGCCATCGAAGAAACCCTTGAAGACCTTGACATCGACCAAGCCAACTACGACATCATGCATGTCGTCGATACCGTGCAAGCCTGTGAAGAGGCCGTGAAGATTGTCAGTTCAACCACCGGTCACTTTCTCATGAAAGGCTACGTCGATACCGCCGTCATCTTACGCGCCGCCCTCGATAAAGGGTATGGCCTTCGCACCAAGAACCGCTTGTCGCACGTTAGTGTCCTCGAAATCCCTACGTACCATAAACTCTTGATGATGAGCGACGGAGCGATGAATATTGACCCTGATGTCGACATTAAACAAGAAATCATTGAAAATGGCGTCCATGTCGCGCACGCGCTCGGGATTGAAAAGCCGCTTGTCGGCTGCTTGGCTGCGGTAGAAAAGATCAATCCGAAAATGCAAGCCACTCTCGATGCCGAAGCGCTTATCAAACGCAACCAACAAGGGCAAATCACCGGCTGCACCATCGGTGGCCCATTCGCCCTTGACAACGCCATCAACAAAGACGCCGCTGACCACAAAGGCATCACCGACCCGATGGCCGGTGACATCGATTTTGCGCTGATGCCACAGATTGAATCCGGCAACATCTTCTACAAGGCGCTGATGTTTCTAGGAAACGCCAAGAGCGCAAGCGTCATCGCCGGTGCGCAAAAGCCAATTGTGCTCACAAGCCGCGCCGATTCCATGGAAAGCAAATTCTACTCGATCGCACTGTCTGCACTCGTTGCGGACACACAATAAAGGACAAAGGAGAAACACATGGCAAAGAAGAAAGAAGAACTCACGAACCAAGTGTTCAGCTACACCAACGAAGGATTCGAGCAAGTCATCTACTTCCACAACAAGGAAACCGGCCTCAAAGGCATCACTTGTATCCATGACACCCGCCTCGGCCCATCTTGCGGTGGCACCCGTTTTTACAACTACGCCAGTGAAGAGGAAGCCCTTTACGATGTGACCCGACTGGCCAAAGGCATGACCTACAAAAACGCCGCAGCCGGCCTCAACATCGGCGGCTGCAAAAGCGTCATCATCGGCGACCCGAAAAAACTTAAGAACGAAGAATTCATGCGTTCGTATGGTCGCTACATCCAAAGCCTCGGCGGCCGCGTCTACACCGGTCAAGACATGAACATGACCCTGCAAGACTGCGAGTGGATGGACCTCGAGACCGACTACGTCTCTGGCGTCGCCCGCAAAGGCGCCGGAAGCACCACCATCCTCACCGCACGTGGAACCTACGTCGGCATGAAAGCCGCCGTCAAAGAAAAACTCGGCAAAGACAACCTCGACGACCTCGTCATCGTTTTCCAAGGCGTTGGCGCCGTAGTCCGCGAAATGGTCCAATACCTGAAAAAACACAAAATCCGCAAAATCTATTTCACCGACGTCAACCCCGAAGCGGTCGAGAAGTTCCAAAGCATGTACGAACTCGCCCGTTACGTGGAGCCCGACAAAATCTACGACATCAAATGCGATGTCTTCAGTCCCAACGCCATCGGCGCCGTCATCAACGACGACACGATTGAGCGTTTGGACACCAAAGTCATCGCCGGCGCCGCCAACAACGTCTTAAAAGAGCCAAAACACGGCGACATGTTACACGAGAAGGGCATCCTCTACGCCCCCGACTACGTCATCAACGCCGGTGGCGTCATCAACGTCTACCACGAGATGGTCGGCTACAACGAACAAAGCGCCATCCAAACCACCGACGCCATCTACGACCGTCTTATGGACATCTTCAAAATCGCCCGTGAAGAAGGCATCCCGACCTACAAAGCCGCCGACATCATGGCCGAACGCCGCATCGAAAAAATCATGAAGATCCACCAAGATGAAGTAAAACGCCGCAATTTCTTCCAGTGGAACATCGAATAAAAAAGCAGCCCGCTGCTTTTTTATCGCACGAAAGGAGATTCTATGGCAACCAAAAGCAACCTATCACGGGCCGACATCGGCCTTAAGAACCCTAAACTTTACAACCCGATCCGCACCACCATCGAAACCGCCTACCACCGCAACAACGTCATCCGCGTCACCACCTTAGAAGAAGCCTACCACCTCGCGAAAAACTCACCAGGCACAATCGTCACCGACATGCCTGTGCACGAACCCGAGATTCAAGGCTTACCAAGCGACGCCAAAGTGCTCATCTTCAACGACGGCCGCATCACCGGCCGCCAAGCCCAAGCACGCCGCCTTGTCGACAACACCAATAAAGACGACTACGCCAAGCTCTTGCGCGAAGCGATCTACGAAAACCGCGACAAGACGATGTACCACGCCACGGCAATCATCGGCTTGCATGAAGACTTCACCGTCAAAGCCCACCTGCTTGTGCCTGAGGGCTTCGAAAACACCTTGTACTCGTGGTTGTTAAACTTCCAAATTTATACCGACGAGTTTAAGGAAATGTATGCGAACTCGCGCGTCTTCGACGAAGGCGACATCTTGCTTTATTCAGATCCTGATTTACTCATCGACGGGTTTGAAGACGGCCTCGCCTTGTTTGACCGCGAGCACAACTGCGCCGCGCTCTTTGGCATGCGCTACTTCGGCGAACACAAAAAAGGCTCGCTCACGATGGCCTGGTCCATCGCCCAGCGCAACGGCTTCACACCGTGCCACGGCGGCCAAAAACGCTTTGATTTGAAAACCGGCGAATCCCACGTCTTAAGCGTCTTCGGCCTTTCAGGCTCCGGCAAGAGCACGATCACGCACTCGCGCCACAACGAAAAATACGACATCACCGTCTTGCATGACGACGCGTTCGTCATCGCCGATCAAGACACCTCAAGCGTTTCGCTCGAACCATCATATTTCGATAAAGTCCAAGATTACCCAACCGATTCCGACGACAACAAGTTCCTCCTCACCATCCAAAACGTCGGCGCCACCTTGGATTCTGATGGGCTCATCGTCCCCGTCACTGAAGACATCCGCAACGGCAACGGCCGCGCCGTCAAATCAAAACTCTGGGCGCCCGACCGCTTGTACAAGTTCGAGGAAAAAACCAACACGATCATCTGGATCATGAAAGACGAGACCTTGCCGCCGATGTTAAAAATCAACTCGGCCACGCTCGCCTC
>SLFZ01000063.1 GCA_007123975.1 Candidatus Izemoplasma sp. | reverse complement strand
GTCGTCGGTCGGTATCGGGGTGTCGTCGGTTGGGTCGGGCTGGACCACGTCGGTACACGCCGCCATGCCGGCGACAAAGATTAACATACTAAAGAACATAAACCATTTTCGCATGAGGGTTTCCTCCATCCAGTCAGTGCCACGCAAACATCGCTTAACACTAAAACGTTTTCGTTGCCCATTATATCATGAAATCATGCAAAAAACATGGCCTTTACGATAGTTTTTTAATATCGCTATACGCATTGGTTCGTTCTGTCAAATGGTGAATTGTTCGCGTTTCACGTTGTTTTTTGATGGGGCTTCGATATAATGAAATCGCAAGGAGGGATGCGCATGCGCGCGAACCATGTTCACGAACTCATCGGCAACACCCCTGTCGTGAAACTCAATCGTTTAACCGAGGGGTTGATGGGGGACGTTTACGTCAAACTAGAATGGGCAAACCCCGGTGGAAGCGTCAAAGACCGGATTGCCCTAAACATGATTGAAACAGCTGAAAAAACGGGTGCACTCAAACCTGGTGACACCATCGTTGAGCCGACCAGCGGCAACACCGGCATCGGACTTGCGCTTGTCGGCGCATCGAAAGGCTACCATGTGGTTATTACCATGCCCGATTCGGTAAGCATCGAGCGCCGGAAAATACTCAAAGGGTATGGCGCAACCTTGATTTTGACCGACGGAGAAAAAGGGATGAAGGGCGCCATTGCGAAGGCGACCGAACTCAAAGAACGCCATGGCTATTACATGCCCATGCAGTTTGAGAATGCGGCAAACCCGGCCGTTCATGAAGCGACCACGGCGCAGGAAATTCTTCGTGATTTTGACAAACTCGACCACCTCGTCGTCGGGGTGGGCACAGGCGGCACCATCACGGGGACGTCTCGGGTGCTGAAGCAAACCTTCCCGTCGCTACGTGTCACCGCCGTCGAGCCGGCCGACTCGGCTGTCTTAAGCGGTAAGGAACCTGGAAAACACCAAATCCAAGGCATCGGCGCCGGATTCGTTCCTCCCGTGCTCGACACTAAAGCTTACGACGACATCATCACCATCACCAACGAAGACGCGTTGAAAACGGCCCGTGATCTGGCAAAAAAGGAAGGCTTATTTGTCGGCATCTCATCGGGAGCGAACGTTGCCGCGGCGCTTGAGATCGCAAAACGTGCCAAGCATCGAGTCACGATTCTCACCTTCTCACCAAGCAACGCCGAACGGTATCTATCTACAGCACTGTTTTCTGACCTATCGTAAAAAAACGCGCCCACAACGGGCGCGTTTTACGTACGGTTGGCCAATGAGCACACAGTGCCATCGACTTTTTCATTGGGAATGATGCGTGCCGGTACGCCAACTGCGGTGCTGTAATCGGGCACGTCTCGAAGCACCACGGCGTTGGCCCCAACCTTGGCATGGGCACCGACTTTGATGTTGCCGAGGATTTTCGCGCCAGCGGCAATCATGGCCCCGGTGCAGACGGTCGGATGGCGCTTCGACCCTTTTTCGTTGCCCGTCCCACCAAGGGTCACCCCATGGTAGATAAGCACATCGTCGGCCACTTGTGCCGTTTCGCCAATGACGACGCCGGTGCCATGGTCGATGACAACGCCGCGTCCAAGCTTGGCGGCAGGATGTATTTCGACGCCCGTTAAAAAGCGCGCGAAAGCGCTCAAGAGCCGGGCGATCAAACGCAACCGGATAATCCAAAGCACATGCGTCAATCGGTATATCCAGATTGCGTGCATGCCGTTATAGGTCAACATAATGTCGAGCCAGTGCCTTGCGGCGGGGTCGTTTTTCTTTACGTTTTTAATGTCACGGATTAGTCCCATAATGCACCTCGTTATCGTGTGGTTTCACAGCCATTATACGGGCCCCTTCGTCTCATGTAAACCGAAGCGCCTCCGTGAACGCTTACATTGCAGAAGGCGTCACGGTGGTCATGATTCGTGGCATCGTATGTATGCCTTCACGCATGTGGTTACGATGTTTTGACGCCTATCTACCTATGATACACACCGCAGATGCTATAATGTGAATACCATAAAAGGGTGATGCGCATGAGTCAACCATATGCTTTCAAGATCCGCGATACGTACCGCTCGCTTCCATCGATGTTTTACGCTGAGGCGCGGCCGATGACGTTTCCTAATCCGTCATATGCCCTCTTTAACAACGCACTTTCTAAAACACTAAACCTTGATGCTGGCGCACTCAACACCAATCGAGGGTGTCGGTTTTTGCTCAACAACGGACACGATGCACCGTTAAAGCCTTTGGCCATGGCGTACGCCGGCCATCAATACGCCCACTTTACCATGCTGGGCGATGGACGTGCCCATCTCTTGCTAGAACATGAGTCCTCTGAGGGATTGGTCGACGTACATCTCAAGGGCAGTGGACCGACGCCGTTTTCGCGCGGCTTCGATGGACGCTCAACCTTGCGCTCAGCGCTGCTCGAATACCTCATGTCTGAGGCGATGCACGCGCTTGGAGTGCCCACCACTCGGAGTTTGGCCGTCATCAACACCGGCGACGCCATCGACCGCATCGGCCCTCAAGACGCCGCGGTGTTGGTGCGAGTCGCCAAAAGCCATCTGCGCGTCGGCACCTTTGAGTACGCAGCACATCGCGGCGACAACGATGCGCTTAAGGCGCTGGCGGACTTCGCCATCGAACGTCACGATGCGGATGTAAGCAAATCCCCAGACCGCTACCTGATGTGGTACAAGCGCGTGATTGCTCGACAAGCCGCGTTGATTGCACACTGGCAGGCAATCGGATTCGTGCACGGTGTGATGAACACCGACAACACAGCCATCAGCGGAGAAACCATTGATTATGGTCCATGTGCGTTCATCGACCGCTACGACACAAAAGCGGTCTACAGTTCGATTGATGTGCGCGGCCGCTATGCGTACGGAAACCAACCTTACATCGCGTCGTGGAACCTCGCCAAACTGGGTGAAGCGATGCTTCCCTTAATCGATGATGACCCGAACGTGGCTCGCCGTAAAGCACATGAGGCCTTGGCTGATTTTGGACCGCAGTTCGAGCGTCATTACCGTGATCATATGGGCAGAAAGCTCGGTCTTGCCTCAATCAAAGACGGGGATGACGAGCTCGTTCATACGCTGCTTGGCCTGATGAAAGCCCATGAAGCCGATTACACCGAAACGTTCACCGCCTTAACGACGCAGCGTGATGTGGGTGGAAGCTTGTTTGATTCGCCCGAGTACGCAGCGTGGAAGACCCGTTGGAGCGTCCGCCTTCAAGAAGAGCGTGCACCATTCGCTCGGATGCAGGCACACAACCCAGTGATTATCCCTCGCAATCATCTGGTGAAATCGGCATTAGATAAAGCCGCGCATGACGGGGTCTTTGACGATTTCATGGGGCTATTGGAAGCCTTGCGCCATCCCTTTGACACGAACGCACCGCGTGCCTATCGCACCGTGCCGAAAAACAATGAACCATTTGTGACGTATT
>SLFZ01000013.1 GCA_007123975.1 Candidatus Izemoplasma sp. | reverse complement strand
TGGCCAACGTTTTATGTTGGTGTTGGTGGCGACGTTGTTGGCGTTTACCGCGTTTTATAACAGCGTGGTGGCGAACTTGTGGATGATCTATGTCGGGTTCTTTTTGCTTCGTTATTTTGGGCAAGGTTCGATGACCTTAATTCCCAATAGCCTTGTGCCGCAGTGGTTTGATAAACGGCGTGCGTTGTCAATCAGCGTCGCCGGGTATGGAAACTTGCTTGCGACCCTTGTCGTACCGATTTTTAATGTGTGGCTTATCAACACCCTCGATTGGCAAAACGCCTGGCGTTTTTGGGGGTTTGGTTTGCTGTTGGTGTTTGTTCCGATTGCCTTAGTGTTGGTGATTAACCGCCCAGAGGATGCCGGGATGACGATGGAAAATGGTGAGGAGCCGGATGAAGATGCTGCGCGTCAATCGTTGCTTGAAATGGAGCGAAGCTCATGGACGCTCAAAGAAACGCTTCGGACAAAGGAGTTTTGGTTTGTCGGGTTGATGAGCCTTATTGTGCCGATGTTCACCACCGGCATCACCTTTCATTGGATTGAGATGATGGCACAACGAAACATCGCTAGGGAAGCGGCGGCGATTACCATCGGGTTGATTGCGCTGCCGTTCGCGGTGATGCCGTTTTTCGCACGCGTGCTGATTGATCGCTACCCGGTGAAAAACGTGTTTTTATTGACGCTGGGCATGATTATTTTGTCGATGCTATGGCTTGCGTACTTCATTCATGGAATTGCTGGTGCGATCATGTTTATTCTGTTTTACGGCCTCGCCGTCAGCATCCAATCCGTCGCCCTCAACACGCTTTGGCCGAATTATTTCGGGCGAAAGTACCTCGGTTCAATCCGCGGCGCTGCGACCGTGTTTATGGTCCTCGGTAGCGCGCTTGGGCCATTGCCTTTCGGCGTGGTGTTTGACCAAACACAGAGTTTTGTCCCGGTGATTCTCGGCATGATGGTGATGACCATTGGTGCAATTGGTTTGACATTGTTTATTAAAAAGCCAACAAAAAAAGACAATCCCGATGCATCAACGACCATTCGGTGATGCATTGCCCGAAATGCTGATAGGTAAGCGGTTGAGCGCTTACCTTTTTGCTTGGCCAATTTGACAAATGGCGTGGGTTTGTTAAGATAAGGGCTGAAGGGAGGGAAAAGAGATGAAGAAGTTAGCTGTATTAGGTATGCTTGTGATGTTTGCGTTAGCGCTCACGGCATGCGGCGGTGTAAACCTTAGTGCTTTTGCTGAAGAAAACGCACCGGAAGCCGTTTCACGTGTCGCCGAGAACCACGATGAGTTTATCATCCATGAAATGCATTGGTTTGCCATCCATGTTGAAGGCGAAATGGATGGAGAAGAAGGCGAGACAACCATGGTGGTATACTACTTCAAACTAGAAGTTGACGGCGATGAAGTCATTGAAATCCATGAATATTACGTTGGTTCCGATGAAGAAGAGGATTTTGACGAGTGGAACCAACCGTGGTATTTTGGTGACGATGAGTTTGAAGATATTCGAGAAGAGTTTGTCGGCATCATGTATGATATGATTGAGGAAGAAGAAGACGCCGACATGAGTGATGATTATGGAACCTTCACTGAAGACCAAATCAACGCTTGGCTGAATGAATAAAAGAAATCCGGACGCAAAGCGTTCGGATTTTTTTAATGCATTGATTTTTCACAGACATTGAACATTTTGAAAGCGTTGCATGTTCTTTAATCATGTTAATTGATGAATCTCATCATGGACCTCTGTTGTATTCCATCTATAATACTAAGGTTGATTTTCTTCGGGGGTATTGGTAAGATAAAGGGAGGAAAGAATGGAGAGATTTGATGAAAAGAGTCATTATGGGTATCATCCTGATTGTGACCATGTTCACGTTCGTGGGCTGTGGTAGTGAAAGCCTAGAAGATTTTGCGGAAATCCATGCACCCGAAGCCGTTGCGCGGTTAATGGATGACATTGACGGTGAGGCAACCATCACTGCCATGCATTGGTTTTCAATGAATTACGAAGCTCAGGCCGACGAACGGTTTATCGATGCGCGCGCGGTCATGTATTACGTAGAAGTCATCATCAACGGCGAGGAGACTGTCGTTCATATTGACTACGCCATCGGCGAAGACGAGCGAGGCGATCAAGAAGAGTGGGACATCTCGTATAGCAGCCCTTTCACAATGTTTGAAGATTTTGACGCCATGCGTGCAGCGCTCATCGAGATGATGACGGACAAAGAAGCATTGGAGCTCGATTCAGTCGACATGGAATACGACTACGGAACATACAGCGAAGCCGAAATCAACGCTTGGCTTAACGAGTAAACAATGCGTAATGGATTATTAAAAAAGCGAAACCGGGTGGTTTCGCTTTTTGTGTGGTGTGTTCAATCGACGTCGAAGGTTTCGAAGCCGGTTTTGATTTTTTCAATGGAGTCTTTGTTTTCTTTGACGAAGGCAAAGCTCACGAGCGCAGCGAACCCAAGGACGATTGAGTAGGGGAAGAGGATGTTGTAGGTTTCGTTGACGAGGATGACGAGACCGGCCACAATCGGGGTGAACGATTGGGCGAGCATCGAGCTTGTGTAGTAGTAGCCGGTGTAGCGTCCGACGTTGTTTTTGTGGGCGAGTTCGACCATCATCGGGTAGCTGTTTACGTTGATGAGGGCCCAGCCAATACCGCTGATGGCGATGCCGACAAATAAGAATAGGTTGATGTCGTTGACGATAAAGGCTAAGACTAATCCACTGACTAAAGCAATGAGCCCAAAGAGAATCGTCAGTTTGCGGCCGATGCGTTGGGCAATCAGCGCAGCCGGGATGAAGGTAAGGATCGAGAAGACCACAAGGACGGCGGTGATAATACCAGCCCAGTGTTCGCTGCCGAATATTTGATCAGAGTAGACGCTGATAAAGGTTTCAATGGCGTTAAACGCCGCGAACCATAAGAACACCGATAGGAGTAAGAAGAACATGTTGCGTTTGTCGAGGGCGCTTAACGGTTTGCCTTCTTCAACGGAGTCCATGGTGAGGCTGTAAGCTTCGCCGGCGGCCATTTGTTCCATGCTTTCTTCGACGAGCTTGTTCTCTTTGATTTTGATGAAGAGGACAATCATCGCCACCAACATGATGCCGCTGACGAGCAAGAAGGGCACGAGTGAGAACCATTCGGAACGAATCTGTTCACCGAAAATCCCTGGAAGCATCCCACCGTCGACGCCGAAGATGAAGAAGAACACGCTGGCGAGGATGGCACCGATGTAGCCAATCAAGTTGATGATGCCGTTGGCTTTGGAGCGGAGTGGTTTGGGGGTGATGTCAGGCATCAGGGCAATCGCCGGGTTGCGGTAGATGTTCATAATAACCAACACCATCAACATCAAAATCACCACGCCAAACAAGCTGTTGGCGATGTAAGCTATTGTGATAAAGGGGAAGACAATCGCGGCGGCGAACATGCCTAAGATGATGTAGGGCATGCGGCGTCCGAAGCGGGACTTCGT
>SLFZ01000129.1 GCA_007123975.1 Candidatus Izemoplasma sp. | reverse complement strand
CTCAAGGCTGTCGATGACCTCAGCATGACCATCAACGAAGGTGAAATTATCGGTCTTATTGGTCCTAACGGGGCCGGAAAAACCACCGTGTTCAACTGCATTACCCAGTTTTACAAAAACTACACCGGTGACATTCTCTTCCGAAACGATGCCGGCGAGATGGTCGACCTACGCGATATCAAAGTGACGAAGGTTATCGATTTGGGCATTTCACGCACCTTCCAAAACGTTGAGCTCGTGCCGGATTTAAGCGTGCTCGACAACGTGCTTGTAGGAGCACATAACCAACTAAAGACAGGAATTTTACATCATATCTTACGCTTTCCAGCCTGGAAAGAAGAAAAAGCGATCCGCGAAAAAGCGTATGAAATTCTTGAGTTTATGAATCTTATGCCGCTGAAAGATATGTACGCCGGGGCTCAGCCTTACGGCATTCGAAAGCGCATCGAAATCGCACGGGCACTCATGTCAAACCCAAAACTCATCATCCTCGATGAGCCGGCCGCTGGATTGAACGATTTGGAAACCGACGAGCTCGAAAAACTGGTCTATGCCATTCGTGACACGTTTAACACATCAATTGTGCTTATTGAACATGACATGGGGTTTGTCATGAACATCTGCGACCGTGTCTGCGCCATCAACTTCGGTAAATTCTTGGCGATGGATGAGCCTAAAAAAATACAAGGTCATCCCCTTGTCCAAGAAGCCTACCTCGGGAAGGATGGGTAAGATGAAAGACGTCAACCACAAGAACAAGCGAAAGATGAAACGTGCCGATACCCCAGAAATCCCGCATGGTGAGATACTCCTTGATGTCAAAGACCTATCCGTCGCCTATGGTCCGATTCAGGCGCTAAAAAACGTATCGATGCACGTCAAAAAAGGAAGCATTGTGGCGATTTTGGGTTCAAATGGCGCTGGCAAGACGACGCTTTTGAAGAAGGTGTCTGGCTTAATACCTGCAAGCGCCGGAACGGTTACTTTCATGGGACGCGACATCACCAAACTCGCACCTGAAAAAATCACCCAGCGTGGCATCGTGCAATCACCCGAAGGCCGGCAGTTGTTCAGTGACCTCTCTGTCTATGAGAACCTTGCTATTGGCGCATTCACGATTAAAGTAGGACAAGTAAAACGCCGCGATGTTGTCAAAGAAGCCATGACGAACGACGTCAAACAGCAGATGGCCGCCACCGAGGACGACGATGCACTCATCACCTTACCTCCTCGTGCAATGATGCGCCAAAACCTGCGTATGGTCTACAACCTGTTTCCTGTGTTGGAAGAGCGGCGGGACCAGATTGCGGAGACATTATCGGGTGGGGAACAACAAATGCTTGCCATCGGCCGCGCCTTGATGGGAACACCAGAACTCTTGGTGCTCGATGAACCTTCACTCGGCCTAGCGCCGCTCATCGTCAAAGATATATTTAGCATCATCGACACCTTGAATAAGCGCGGCATCACCGTCTTGATTGTCGAGCAAAACGCCCGCGAGACACTCAAGATTGCCGATTATGCCTACGTGCTCCAAGTCGGAAAATTGGTTCAAGAAGGTCCGGCTGCCAAACTTCTCAAAGACGATAGCCTCGTCGAAGCGTACTTGGGTAAATAATGCAACACCCCGGATACCGGGTAAATATAGATAAAAAACCATAGGAGGAATACTTAATGAAGAAGTTTCTGTTAACATTCATGCTTGCATTTGGTCTCTTTGTCATTGCGGCGTGCGGCAACGGCACCGACGATCCGTCGGATACAACACCCGACGAGACACCTGCTGTCGAACACGCACAAGGCGTCACAGATACCACCGTTCTTGTCGGTAATGCCGCAGCCACATCCGGTGGCTTTGCAGCGGTTGGTGTGCCTTTCAACCATGCGATTCAAGCGTACTTCAACCGTGTGAACGAAGAAGGTGGCATCAACGGCCGCACCATCGAATGGGTTCATTTCGATGACCAGTTTGATCCTGAACTCGGGCTCGGCTTCACCGAGCAACTCGTTGAGCAAGAAGAAGTCTTTGCGCTCGTCGGTCATTTTGGAACCCCGACCGTTGGCGCAACGCGCGGTTACTTGAACCTTATCGGCATTCCGCGTGTGTATTACGCAACCGGCATCAGTGCCCTCTTTAACCTCGAGGCCACCGGCGGTGCACGTGCATCGTTCCCTGTGCAACCGATCTTTGATGCAGAAGGTGAAGTCATCGTGGCACGCGCTGTTGCTGAGTACGATGCAGAAAAAATTGGCGTTCTCTACACCAATGACGATGCAGGGCTTGCGCTTCTAAACGGCATTCAAATCCGTGCTGACTTGCTTGGCATCACGCTTGAGACACGCCAAGTCGACCCAGGCGATCTTGATTACTCTGCCGCCGCAAATGCCTTGGTAAGCGACGCAAGCATTGACGTCATCATTGCTGCTGCGAACCAAGAACCTGCTAAAATCATGATTCAAGATTTGCACGAAGCCGGCAACACGAAACCGGTCTTCACAAGTTACGTCAGCGCGGATGCAACGTTTATCGCCGACGTGAGTGAAGAGATCGAATCCGGCCAATTCCCGCTCTATGCTAATGCTTGGATTGACATTATGGATCCGGATGGCGAAATGGGCTTTAGCGACGCGTATTGGGATTTTGCAACCACGGTCGACCCAGAATGGTCAGCCAACGCGTTTGCCATGGCCGGTTGGATTGCAGCACACTTCTTTGTCGAAGGCCTTCGCCGTGTCGGTGACGACCCCTTGACATGGGAAAACTTCATCGCCGCCATGGAAAGCGACCCCATTGAAATGCCGTTTGGCGGTATCGTGGACTACGCCGATGGACGCCGCGTTGGAACGCAAGCAATGGCACTCCTGCAAGCAACCGTAGGCGAAGACGATGAAGGTAATCCGGTTTACGAATGGATTACCATCCGTGAAATCGAAGACATCGAATCTATTCTCGCAGACTAACCACTCCAAACGAACCACAACGCATGTTGATAAGGGCGGCTCACGCTGCCCTCATCTGCATGCATGGAAAGGAGCTACCATGGCCAAAACCATCACGATGAATGAAGCATTGGCGCTCATCAAGGACGACGATCATATTGTCGCCGGCATGGCGGCGAGCGAAGGGCGTGCGTTTTTCATGCGCCTTCACGAAGTTGCCGACCGTGTTAAACACGTCAGCGTCGACAATTGCCTCCCACTTTATCCGTACGAATTTATGATCAACGAACACTACGCCAACACCTTCCGAGTAAACAGTTGGTTCTTTTCTGGCGATTTACGAAAAGCATTCAAACACAAACACATCGCCTTCATACCAAACCAACTGCACTTCGCCGGCGTTCGGCGCAGCCAGTTTAAAAAACCAAACGTTTTTGTCGGCGTCGCCACCACTCCGGACAAACATGGGTATGTTTCGCTATCGCTTTCCAATGTGTATGAGAAACACATGATTGAACAAGCCGACACCGTCATCTTGGAAATCAACCCGAACTTCCCGCGAACACACGGCGACTTGGAACTGCATCTTGACGACGTAGACTATGTCGTGGAAGTAAATTATCCAGCCCCAGAACTTCCCGATGCTGAACCGAACGACAAAGACAAGAAGATTGGGCAGTTCATCGCCGACCGAATCCACGATGGCGACACCATCCAACTCGGCATCGGTGGCATTCCAAACGCAGTCGCGCTGGCCTTGCTGGATAAGAAGGACCTTGGCGTCCACACCGAGATGTTGACCACAGGGTTCATGAAGATGGCCCGATCCGGTGCCATATCCGGGAAGAAGAAGTCGCTGCACAAAGGCAAAATGGTTGCGGCTTTTGCGCTTGGCACCAAAGAACTGTATGACTTTATCGACGAAAACCCTGCGGTGATGTTGCTTGATGGAAACTACGTCAATGACCCCTACATCATCGGCTTAAACGATAACCATGTGTCCATCAACACGACCATTGAGGTCGATTTGACCGGGCAGTGCTGCAGCGAATCTATCGGCACGATGCAGTTTAGTGGTACAGGCGGTCAAACCGACACCGCCACCGGTGCGCAACGCGCCAAAAACGGCCGCAGTTTTATTGCGCTATACTCGACGGCCATGGTTAAACAGCCCGACGGCACGCGCAAACCGACGAGTAAAATCGTGTCGACCCTAAAACCCGGCGCCGCAGTCAGTTTATCGCGCAATGACGTCGACATGGTTGTCACCGAGTACGGCGTCGCCGAACTTCGAGGCACCAACATCAAAGAACGCGTTGAGCGACTCATTGCCATCGCGCACCCCGATTTCCGCGAGCAGTTACGCGATGAAGCGAAAGCCATCGGGTACATTTGATGTCCACGTTCATCCATCAGGATAAAACGGTCTTTTATGACCTTCAAGGAGACGAAAACAAACCGGTGTTGTTGTTGCTCAACGGCATCATGATGTCAACGGCGAGTTGGGAGCCG
This sequence comes from Candidatus Izemoplasma sp., assembly GCA_007123975.1. GTDB lineage: Bacteria > Bacillota_I > Bacilli_A > Izemoplasmatales > Izemoplasmataceae > SLQR01. The sequence continues at coordinate 8,344 of SLFZ01000129.1, read as the reverse complement.
TTTATGCCGGCGTTTCGTAATGAACTGCGGGTTTTACGCGTTGACTTCTTTGACCAGGGACAAAGCGCCCGAATGGAAAACGATTATACCCAGCAGGTTCAAGTCAACTTGCTTTTGGCGTTGCTCGACCACCTCGGTTTGTCATGCGTGCACCTCGCGGGCATCAGTTACGGTGGCAGCGTGGCGATGCAGTTTGCTGCGGCGCATCCAAACCGCGTTGAAAAGCTTATGCTCTTTAACGCGACCGCGAAGACAACTCCCTGGCTGAAAGCCATTGGCGACGGCTGGAACGCGGTTGCTGAGTCGCGGGATGGCAACGCCTATTACCATATCGCCATTCCATACATTTACTCTCCGAGCTTTTACAACCGCAACCTCGACTGGATGGAGGCACGCAAAGAGAAACTGATCCCGATTTTCTCCAATCCCAGCTTTTTGGATGCCATGATTCGGTTGACGAAAAGCGCCGAGAGTCATGATGTGGAAGCGCATCTGCCAACGTTGGATGTTCCAACGCTCGTCATCGCCAGCGATCACGACTTTTTAACGCCACCCGCTGAACAGCGGGCAATTGTCAAAGCCATGCCAAACGCTGAACTCGTGGTGTATGAAGGGTGTGGCCACGCAAGCATGTACGAAAAACCGTCGCTTTTTGTGTCCACCATCCTCGGGTTTATCCTTGAGGATGGACAATACACGATTTAACCTGGAGGTTATCATGAAAAAACAACAGATTACCTTACCGAATGGTGAAACGTTGCATTACCTAAAGGCAGGGGATGAGAACAAGCCCTGGCTCGTGCTAATCCACGGCAACATGAGCAGTTCGATTCATTACCTTCCCATCATCGACCAACTTCGCGAGGATTTCCAGATTCTCGCACCGGACCTTCGTGGTTTCGGTGATTCGACGTACGATACACCGATTAACCACCTAGACGATTTTGCTGACGATGTGGCCGAGTTGATGCGTGCCATGAAGGTTGATCGCGCGCATGTCGCGGGTTGGAGCACCGGTGGTGGTATCGCGCTTTCCCTCGCTGCACGGTATGCTGAACTTGTTGAAAGCCTGATTCTCATTGAGTCTGCGTCTTACAAGGGGTACCCCATATTCGAAAAAGACGAAAACAACCAACCGATTATCGGGAAGTTATACACCAGCAAAGAATCCATGGCAAAAGACCCGGTGCAGGTCGCGCCGATGCAACAAGTCATGGAAATCAAAAACGCTGAAATGATGAAAGCGGTTTGGGCACAGCTCATCTACAACGTCAAGGTTCCCGATGAGGTTGACACCTACATTGATGAAACCCTCAAACAACGTAACCTCATTGATGTCGATTGGGCGCTGATGACCTTCAACATGTCTTCTGAACACAACGGCGTTGTTGAGGGAACAAACCTCATCGGCGAGGTGACGGTGCCAGTTTTGACGATATGGGGCACACACGACCTTGTGATTCCTCGCCCGATGTTTGAAGACACGGCGGCCGCATTACCGAACGTGAAAAAACACATCATCGAAGGCGGCTCGCATTCACCGATTACCGATGACCCGTCCGCGCTCGCTCAGACGATGCGCTCCTTCATTATCTCTCTCTGACAGACTATCGCACCGTGAAAAGGCGCCGCAATTATTGCGGCGTTTTTTCTGAGAAAAAAGCCTTCTCGAGCGTACCATTCGGGTGAGGTGATGTTATGAAGAAGTCCATAAAAATCCTGTTAGCGTGTGCAATCGCTTTTGCCTTATCCCAAGGCATCCGCGCCGCAAGCAGCGAACCCGCGGGGAAAAACCTTTTTAATCCCCAGCGCATGCACGTTCACGACGATGGCATGTACAGTTTTATGCCGATGACGGTTGAAGGTGGCACAACCTACACCTTCTCGATGCCACGGCCAAGCCATATCGGTGATATGTATGTGCACGTGTACGACGAACACACCACATACGTTGATCAAACGACCCAAGACACGGGGATTTGTGTCGACGACTTTGATCGCTTTACGTGCACGTTCTCAACCCATCACGACACCACGGAACTTTTCTTTACGTTTGATTCTCTTTCACCGCCGCATTTCGCGCAATACATGCATCATTATGGTTTCATGTATTTTCAGTTGGAGGTCGGTGAAACGTGGACGGCCTTTGAGCCTTACGAAGGAATCGAATCAAGCGAACCGCCGACGTTCCAAGGCTCGGGGGTGTTAATTACCAGCTACACAACGAGTTTATTGCTTGATGACATTATCGGCCACCACATCACAGCCTACGATGACATTGACGGCGATTTAAGCGATGAGATTGTGGCCGTTGACGATAACTACAGTGGGAACGAGACGTCGGTTGGCGAGTACGACGTATTGCTTGAGGTAAGCGATACATCCGGAAATACTTCGCAGTTTTTACTCACGGTGCACGTGGTCGACGATGTCCCGCCAACCATTGATGGCCCTGAAGAAATCATCGTTGACGTTGAATCGGCGTTGGCACTATCGCAAATCATCGATGAGTATTTCACGTTTAGTGACGAGATCGATGGCGATATCCTCGACTACGACGTTGTATCGTCAGACTATGATCCTACTGCGCGTGAACTCGGTCAGCATCACGTCACCATCGCGATTGAGGATGCGGCAGGAAATTATGCTGAAAAGGCGTTCACCATCGCTGTGGTCGACAACGATGCACCAGACATCAAAGGCCCCGGTGCCATCACGCTTCTGATGAGCGATCCTTATCCTTCCCTTGAGGCCATCATCGACGAACACTTCACAATCACGGACAACCACACCTCCGTTGACGGCATTGACGTCATCATCGTCACACACGACATACCGGATGATTTCGCCGTCGCCGGTGACTACTCGTTCACGCTTCGTGCGACCGATGCTTCGGGCAACACAACCGAACGAACCATCGACGTTGAAATCTACGATGACGTTCCGCCTGTCATTGACGGCCCTGAAGTCATTGAGGTGTCCTACACAAGTCCGTTGACACTACACGATATCATTGAAACGTTGAGCGTGTCAGACAACCATTACAATCTCAGCATTCAAGATGTCTATGTGCTGACGGACAGCTACACCACTGACGCGGAAATACCGGGCGTCTACGTCGTTGAGGTTGGCGTCACCGACGGCAACAACGAAACCCGGCACACCATCTACGTCAGCGTCATCGACGATGTCCCACCAATCTTCACCGTCAGTGAGCGCATCATCGTCGAAGAAGGCACCGCGTTAAACGCAAAAACCCTGGTGAGCCTGCTCATGCGCGAAGAAGCGGTTGCCAGACAAAACCCAACCACCGCCGACATCAAGCACATCCGGCCGCTTGACACCCCCGGCCACTACGCGTACACCATCCTCCTGCAAAACGACGACGATGTCGAATGGATTGAGACCGTGCTCGTCGAACGCATCGCAACCCGAGGCGATGACACAAGACGCCTGCGCTCACCGCACATCGTCGCCGCAACCGGAATCACCGTGACATTAGGCCTAATCGTGTTGAAACGACGCAAGTAAAAATTCGAGCGATTCGCTAAGCGGATCGCTTTATTTTTTGGAAGGCCTCAGAGATTAAACGATAGAAAATGGCGTCGCTAATGATCGTTGGACGCATTTGCACCCTAAGAACTCAATGTATTCAAACAAAGCGCAACCTCTTTTTAACCGTGTCTGTGTCTTACCCCAAACCATAGAAAAGCAGGCTTTTTAAGATTTTAGGTTGAATTTCTTCAATAATCGAGTATAATATTTAGGTAAAACCTAACTAACTACTTAGGGGGCTAACCAATGGATAAAGAAACCATGCGCCAATCGTTTAATAAATTTCTCAAGATGTATTTTGATAGCTGCCGTGAAGTCTACGAAGAGCTCGACTACAAAGAGTTGACTGAAAAGCAGTTTGGATACTTAAGAAAGATCGACGATCGAGGCGAAATCACCATGGGTGATCTCGCTGAGATGTTCGACCTTTCGAAGCCGACCGTCACGGAGATGATTCGCAAGTTTGACGACACCGGCATGATTGAAAAACGTCGTTGCGACAGCGACGGCCGCGTCTTTTTCATTTCCTTGACCGAAAAGGGCAAGCTGCTTGCCAACACCAACAAACTTGAAAGTGAGCGTGCCGTGGAGAAGATTTTCGATCGCCTAACGGAAGAAGAACGCCACACGCTCAAAGACATATTCGATAAATTCAGCAAGGAGTGACACCATGATTTTCAGCAAGACATTAAATAAGTACTACCTGAAGTACCTCCATTTCTTCTTGCTGGGGGCGGCGGCGCTGATTGCCGTCGACTTGGCACAGTTGGAGATTCCCCTCATCGCCCGAGACCTGATTAACACGCTTGAGCAAATGCTCGACACCGGTGAGACAAGCACGGCCTTTTTGGTCGACATCGTCCGCACCTTGTTGTTCTTGACCGTGTTTATCGTCATCGGACGTTTTTTCTGGCGCTTTGGCATCATCGGCGCCTCTCGACGCATTGACTACGATCTACGCAACGAGATGTTTGCGCATTGCACCAAACTGTCGAACAACTTCTACGCCGAGCGTAAAGTTGGCGGCCTAATGGCCCACTTTACCAACGACCTCGAAGCGGTTCGTCGCTCAATCGGACCGGGCCTCATTATGATGGTCGATGCAGCCTTCTTAGGTATTTTGGTGTTTTGGCGGATGTTCAGTCTTGAACCCCGCATGACGGCGCTTTTGGTTTTCCCTCTCGTCATCATCGCGGTAATTGGGATGGTGCTTGGGACAAAGATGCGTTTGCGATTCCGTGAGGCACAAAAAGCGTTTGAAAACCTGAGCGATTTTACCAATGAGAGTTTCTCAGGAATCAGCGTTGTCAAAGCCTTTGTGAAAGAACGCACAGAGATACGAGAGTTCTTAAAATCCAATAAAAACGCGAAAGATAAAAACGTGCGTTTCGTGCGCATCGCCACCATCATGGAAATGGCGGTTCGAGTCATCGTCAGTTTGGTCATTGTGATTATCATCGGTTACGGTGCACACTTGGTCCAATCCACATCACACCTGCCTTTTGAAGAGCGCTTTACGCTCGGGGATCTGGTTGCGTTCATTCAGTACTTTATGATGTTAATTTGGCCGATGATGGCGCTTTCGCGCATCATCCATGTGCGCAGCCAAGGAAAGGCCAGTTTGGAACGTATTGAGGCGATCTTGCACGCACCCATCGACGTCGAAGACGACGAAAACGTGCGTGACATTAACGCGATAAAAGGCAGCATTGAGTTCCGCGACTTGTACTTCCGCTACCCCGATGGCGATGCAAATGCTTTAGAAGCCATCAGTTTCAGTGTCGAAGCCGGTCAGACCATCGGCATTCTCGGTCGCACCGGAAGCGGTAAGACAAGCGTGGTCGATTTGTTGCTTAGAATTTATAACGTGAACCCCGGCCAGCTGTTCATTGACGGCATCGACATCATGAAGCTGCCGGTCAAAAAGGTCCGCGACAGCATTGGTTATGTGCCACAAGACGGCTTCTTATTCTCAGATACAATCCGAAACAACATCTCGCTTGGCGTTGAGGATAAAGACGACGTTGACATCAATCAGATACAAACGATGGCAAAACTCTCCGACGTGCACGACAACATCGCGCAGTTTAAACATGGCTATGAAACGATTATCGGCGAACGGGGTGTGACGCTTTCAGGCGGCCAAAAACAGCGCGTTTCCATCGCCCGAGCGCTCGCGAAAGAACCACCGATTCTCATCATGGACGACTCGGTGAGCGCCGTCGACACGTCGACCGAAGAGAAAATCCTTAAGAACCTTAAGAAAGTGCGCAAAGGAAAGACAACCATCATCATCGCACACCGTATTTCAACCGTGAAAAACGCCGACAAGATTGTCGTCATTGACGATGGTCGCGTGGTAGACGTTGGAACCCATGAAGAACTCGAACGGCGCTGCGAGCTCTATCAAGACATGGTCAGACGACAACAACTCGAAGACGCCGTGGAGGTGGCATGATGTACGACATCGATAGCGACGCCCGCTTACATGCCTACAAAGACATGGCCATCATTAAGCGTTTGTTAAAGTATGCAAAACCCTACTGGCCGATGTTGATGCTGACATTCTTCTTGATGATGGTATCGGTCGGATTCATGTTGCTTGAACCCTTTCTTATCGGCCGCGCCGTAGACGTCGTCGCCCGTGAGGAAAGCCGTGAGGCATTCACAGGCACCGGCATCGACATGACCTTGCTTGGCATATACCTGGCTATTTTCGCTGCGTCAATTCTGTTGAGCGCGCTCTTCAACTATGCCCAGACAATGCTTCTGCAAAAAACAGGTCAGACGATTATCTACAACATCCGTGAAGAGATTTTCACCCACTTAGAACACCAAGACATCGCCTATTTTAATAAAGTCCCGACAGGAAAACTTGTCACCCGCGTCACCAACGACACCAACACCCTTAACGAAATGTACACGAGCGTCATCGTCACCGTGTTCCGTAACCTGTTCATGTTCTTCGGCATCCTCGGTGCGATGTTCCTTCTCAACGTTCAGTTGACGCTCTATGTGATGATTGTGGTTCCGTTTATCATTCTTTTCTCCTTTATCTTCCGACGATTCTCGCGCAAAGCTTACCGCTTGGTTCGTGCGAACATGTCTCGCCTCAACGGGTTCTTAGCCGAGCATTTATCGGGCATGAAAATCGTTCAAATATTTAACCGAGAACAGGAGAAGTACCAGCGTTTTGAAGAACAAAACACGCGACTTAAGAAAAGCTTTATGCGTGAGTTGCTGGTCTTTGCCGTCTACCGACCGACCATGTACTTGCTCTTCATGGCGGCAACCATCATCATTTTCTACTACGGTGGATTAAGCGTGCTTGCCGGCACCATCACCATCGGCACACTGATCGCCTTCCACAATTACCTCGGGCGTTTCTTTGAGCCGATTCAACAACTCGCCGAGCAGTTTAACATCATTCAATCGGCCTTCGCCTCAAGCGAGCGCATCTTTGCGATACTCGATAGCCATCCCACCATACACGATGATCCCGACGCGATAGAACTCGACCATGTCGAAGGAAAAATCGAGTTCCGCAATGTCTGGTTTAAGTACGTCGAGGACGAATGGGTGCTGAAAGACGTTAGCTTCACCGTCAACGCCAAGCAAAGCGTCGCCTTTGTCGGTGCCACCGGTGCGGGTAAAACAACCATTCTGAGCCTCTTGATGCGCTACTTCGACATTCAAAAAGGTCAGATTTTACTCGACGACATCGACATCACCAACATCAAGATGTCATCCTTGCGACAACACATCGGCCAGATGCTCCAGGATGTCTTCATGTTTAGCGGCACCATTAAATCGAACATCAAGCTCCGCAGCGACGACATCTCCGACGAAGAAATGATTGAAGCGTGCCACTACGTCAACGCCCATCGATTCATTGAACGTTTGCCAAAGCAATACGACGAGCGCGTTCGCGAACGCGGCAACAACTTCTCAGCCGGGCAGCGTCAGCTTATCAGTTTTGCGCGAACGCTCGTGCACAAGCCCGCCATCATGGTCCTTGACGAAGCGACCTCGAACATCGACACCGAAACCGAACAGCTCATCCAAGAGTCACTCAAGAAGATGATGAACATCGGCACGATGCTGATTGTCGCCCATCGTTTATCGACGATACAGCACGTCGATCAAATCATCGTCCTCCAACAAGGCCGCGTGCTCGAAAAGGGCAATCATCAAGAATTGCTGCAACAACGCGGCCACTACTACAACCTGTATCGCTTGCAATACGAAGAACAAGACGCCTCATAACCTCAAAAGCCCGCCATTCGATTGCGCGGGCTTTCTTAATCATGTATAATGAAACCAGAAACTGAGGTGATGCCATGGAAACCATCCTTTGCCCGCAATGCGGGCGCGAGGTCGATAAGACCTTGGATCGTTGTAACTTCTGCAATCGCCAACTCAAAGTACCCTACGAACCAATCGACGCTTTTAGCATCGCCGCGTTGGTTGTCGGGTTGCTTGCTGGTGTGTTGTTGCCGCTGGCCAATCGCATTTTTCTCGGCCCAATTTTGGTGATGATTATTGCGGCAGTTGGCTTTTTGCTAGCCTACCCTAAAAAAGACACACCATTTGGCCTCTCAGCACTCATTGTTAACGCGACCTTCTTTGTCCACACAGCGGTGTTTTGGTACGTCATTTTGCCGCTCTTTTTCTACACATCCTAAACAGAAACATCACGAAGGGGTGATTGTATGTTACCGGTAACGGCTTTGTTGGTCGTGTTGGTTTTGCTAGTGCACAAGTTGAAAGACAAACGGCATTCGATGAT
>SLFZ01000057.1 GCA_007123975.1 Candidatus Izemoplasma sp. | reverse complement strand
TCGGTCGGTTCAAAGACATCATACGGAATCAACGTATTATCCAAATCCACCAGCAACAACCGCTTCCCGACGTTGTGGTAAAGCGTGTTAAAGTCAATGTCTTCCACGGCGTCATAGTGGCCGCGAGGAATGCATTTTTTTACGCTAATGAGATACGCAATCATTGGTGTCACCTTCCTTCAGAGCGTCGAATAGCCCGGAAAATCCGTCGTAGAGAAGCGCCTGACGAAGGCGGTTTAACGCTTTTCTTAGCACACGGTGTTCAGGGCATAGTCGGTCCATCAATCGATAAAAGCCGTCCTGGTGGTCTGCCACATCGAGGTGGGCCACCTCGTGGAGGAAAATCATCTCGAGGTAGGCTTTTGGGTAATGGATGAGTTCTAAGTTCAATGTAATCCGCCCGCTTGTCGGACGGCAACTACCAAACTTGCTTTTCATCGGTCGGATAGAGAACCGAAGCGTCTTCAAAGGCCGCCGCTTCACCGATCCCTCGTGGCGCCGCACCAAGACCATCACTTCGCGACGAAGTGAAGCGGTTAAAAAACGCTTGACATGCGCGGTGATTTCGCCTCGCGATGGGACGTTTAAGCGCGTTCCATCCATGGTGGCACGCTTTACATCGGCCGCGTGAATCGTCAACGGTTGACCAAAGTAGCTCATCGTATCGCCGTCTTCATAATCGATAGGGTACGTTGGAATCGGCATCGCCAACAAGCGCTCAAGATGCTCGTCGATGACGCGTTCAATTGCCCGTCTTGAGCTGCGCAACGGCGTTGAAACACGAAACTCTCCGACACGCACCGGCCGCATGACAATGCGGCGCTGGCGGCGTCGTTTGGTGATGTGGAATGTGTAGGGAACCCCCTGCTTTTCTTTGGTGATGATCATCGCGTTTCAAGCAACGCTTTAAGGAGGTCGGCCGAGCGCGCGGCGGCTTTCACGAGGAAGGTGTTGAAGCTTTCGACTTGAGCATCTTTTCCGATGACGTCGGAAATTGCCCGGATTATCAAAAATGGCACACCCTCAAGCGTCGCCACCTGGGCGATTGCCGCGGCTTCCATCTCGATGGCGTGCACGTCGTCGTAGTTCTTCACGAGCGACTCGATGGTTTTCAGATCGGTGACGAACTTATCGCCGCTGGCGATCAGACCGGTGATGGCGTTGAGACCTTGGGTTTTGGCAATGGCTTCAGCCCGCTGCAAAAGGGCGGTATCGGCCATAAACGTTGGCTTGAACCCAGGGATTTGTCCGATGTCATAGCCGAATGCGGTCACATCGACGTCGTGATGAACCACGGCGCTTGACAAGACGATGGTGCCGACATCGACGTTAAGGCCACCGGCGACGCCGCTGTTTAAAATCAATTTCACATCATGGTGGTGAATGAGCACCGAGGTGGCGTAGGCGGCGTTGACTTTGCCGACGCCGGAGAGCACGCAAAAAAGCGTGTGCTCGCCGAGCGTTACCTCGGTGACGCGCACGTTTTTGTGGCGGTGGGTGTTGGCGCCTGCGGTGTCCGATAAAAAAGCGTCGAGTTCTTCTTGCATCGCGAAAATCAATCCGATATGCATCGTTTCACCTGCCTTCGACGAAAAAAAGAATGACGGGCATTCTTTATTTCACGTCGACGATTTTAACTTGAATCTCACGGTTTGCGTCGGTCTTAAAGGTGACGGCTTCGCCTTTTTTATGGCCGATAACCGCCTTTCCAACGGGCGACTCGTTTGAGATTTTATAGTTGAGCGGATCGGCTTCAAGCGTACCGACGATGGTGTACTCGGCGGGTTTGTTGCCGTTGATTTGGAGGACGACGGTTTTACCGATGTTGACTTTTTGTGTCTTGTCTTCCTTAATCAGGACGGCGTGCTTAATGATGTTTTCAAGTTCTTTGATCCGCTTTTCGATGCGTGCTTGCTCTTCGCGGGCCGCATCGTAATCGGCGTTTTCACTCAAGTCACCTTGGCTGCGTGCGTCTTTTAACGCCTCCAAGTTGCGTTCGCGTTCAATGGTTTTCAGCTTCTCGAGTTCTAGCTTAAGTTCCTCGAGGCCTTGTTTGGTGAGTTTGTAGGAATTATTCATTTCCATGTGATGCCTCCGTATTGTGCCTTATATTTGACAATTTTACCATGTTTTCATGCCGCTTACAACCGTTATTTCACGCGTGCCTTCCGCAGCATATCATACGGTTCAAGGGGAATTGGGGTGCGCATGGTGAGCCGTTGTTTCGGGTGACGAGCGACCGTGATATCTTCTGACGTTTCAGCGTCTTTTAGCCCCTCGACTTTAAGGCTTACCGGTTCAAAGCGGGGACTCAGTATTTCAAGGATGTCTCCGGTTTCAAAGTGATTTCGCTGTTCGAAGGTGACGGTGCTTGTCGTTTGGTCGTACTCGACGACCAACCCGACAAAGGCTTGGGTCGGTTGTTCGCTGCGCAAGTTGTAGAGCTGTTCGTTGACCGAGGTCATCCCTTGCATGAACCCGTGGCTTGTGAGCCGGTTTTCAGCCTTTTTGATTTCCAGCAAGTACTGCGGTAAATCCACCTCGATGTCATCGCAAATGTCGTCGATGAGTTTGCGGTAGGTGCGAACGACCGTGGCGATGTAATGCACGCTTTTCATCCGCCCTTCGATTTTTAGCGAGGCGACGCCAAGGTCGATGAGTTTGGAGACGTGTCGGACGGTCTGCAGATCTTTTGAGCCCATCGAGAAGGGCATCGAGGTGTTGAGTTTGTCCTCCCCATCGTAAAGGTCGTAGTTCCATCGACATGAATGTGCGCATCCACCACGGTTGGCGTCGCGGTCGGTCATCGTGTTCGACAAGGTGCATTTACCCGAATACGACACACACATGCCGCCGTGGATGAACACTTCGACATCAATTGGTGCGTGCTTTGTGAGGGGGACCAGCTCATCCAGCGTGACCTCGCGGGCGAGCACGATGCGGTTGACGCCGCGGGCGGCCCAAAAGGCAATGGCCTTTGAGTTGGTGATGGATTGTTGGGTTGAGAGGTGGATTTCTAAGTTTGTGTGCTTACGCACGATGTCGATTATCGCCGCCGACGCGCAGATGACGGCGTCAACGTGGATCGCCTCAAGTTGTTTCACGTAGTCGGCAAAGCCTTCAAGATCACCGTCTTGAGGGATGATGTTGGTGGTGACGTACACCTTTTTGCCTCGGGCGTGGGCGAACTCGACAGCCTCGGCGATGCGCTCGAGGTCGAAGTTGGACGCACGCGCCCGAAGCGAAAAGCGTTTCCCACCGATGAAGACGGCGTCGGCACCATACAGCAAGGCTATTTTGAGTTTTTCAAGATCGCCCGCCGGCGCGAGCAACTCAGGTTTTCGCATCAGGCATCCTCCTTCAAAGCAACCGTCTTTTTAAAGTAAAACCCATCATCACAGCCTTCGTAGTTTGCCGACAATGGTTTATCGGAAAGGGCAGCTCGGTAATCGGAGACCGTTTGCACGATGTCATCCGGTGTCAACCAAAGCCCATCGATAATCAATGTATCCACAACCTTAGAAAGGCGCTTAAGCACGGTGAAACTCGCCGTTGGTTTGGCGCGAAACACATGGGTTCCAAACGCATCTTGAACAATGGGGTATGCTTCCTGTCGACTTTCCTCGACTAGGGTCAAGGTCTTTTTTGTCTTGATGATGTCGGCATCGGCGTCACCGGTGTGTTCGAAATAGTGCTCAACCAGTGGCCTCCTTGAATGAAACATCGGGCTATGTCCATGACCAACGACCAAAAGCGGTAAGGGGCCTTCTGCCATTGCTTCAATCGCGTCGATGGTGAGTTCCCGGCCGGCGACGATGCCGGCGATGCCTTCGTTGGCGTAAAAGCGATTGTCACCAACGTCGGTTGCGTAGGTTTCAGGATGGTAAATGAGCCGCTTTTTATCTGGACCGGCGGCGGCTAACACAGCCAAATCGGCAAACAAAACGTTATCGACACCCGCGTCGAGCACCTGCTTAAGGGCCGCTTCCATGGCGTCAAGGTCCGCTTCATGGATGGGCGCGTTCATCGTGACCCAACATTCGAGGTGTTGGGCGTGAATGGCACGCACTGTGTCAGCCAAGGCATCCAAAGGAATGGGTGATGCCATGCGCATTGAAAAACGCTCGATGCCGAGAATCACGGCATCGGCACCGGCGGTCTTGAGGGTGTGAACATCAATATCATTCATGTAGGTTACGGCCAGTTTCATCGCCTCATCCCTTCTTGATGGATACGCTCATGCCGTCACCAAGGGAGTAAATCATCGAGTCGAAATCTTCCCTTTCGAGCACGTAACGGTTGAATCGGTCGATCTTTCGCACGAGTTGAGAAAGATCTTTGGACGGTGCTTTTCCACCGACCAACCCGTGAAACAACAAGTTGTCGGCGACGATGACACCGCCGGGTTTAACGTACGGTGCGTAGCGCTCGAAAAAGCGCACGCTCTGCGCTTTGGCCGCGTCGATGAAGACGATGTCGTAGACCACATCGTCGTCGGGTGTAAACGTGAGCCCGTCGGTATGGTGCACACGGACACGTGAGGTTAACCCAAGCGCATCGAGGTTCGTGCGGGCCTCGTTCACGTACTGAGCATTCCGTTCTAAAGTATCGATGCGCACGCCTTGATGAGCAAGCGCCATCACGGCGGATGAAAAACCGATGGCGGTGCCAATCTCTAAGACGCGCGCAGGTTTTATCAGGGTGATAAGTTGTCGCAAAAAGGCCGCCGCTTCTTCGTTAACAATCGGCACGCCGCGTTCTTTTGCCTCGTTGCGGAGGCGATGAATCGCCGGGGCTTCCTTGGTGCGTGAAAGCCCCGACAAGTAATCGCTACCCTTCATTGTCGTCGAGGTAGGCTTCGATTTTCTCCTCGACTTCGTCCCACTCTTCGTCGGACTCGATGGGCATCAACTTCCCGCCATCGGTGTCCTTTTCGTCATAGATGTAAGCGTAGATTTCTTCAGAGTCGCCGGGTTCTTTGAAGACAACGTAAGACCGCTTCGTCTTCTCCGAGGTGAAAGTGAATAGAATCTCGTAGTCGTGTTCGTTGCCGTCTGCATCTTCGACTCGCAAGGTGCGTTCTTCCATGGCAATCCTCCTATGATTTCGCATCGAGGTAGGCTTGCAAGATAATCGTTGCCGCCTGGGTGTCGATGCGTGATTGGCGTTTCTTTTTACGCATGGTTGCGTCAATCATTTGACGCTGGGCGAGTCGGCTTGAAAGCCGCTCGTCCTGATAGTGCAAGGGCACTTGAATCATCCCCTCGATCATCGCCCCAAACGTTCGCGTTGTCTGCGCTTGGCTTCCTTCACTGCCATCCATGTTTTTCGGCAGGCCGATGACGATTGATTCGACGTTTTCCGATGTGGCAATGGCGACCACCTCACGGGCGGCGTCTTCCCAGGCGCCTTCTGCGAAACGAACAGTGGTGAGGCCACGGGCGAGTTGCCCCGTGGGGTCGCTTACGGCGACGCCGACGGTACGGGTGCCGACATCAAGCCCTAAGGCTTTCATGCCAAGGTCTCCTTGACATGGCGGATGACGTCATCGATTTTCTCAACGTCGCGTGCGCCGGCTTGGGCGAAGTCTTTACGGCCTCCGCCACCGCCACCCGCAAGCGTTGCGGCCGACTTCACAAGGTTGCCGGCATGGACGTCATCGCGTGTGGATTTGGCGACAAATAGAAGCTTATCGTCAAAACGGTTGGCGATGAAGACGACGCCTTGTTTTAAGTGATCCATTAATCGGTCGACGAGGGTTTTGACGGTTTTCGCATCAAGGCGGTCGGTTTGAATGACGATGCGATCGCCTTCGCGTTGCTCGAGGTAACGTTTCATGTCTTCAAGCGACGCTTTTTCGCGTGCTTCATCGACTTGCTTTTCAAGTTTTTTGACGGTTTTTTGTAGGCGCTCGTAGTAAAGACGGCGGTTGATGACGTCTTGGTAGGACCCCTTCACTGGCGCGCGTTCTGGCAAGTTGACCGTGATGTTGAAGCCTTCTTGGTCGGCTTTTTGCATCAAACTGTCGATTTTGTCACGCAGGAACCGCACGTTTTCATCAATGCCGGCAAGGTAATCGTCAATGCGCGATACTTGGTCTTTTGCAAGGGCGGTGATGCGGTAGATGCCGGAGCCTTTGGATTCGACCGATGCGATGGCGAAGCGCTCGATGTCGGCGGTGTTGTCAACGTGTGTGCCGCCGCATAGGTCAAGGGTTTCGCCCATGTCGACCATTCGGACGGTGCTTTCGTATTTTTCGCCGAACTCAGCGATGGCGCCTTTTGCTTTGGCTTCGTCAACGGTGCCTTGTTGGATGTCGACAGCGATGGCTTTCTTGATGCGTTCGTTGACACGCCGTTCAATCTCCAGCAAGGTTTTGTCGTCGAGGCTTTCGTGGTGGTTGAAATCAAAGCGCAAGTAATCGGGGCCGACGAGGCTTCCTTGTTGACCGACGTGGTTGCCAAGCACTTCACGCAGGGTTGCATAAAGCAGATGCGTCACCGAGTGGTGAGCCATCGTCCGGTGACGACTGGTTTCATCGACGTGCATCGTCACTTTGTCGCCTTCCTTAAAATCGGCCGGCTCAATGACGTGGAGGTGTTGGTTGTTGGGCAATTTTTCAACGTCGATGACCTCATAGGTATCGCCGTTTTTCGTGACGACACCACGGTCGGAAACTTGCCCGCCACTTTCAGCATAGAATGGGGTTTCTTTCACAACAATGCCGTCTTTAAACACCTTGATGACGGTGGTGTCTGTCTTCAACGCGTCATAGCCGACAAAACGTGAGGGTTCATGGAAGTTGAGGTAAGCCTCGTTTTGGTCTTTCATGGTCGCGGTCGATTTGCGGGCGCTGCGGGCACGTTCTTTTTGCGCCTGCATTTCCATGTTAAAGCCCTGCTTGTCGACTTTGATGCCGCGTTGGGCGGCGTATTCTTCGGTCAATTCGATGGGAAAACCGTAGGTATCGTACAGTTTAAAGGCGTCTTCTCCCGATAACAACGTCGGGTTTTTTGACATGATTTCATCAAGAAGTTTCTCGCCTTGATGCAAGGTTTCTAAAAATTTACGCTCTTCTTTTTCAATCACTTGTTTGGTAAAGGTTTCGGTTTTACGTAGCGTCGGGTAGGCATCCTCATACATCGTCACGACGGTCTCGACGAGCTCTTTAAGGAACGGTCGGTCGATGCCGAGTGCACGCCCGTGTTTAATGGCACGACGAAGCAACCGACGAAGCACATACCCTCGTCCATCGTTGGAAAGGGTTGCGCCGTCGGCAACGGCGAACGTCACGCTGCGGATGTGGTCGGCGATGACTTTGAAACTCATCTCGCCGCCGTAAGGTTTCTTGGCGATGCGCCCGATGTGTTTGATGATCGGATAAAACAGATCGGTTTCAAAGTTGGTTTCTACTTGTTGGCTCACGCAGGCTAGGCGTTCAAGGCCGGCGCCGGTGTCGATGTTTTTCTTTGGCAGTTCCGGGTACTCGTCCCGTGAGAGACCGGCTTTGGCATTGTATTGCGAAAAGACGATGTTCCAGACTTCGATGAAACGGTCGTTTTCAATGTCGTCGCGAATGAGCGATAAATCGCCTTCACCAAAACCCGACCCTCGGTCGTAGAAAATCTCCGTGCAAGGCCCGCAGGGACCGGCACCGATTTCCCAAAAGTTGTGTTCGCTTTCGATGATGCGAGACTCGGGAACCCCAGCTTTAATCCACGCTTGCTTGGTTTCTTGATCGGTTGGATAGACGGTGTAATACAGTTTTTTTGGATCCATGCCGAAGTAAGCGTCATCCGTCAATATTTCATAGGCCCACGGGATGACTTCATCGCGGAAGTAATCGCCGATTGAGAAGTTCCCGAGCATCTCGAAAAACGTATGATGTCTGGCGGTCTTTCCGACGTTGTCGATGTCGTTGGTACGAATGCATTTTTGGGCGTTGACGATGCGTGGGTTTTCGGGGATTCGCGACCCGTCAAAATACCCTTTGAGTGGTGCCACACCGGCGTTAATCCACAACAAAGAGGGGTCGTTAATCGGAATCAAACTTGCGCTTTCTTCGACTTTGTGGCCTTTGGCTTCGAAAAACTCAAGCCAGATTTTTCGGATATCGTGTCCTGACATTTTCTTCATGTTCATCACTCCAGTTAAAATAAAAACGTCCTCAAAAAACACATAAGGACGAAATAATTCCGCGGTACCACCTTGATTCTAATATCTAGCACTCTGTCGCCGTAACGGGGCGAATTCGGGCGGTTTTTAGACGCCTCTCGGAAGGAGCTTCACGCACGACGCACGTTTGTTTTCACCAACCACAAACTCGCTACGGATTGTCCATGCGCTACTCATCTTCGTCATCAATCGCATTCATTATACACAAGACGCGGTGAAAATGCAACGGTTTAGGCCCGCTAAAAGTCGTGCGGTGTCTTTCCTCCGAGGTCTTCACCGTTTTCGTCAAAGGGGATGTCATCGTCTTGAAATGGCGTGGCATCCGCCGTGGGTTCAGCCTTCGTCTCTCGCTTAAGCGGAAGCGGTTCATCGATGCGTTTTTTCGGTGTTATTGCATTAAGCCTGCTTTTTAGCAGGGTGTGTCGTGCTTCTTCAAGACGTTCGACGGCATAGGCTAACCGGTCAACATCGCCATACACGACAAGCGTCGATTTCGCACGAGTGATGGCGGTGTAGATTAGTTTTCGCTTCAACATCACCGCATGGCGTGAGAACAAGGGCAAGACGACAACTTTGTATTCACTGCCTTGCGACTTATGGATGCTGATGGCGTAGGCGAGGGTAAGGTTTGCGAGGTCTTTGGTTTTGTAGGTGACATCATGCCCATCAAAGCGTACCGTAAGGGCGCCCTCTTCTTCGTCGACCGCAAGCACGGAGCCTTGGTCGCCGTTCATGACGTTGTCTTCCACTTGATTGACCAGTTGAAGCACCTTGTCGCCTTCTTTGAACGTGGTGTCACCATAGGTCAAGCTACGTTTGGCTCCGCCGTTATAGGTTGTCTGTAAAAATCGATTGATTTCATCAATGCCCGAGGGGCCTCGGTACATCGGAATCAGCACTTGAATGTCGGTGTAAAAATCATGGCCTTGTTCAATCATGTAATCGATGATGCGTTTGAGCCGTGATTGGGCGTTGGCCTCGGTTTCTTTGAACACGTAGCGATCGGAGTGCACCTTGTGTAGTCCCTTAGGAAGCTTTCCTTCGCGGATGTGGCTTGCGAGTTCAATAATTTTCGATTGTTTCTCCTGACGGTGGATGACGTCGAGTTCAATCGACGGCACGGCACGTGAATCAAGCAGGTCTTTAAACACTTGTCCCGGCCCCACACTCGGCAGTTGTGCATCATCCCCAACAAGCACAACATGCGCGTAATCCGGAAGGCTTTCAAACAGTTGCGCCGCCAAAAAGAGGTCGATCATCGAGGCTTCGTCCACAATGAACAACTTCCCTTCAACCGGGTTCAACCGGTCGTGCTCAAAGCGTCCGTCATAGCTATACCCAAGCAAACGATGAATGGTTTGCGCGGCGTGCCGCGTCGCTTCTTCCATCCGTTTAGCGGCACGCCCCGTAGGAGCAATCAAGCGAATATCCGCGTCGCGATTCCGAATGTTGTGATAACGACTATAGGCATCGATGACGGCTTTGATGACGGTGGTTTTTCCCGTTCCGGGTCCACCGGTGATAATCGTGATGCGGTGCTTAAGCGATTGAATGACACCGTCCTTTTGTTTTTTTGTGTAACGAACGCCTTCGCGTCCTTCAAGGGCGGATATCAACGTGCGCGCCTTCGTCTCGTCGATTGTGTTTTCTCCGCGTTTAAGCGCCTCGACTTTTTCAACGATCCGCTTCTCAGCCCCGACAATTGAGCCCAAGGTCAACCGTCCGTCAACGTCGACAAAGGTACCCGCTTTCAACAACCTGTCAAGCTCTGTATCAATCAAGTCTTGGCTAAGGTTGTCAATGTCTTGGGTGAGTCGCTCAACGAGTTCGGCCATAAAGGCGTCTCTCTCAAGCACGGTGTGCCCTTGGTGAAGGGCAAGCTGGGCGAAGGTGTGTTCGATGAGCGCGTTGATGCGCCGGGCGTCGGTTTCGTCGAGGCCGAGTTTACGGGCGATCGCGTCGGCGCGTTCAAAGCCGATGCCATCGACGTCACGAATCATACGGTATGGGTTCTCTTCGAGTTTTCGCAAAGTGGCCTCTTGGTAGGTGTTAAAAATCCGCATCGCCAGTTTTCCAGAGATGCCGTACTCATACAGTTTGATGAGGGTTTGTTCGCTGGCTTTGTGGGTTTTCAGTCCGGACAGTAAAGATTGTTTTTGTTTGGCAGACAGCCGGGGCACCGCGTCGAGTGCGTCGGGATCGTTTAAGGCCTTTTTTATTGCCTCGTTTCCAAGCGTCTCAACAATGCGTTCGGCGGTCTTTTCGCCAACCCCTGGAAACAAATCGCTTGACAGGTAATCGACAAGCCCTGAAATGCCCACCTCTTCAAGCTTTTCAGCGCCGGTGGCGTTGAACTGCTCGCCAAAGCGCTCGTGATGGACAAAATCGCCAGTGAAGCGGTACCGTTCGCCTTTAAGGGGCTTGGGAAAATAC
Source organism: Candidatus Izemoplasma sp. (assembly GCA_007123975.1). Lineage (GTDB taxonomy): Bacteria > Bacillota_I > Bacilli_A > Izemoplasmatales > Izemoplasmataceae > SLQR01. The sequence goes on along the minus strand of SLFZ01000057.1, from coordinate 2,204 downwards.
CCGGTGACGGTCACGACACCTTCTTCGAGCGCGCTTAAAAGCCCACGACACGCGTCAGTGGATTCCACCTCAACCTTGATGACCGCGTAGGCGTTTTCTTCGTTATAAAACGTCACGTTTCGTATCATGCCTTCAAGCGTCGCCATCGGCTTCACCTCGACATCATTATAGCATACATCCAAACGATAAAACGAGAGAAAACCGACGGCTTTCGGCCTTAAACATGCGCGCCCTCATGATAACTCCAATGGCGTGCTCTAAAACGCTAAAATCCAACAAAAAAGCCCAACGTCTGTTGGGCTTTGGGTTACTCGAAACCATCCTTGCCATAGCCTTCTTCTTGCGGCAAAAGCAACGGGTTGTTTGTGTCAAATGCACCGTAGGTTTCTGCTTGTAAGAGCAGCTCGTCGATGACGAGTTGCTGCATGTTGGTGAAGGCAACCTCCACGGTCTCGTTGTCGCGGAGTTGGCTCGACTCCCTAAAGAACAAGAAGTCCGTCGTCGCGAGCACGTACTCGCCGGACGATGCAATGTCATCGACGGCAATCACCGAGATGTTTTGAGACCTCAGCCGGGTGACATCGTTCCCGCTCACCGTCGCTCGCATGACTTGATTCGGGAAGGGGAACACCGCAAGCAGCGTGGCTAAGCTGACGGCTTCGCCTTCGTTGATGGCGTGGCGTGTGCCACCGAGGTTTTGCACCGCGGCATCGGCGTCGGTCATCTTAAGCATCAAATCAGCCATCCACGTGGCCAATTCTTCACGTGAGATATAGCGATCGGCGTAAAATAGCGTGTCATAGTAGTAAGCGAGTTCGTCTTGTCGGGCGTTCAAAAACGCTTCGACATCAGCGTCGGCACGACGCAGCCGCTCATCGTCGTTGCGCGTCATGTTTTGCGCTTGCATGCGAACAACCGCACCGTCTTTAATCACGACGCGCACATGGCCCACATGCGAGCCGTACCCACCCGATTGAATCGCCAAGGTCTGACCGCCATCGACGGTTGACGAGGGAGAAATTTCTTCGCGGTGGCTGTGGCCGTTAAAGATAATGTCGATGTGTTCATCGCCGGTGAAGTTGCGCACCTGTGCGTTCAATGTGTTTCCTGTGTCGTGTGTCAAGAGGACGACCATGTCCACCCCGTAATCGACGCGTAATGTACGGGCCAACTCACGGGCGATGGGCACGGGGTCAAGAAACTCATAAGGCTCTACCATTAAGTAAGAGATCGATGATTCTAATCCATACCCAATGGAGCCGATGACGCCGACTTTAACGCCATCCTTTTCAAGCACGGTGTAAGGCTCGATTCCGTCAGGAATGATGTCGGTCCCGCGGTAGACGATGTTGGCGGCGAGGAAAGGGTGTTGCGCGCGGTACACATCTTCATCGGCATCCAGGTAATAACGCGTGACCATATCGAGGCCCCAGTCAAACTCGTGGTTGCCGACAACGGCGGCGTCAAAGCCGACCATGTCCATCAGTTCAACGAGGCTTTCGCCGTAGTCATAATTGGAAATCAAGGCACCTTGAAGCATGTCGCCACCAGCCAAAATCACGGTGTTATCTGGGCCTTGGGCTCGTGCTTCGTTAAAGAGGTTACCAATGTAGGCCATGCCGATTCCCGGGTCGGGTAACATTTCACCGTGAAGGTCGTTGAGGTAGTAAAAATCCAAAATCGTTTCGCCTTCATCGACGAGCACGATGGTGAAGCGGGTGGCCTGACCGCCAAAGTTTACTTCGATTTCATGTTCACCCGGTGTCAGCAATTTCGCCGCATCACCGCTTCTGAGCATGCTTTCGGTAAGGCTAATGCGCTCCGAATCGCCATCCCGATAGTATACAACCATTTCTATCGATGAAAGGTTAAACGCATCGATGGTGTAGGAGGCTTCAAACTGGTCGGTGGGGATGTAGATGGCGCTCGCATCACGCACTTGGGTGTTGCAGGCCGACGCGGCAAGCGCGACGACGATCAAAAGTGCAATCAGCATAAGTCGTTTCATGGTATCAGTCCTTTTGCGTGCAAAGCCCGCGATTCGCGGGTTTTGAAGACGTGTTGTATTGTGTTTTTTTACTTGCGGTAAGGTTTCATAAATGCTTCGATGTCGTCGATTTCCTTGATGATGCTTTCGCTTAAGTTGCGATGGCCATCGTCGGTCACAAGCACATCGTCTTCGATGCGGATGCCGATTTTTTCAT
>SLFZ01000080.1 GCA_007123975.1 Candidatus Izemoplasma sp. | reverse complement strand
TGCCGCTGACGCAAAATTTCTGGGTGACCTTCTATCGCACCGACATCTTTGAATCTCTGAACCTACCAGTGCCCGATACCTGGGAAGACGTCGTTGAAATCTTGCCCGAACTGCAGCGGTTTGGGATGAATTTCTACCATCCGCTTGCGATGTTTGGAGGCTTTAAGCCGTTTGTTGCAACCATTCCATTTATCTACCAATTTGGTGGTGACCTCTACAGTGAGGATGGCATGCAGACGACGCTGAACACCGACGAGAACCTGGAAGGAATCCGCTTAATGACTGACTTGTTCACCATCTACAACATTCCAAAGCAAGTGCCTAACTTCTACAACCATTTTCGTACTGGACTCTTGCCCATTGGCATCAGCGACTTGGCGACATACCTTCAACTGACGGTTGCCGCCCCTGAAATCGCTGGTCAATGGGAAATCGCGCCGCATCCGGGCGTTAGAAACGAGCACGGAGAGGTCGAGCGATGGGCCGCAAGCGGCGCGCAATCGATGATGATTTTGTCTGACACCGACATGCCGGACGAGGCGTGGCAGTTTCTGGAATGGTGGATGTCGACCGATGTCCAAGTGAATTTTGCCACCCGGCTACAAACCACGTATGGCACCGAGTTCTTGTGGAACACGGCAAACCTAGAAGCCTTTGCACAAATTCCGCTGCCTGAACACCATGTAGAGATCATCCTCGAGCAATGGGAGTTTGCCCTTGAAGCATCACGGATTCCGGGAACTTACATGGTCGAACGCGAACTGTCAAACGCCTGGAACAAAATTGTTTTTAACGATGCCAATCCACGCATCGCGTTAGACACCGCCGTGCGCATTGCCAACCGTGAAATCATCTATCGAATGGAAGAGTTTGGCTACGCCATCGATGGGGTCCCTGTCAGACCGTATCGTGTGCCGACAATTCACACGATACATCAATGGCTAAAGGAGCATGATCATGACTAGAAAGATGAACTCACCATGGTGGTTTTTAACGCCATATGTGCTCTTGTTTATCGTCTTCATCATCGTGCCTGTGTTGATGGCAATTGCCCTATCGTTCACGTACTTTAACACCATTGAAAATCCTGAGTATATAGGATTGCGAAACTACATCGAATTGATGACGCGTGACGATGTGTTTATGCAGCACGTGCTGCCAAACACGATTCGCTTCGCCTTTATTGTCGGTCCGGTCGGTTACTTGATGAGCTTTATCCTTGCGTGGGTGTTGGCCCAAATCCCACACAAGTCGCGCACTGTGTTTGCGATTATCCTCTATAGTCCTTCGATGACGGCGGGCATCGCGATGGCCGTTGTCTGGACCGTCATGTTCAGCGGTGACCAAACCGGATACATCAACGCGACGCTCTTAAATTGGGGCTTAATCAGTGAGCCAATTCAGTTCTTAACGTCGCCACAACACCTGATGAACATCATGATTGTCGTGTCGCTTTGGAGCAGCATGGGCGTTGGTTTCTTGGCGATGCTCGCCGGAATACTAAACATCGATCAGACGCTTTATGAGGCGGCCTACATGGATGGTGTCAAAAACCGCTGGCAAGAAATTTTCTACATCACCATACCCTCGATGAAACCGCAGATGCTCTTTGGCGCGGTCATGGCTGTTGTCGGCACATTCACAGTCGGCGCCATCGGTGTGCAGCTCTCCGGTGCCAACCCGACACCGCAGTACGCCGGGCAGCTGATGGTTAACCACATCGAGGATTTCGGGTTTATTCGCTACCTCATGGGTTACGCATCCGCCGTCAGTGTCATCTTGCTTATCATGATTTACATGATCAGTAAAATGACATTCAATCTTCTTGGCGACAAGGATAAGGGGTGATAGCATGGCAAAAAGTTTTCATGGCATGAAAATCAACCCGAAACGTTTCCATCGCAGCCAAATCAAGTTCTATGTGATTCTTTTGCCGATGGCGCTCTTTATGGCGCTACCAATCTTGTTCATTGTCAGCCATGCGTTTAAGCCGATGAACGAGCTTTTTGCGTACCCGCCACGTTTCTTCGTTCGCGTGCCGACCTTGCAAAACTTCCGTAACCTCATCGACCTTGCGGCCGAATCGGGCATTCCCTTTAGCCGTTACTTGTTTAACAGCTTGTTGGTAACGGGCGTCGGTGTGTTCTTAAGCATCCTCGTCACCTCACTGGCCGCCTACGGACTATCAAAACTTAAGTTTAAAGGCAAAAAGTTGCTCTTTGAGATCAACACCCTTGCGCTGATGTTCGTGCCGATTGCGGTGATGATTCCCCGTTATTTGACCATCGCCCGTCTCGGACTCATCGATACGTATGCCGTGTTGATTTTACCGCTAATCGCAATTCCTGTGGGGTTGTTTTTGATGAAGCAGTTCATCGATCAGACCCCTAACGAAGTCATTGAGGCTGCCAAAATCGACGGCGCCAGTGAAATGCAGATTTTCTTAAAAGTCATCATGCCAATCATCGCACCGGCGATTGCCACGGTGGGCATTTTATCGTTCCAACTTATTTGGAACGATGTCGTTGGTCCCACCCTATACATCGACCAAGAAGAGATGAAGACGCTATCATTCTACTTCCAGACGCTTGCGGCCCTAGTGGGTACACCGGCAGGTGGAAATCCGGTGGCTGGGCAAGGAATGCTGGCTGCGGCGAGCCTAATTATGTTTGTGCCGAACATCCTCATGTTCCTATTCTTACAGGCCAAAGTCATGAATACGATGGCGCATTCGGGGATTAAATAATGAAACGTATCGTATGGTTAGTCTCAATCCTCTCTTTGGCCGTTCTCGTTGTCGGCACCAACGTGAACGCCGAAACCGGCGTCAGGTACAACACCTTTACGTTAAGTGATGGGCGCTTGGTTAGAACGCAAACAGCGTATGTGCCCGTCACCAGCATGAACACCATCGGCGGGTTTCAACTTGAAAGCCCCCGCGACATTCATATCGATCAAAACGACATCATTTACATCGCGACACAAAACCCGGAACGCACACACGGAAAAATCATTGTTTACAACATGGCAACCGACGAAGCCCACGTCATCGGTGCCGACTTCTTAGTCGATCCATATGGTGTCTTCGCCAACGCTCGGGGTGAAATATACGTCGCCGATCACGGAAACCGCATCGCCTATCATCTATCGCCCGATGGCGATATCTTACAAACCTTCACGCGACCGGACTCACCTCTCTTTGGTGCAGGGGAGTTCTCACCACGAAAAATCATTGCCGACACCCGAGGCAACGTCTACATCCTCAACCTCGGTGTGCGCGGATTAGCGCAGTTTAGCCACGATGGGGAGTTTCTTGGTTACTTCGGAACAAACACCGTTCAGCCTACCCTGCGAACCATCATGCAGCAAACGTTCTTCACCGAAGAACAGCGCGCGAGACTGTTTAACATCGTGCCGGCCGAAATCTTCAACGTCGCCATTGACAACCGCGGGCTGATTCACACCGTCAGCCGCGGCGATGAGGGCGTTGGTGTTAAACGGCTTAACTTGAGCGGTGGGAACGTGCTTCCCTCGATGTTTGACGCCACCGACCTTGTCGATGTGTTTGTCGGCCCCATCGGCAACATCTACACCATCACGGGATCCGGACATATCTTCGAATACGACATTGAAGGCAACCTGCTTTTCATGTTTGGTGGCCAAGACATCAGCAACCAGATACAAGGGCTCTTCAACACGCCGTCGGCGATTGCCGTCGATAGCGGCTTTAATATTTATGTGCTCGATCGAGGAACGAATGAACTTAGAATTTTCACACCCACGCGATTTGCGAACCTCGTGCACACTGCCTTAGAGTACTACCAAGACGGTGATTATGTCGCGAGTCAAGCTCCGTGGGAAGAAGTGCTGATGATGAATGACTTCTTCGACCTCGCCCATCGCGGGCTTGGGAACGCCTACTACAGCCTCGGACGTTACGACGAAGCCCTCGAAGAGTTTCGCATCGCCAACGATCGCGACGGCTACAGCGATGCTTTTTGGGAAGTGCGAAACGCTTGGCTCATGGCGAATGTCGGGACAATCATCGCCGCGCTCTTTGTGGTGTTGATTGCCTTCACCGTCAACATTAAACTAAAGTTTATGCCCTACGTAATGAGTCCGGTGAAAAAAGCCGTTCGCATTGGACGTGAGAAGTCAAAGACATTTGACGATGTGCTTTACCTTTTCACGTATTTGAAAAACCCTGCCGACGCATCGTACTTTATTAAGCGTAAAAATAAAGTCAGCGTGTTTTCCGCCACGGTGCTGTTAATTGTGTACTTCCTGTGTTACGTCTATTATATTTACAACTTGAGCTTCCTATTTAACTATCGTCACCTCAACGAAATCAACCTATTAGAAGAAGTGGTAAAAGTCTTCTTACCGATTGGACTATGGGTCATTTGTAACTACCTGGTCGGTTCGATACGCGAGGGCGAAGGGCGGTTGCGTGATGTTTACACAACCACCATCTATGCGTTGGCTCCATTCTTTTTGCTTCTGCCAATCCTCGCCATCATGTCCAATGGTCTGACTTACAACGAAGCGTTCTTAATCTCCCTTCTTCAAACGTTGAGTGTGTTAATCACGGCCATCTATTTCTTCTTCATGGTGAAAGAAACACACTTTTACACCATCAAAGAAACCATCTCAAGCATTCTTATCAGCGCCTTTACGATGGTAATGCTTTTGCTTGGTGTCATCATTGTGTATGTGCTGCTCAACGAACTCGTCGTCTTGCTTCAAGACTTGACATTGGAGGTGTATTATCGTGTCATCAGCCCTTAAGAAGATTCTAATTATCACCGGCTTGATAGCCTTAATCACTTCCGTGGTCACAACGGCAACCGACGAGGCATATCCTCGACACAACAACGTCGGTCAAGTCAATCCGTTCATTGAGAATGCGTCGTTGACGTCTTCGCGTCACACGCAAGTAGAAGACATGCGCCAGGTTGACCCTGACGACATCATCGAGATTACATCGAGAGACGTACCGGTGCTCGAAAACGACAACTACGAACTGTTCATGAACGAAGACACCCTCGCCTTTAAAGTGCTCGATAAAGCTTCGGGCTACGTGTGGGGCACGTCGGTCGATAATGCCCGTGAGGCCGGAACGTATCAGTCCTTATTGGAAAGCGGCTTAGGCTTTGAATACATTGAGGTCGAACGAAACATGACCCTGCGCCGCAACATCGGCCTTACCGACACGGGCTTTGTCTATGAGATGGAAGTCCGCGATAACGACATCATCCTCGACATCTTTATCGGCGGATACTGCGCCACAAGACGATGCCGTATCAACTTTCCCGACTACCTCGAGGGCAGGCGTGATCTCGATTACATGATCGGGCTTGGTTTCACAGAAATCTCTGTCGAACTCCAACTTATTGTGACCCTCACCGATGACGGCTTGCAAGCCCGCGTGCCCATCGACAGCATCGTCGAACACCGCGATGAGTATCGCCTATCAAGCATCATCATCTTTCCCGGCATGGGCGCAACGTACATGGAAGACATTCCCGGCTACATGATGATACCCGACGGCGTCGGCGCCTTAATCCGCTACACCGACAAAGAAGGGCAGTACCTGACCCCGTACCAACAGCGTTTTTACGGGCCCAACGTCGGCGTTGGCGCGATATCTAGGACAACCAATTACCCGCTTTCGATGCCGGTCTTCGGCGCCGTACACGGTGTGCATCAACACGCGTTTTTAGGAATCATTGAATCGGGTGCCGCAAGCACGCGCTTGTTTGCATTCCCAAACGGCGCGCAAAACGTCCCCTTCAACCTCATCTTCACGAAGTTTGACCGCCACATCGTCTACACACAAAGTTTCCAAAGCGACGGCACCGGCGGCGCGCCACGCCTTTACCAAATCGGTGGCGAAGACTACGTGGTGCGGTACGACTTCCTCCGTGGCCAAGACGCCGATTACGTCGGCATGGCTAACCACTATCAATCCGTGTTGCGTGAGCGTGGCGATCTCAATCGATTGCTCACTGACGATGAGAACATTCCGGTTCATATCCAGTATCTCATGGCCGACTCACGAAGCCAGTTTATCGGAACTAGCCTGGTCGAAATGACAAGCGTTGATGATGTCTTCGCGATGTATGATGCCTTTATGGACGCCGGCCTCACCAACCAGCGCGTGTCGCTGCTTGGGTGGAATCGTGGTGGATACAGCGGAAACCTTCCAAGCGCCGTCAACTTCGCACGCAGCTTGCGGGGAGACGCCTCATTTTCCGACCTAATTGCACACATCAACGAAGCAAACTCGGTCATGCTCGTCAACAACTATATTCGCGCAGGCGCCGACGCCAATCGCATCCTTGTGCGACGCGATGTGGCGCAAGCGATTAACCGATTCCGCATCGAGCACACCTGCAGCACCTGCGTCTACACGCGGAGTTATTTCCTACACCCGGAACGCAGCATGCAGCTTGCTTTTGACGATTACAATGACTACATCGAAGCAGACGTCGGCGTGCTTTTCGAAATGCTTGGGTCAACGCTGTTTTCATACCGTGACCGCGAGGCGAACCCACGCGAACAAGCTCTGCCGTTTTACGAAAGCATCATGCAACTGTATGATGGCATCGGGCATTATCGCTATCCCAACGCCTACGCCTACCCATACCTAACCGAGTTCTACGATGCGCCACTCTTCAATTCGCAGCTTAACTACTTTGATGACCTCGTTCCCTTTTTGCCCATCACCTTACAAGGGCACGTCAACCTTTTCGGCAGTTTCTTAAACTTCAATAGCCTTGGGCAATCGCAGATTCTCAGGCTTATCGACCATGGCATCTATCCATCTTACGTGTTGACGCAAGCCCGCTCAAGCAACCTGTCTGGAACCGACATCGAACGCTACTTTGCGACACAATACGATGCGTGGTCTGACACGATTGTCGAACAATACCACTTCATCAACGACGCGCTTCGTCACACGATGGGTGAGACCGTCGTCGCGCGAGAAGTGGTTGAAACTGGGGTTGTCAAAGTCACCTATTCCAACGACGTCGAAATCATCATCAATTACACCAACGGTGACGTGGTGTATGATGGCGACCTCGTCGAGGCTTTGAACTACCGTGTTCGAGGAGGTCAACCATGATAAAAAAACACCTCGAACGCTTTGGTGAGTTTTACCGCCAAAAAGTGTTGCCCATCAGAGATAAAGTCATGCACCGTCTAACGCACAACCCGATTATCCGTTCGACGCATACCGATATCTTGTTTTTTGGTAAACTGCGCATCGCCATCACAAACCGACGCCGTGAGAGCGTGGTCGGCATCATGTTTATTATGTTGTGGATCGTCGGGTACTTGGTGTTTGCGCTCTACCCGGTCTTTAACACCTTGTACCTCAGCTTCCACAACGTGTTCTTCGATGTCGGTGGTGCATTGCGTCTTGAATTCGTCGGCATCGGCAACTACCAAGCCGCGTTCTTACAAGATCCATACTTCGTCGAAATTTTGCTGAGTTACACTTTAGAACTCATACTAAACGTTCCTGTCACCATTGTTTTCGCGCTCATTATCGCCATGCTGATCAACCAGAACGTCGCGCTACGAGGGCTGTGGCGAACGGTGTTTTTCCTGCCTGTCATCATCGCATCGGGACCGGTCATCGCCGAACTGATGAACCAAGGCGCAACGACGCTTCCGTCGATATCCGACTACACCTTCATCGATTTGGTCATCAACAACATCGGCACCTTTTTAGCCAATCCATTGCAAGCGCTCTTTGAGCAGATTTTGCTCGTGCTATGGTTTGCTGGAATACAGATTTTAATCTTGCTTGCCGGATTGCAGAAAATCGACAAGTCCATTTACGAAGCCGCACAGATCGATGGCGCAAGCCCGTGGGAGACTTTCTGGAAAATTACCTTGCCATCCCTCATGCCACTAATTGTCGTATCAATCATTTATACGGTCGTGTCGATGAGCGTGTTCAGTTTGAACAACGTCGTCATCTACATTCGTGATCGCATGCTCGGGCAGGCCACGGCTGATTTGACCACCGGTTATGGTTACAGCGCCACCCTCGCTTGGGTCTATTTCTTGGTCATGGCAATTATCATCGGCATATTCGTTGGCATTGTGTCGCTGAGGGGGAGGCTGAAATGATGAAGAAACTATGGACACGCCTCCGCGGATTACCGCAAAAAATCTATCACGCTGTCAAGAACTTCTTTAAGACGACATCGGCAGAAGATGTGAAGCATTTCTTGTTTGGCATGAAGATGACCGATGGCTTCGTCTACAAGCTTGTGATTCACGTGTTGCTCATCAGCCTTGGTTATGTATACCTCTACCCTGTCTTTTACATGGTTATCACGAGTTTCATGACGATGTCGGACATTGTCAGCGTCTCGGTGCGTTGGATTCCAAGCTCATTAAACTGGGAGAACTATCGTCTGGTATGGGAGACAATTTACTACCCTCGCGCACTCCGCGATGCCTTATACTTGGCCTTCTTCCCGGCGCTTGCGGCGACCTTCTCAAGCGCGCTCATCGGCTATGGATTCGCAAAGTTCCGCTTTCCGTTTAAACGCACCTTGATGGTGTTGATGATCTTAACCTTTATCGTACCACCACAAATCACGATGATTCCGACGTTCCGTTTGTTTGCGGATTATGGCCTCATCGGAAGTTTGCGTGCGTTTATCTACCCGGCCATTCTCGGCCAGGGTCTCAACGGCGCCATCTACATCTTAATCTTCTACTCGTTCTTCCGAATGATCCCCAAAAGTTTGGAAGAGTCGGCACAGCTCGATGGTGCGAGCCCGCTTCAAGTTTTCACGAAAATCGCCGTGCCACTGGCCGTCCCCGCGATAATTATTGTGTTCCTTTTCAGTTTTGTGTGGTACTATAATGAGACGTACTTGAGCGGGATTTTCCTCGGGTACAATCCCAATCGTGCTTTTGACGATTGGATGCTGATGACCTTACCATTGCGGGTCGAACAGTTCTTTACGCAGTATGCGACCGCCTTCCCTGAGGGAAGCCCCGCACGCGAGCTGATTCAATCCTCAAAAATGGCGGGCAACATCCTTGCCATTTTGCCACTTTTGGTCCTGTATTTCTTCACACAACGCCACTTCGTTGAGAGCATCGACAAAACCGGCATCACGGGAGAGTAATACCATGAAGTTGTTGTTTAAAATAGCATTGACCATGACCCTCGCAATCACACTTTTGGCGTGTAACGGCGCCGGCGACCAACCCGACCCCACCCCCGACCCGACCGACACGTTCGAACCCGATCCAACCGACACCCTCGATCCTGATCCAACGGAAACGGTAGACCCTGATCCGACGGATGCCTACGATCCGCGGTCGTTGGTTCCAGAGCGTTGCGACTACCTCGATAACATCGACGACTGGCAACCGGTTTGGTGCGACGAGTTTGATGAGGATGGATTGCCAAGTCCGGATCGCTGGGCTTACGATGTTGGCGGTCACGGCTGGGGAAACAATGAACTGCAGTATTACACGAGAGCAAACCTTAACAACGCTTTCATCGAAGACGGTGTTTTGCACATTCAAGCCATCAAGGAATCGTTTCAAGGCAACGAATACACCTCAGCGCGCCTCGTCACGAAATACTACGGCGACTGGGAATACGCCCGCATTCAAGTGATGGCCCGCATGCCAAGCGGAAGAGGGCTCTGGCCGGCAATATGGATGTTGCCGACGGAATGGCGTTACGGCGGCTGGCCATACAGTGGGGAAATCGACATCATGGAATACGTTGGTTATGACCCGGGCATCATTCATGGCACCATTCACACGGGCGCATTCAACCACAGCCTCGGCACGCAAATAGGCTACAGCAAAGCCGTGCCAACAGCGGAAACCGAGTTTCATCTGTATGAAATGGTTTGGGAACCGCGTCGGATTCGCTTGTATATTGATGGTGAGCAGTTTGCCATTTTCGGATACAATCCTGATTTCAGACCGCATGTGTCAAACACGGATGCGTGGCCGTTTGACCAGCCCTTTCATCTTATTTTAAACGTTGCCGTCGGCGGCGATTGGGGTGGCGCCCAAGGCGTCGATGACAGCATTTTCCCACAGAGCATGGAAGTGAAGTATGTCCGCGTTTACCAAAAAGATTACGCCGGCATGACTGATGAACCGCCTTCGCAAGTCAGCGGCATGACCATGATGTGGAACACCCACGATCAAATACGCCTAAAATGGAACCACGCCGAACACGACGTGATGGTGTCACACTACAACATCTACGTCGACGATGTCTACCACGGGAGAACCACACTCAACGCCTACACCGCCGATGGACTTGACCCAGGTGGAGAGTACGTTATCACAGTTGAAGCCGTCGATTTCGCCGGACAAGCAGGTCCACCTCGTTCAATCCTGTTAACGACAGACGCCGTGCAAACCGTGACCGAACGGATTCAAGCACAAGACTTCATCAGCATGCGCGGTGTGCAGGTGGTCACGACCGATGACACAGAGGGCGAGCAACACATTACCTCAATCAGCGACGGCGATGAAATGTCGTATGTGCTGCAGGTAGTCACCCCAGGTACGTATCGCGTTCATTACCGCGTACGAAGCGATAGCGGTGGTGAGATTGCGTTGCGTTCCGTCTCGCCTAGGGCCTTGGCTGTAACCACCGTCCCGGACAACACGGACGGATGGGTGACCATTACCAGTGAACCATTTACCATTGCCCGCGCGGGTGTCTACACATACCGCTTGGTTGCTAACGTGGGCGGCTTTGAAATAAACTATTTTGAGTTCGAACGATTGGAGGAAGACAATGGTCACGATTAAAGACATTTCCAAACGTGCTGGGTGCAGCGTCGCGACGGTATCGAAAGTCCTCAACAACTACACCGACATTTCACCGAACACACGAGAATTGGTGTTAAAAGTCTGCGAAGAAATGGGCTACGTCCCGAACTCATCGGCCCGATCGTTAAAAACCCATCGATCCAACACGATTGGCATCATCTTTGAAGAAATCACAAATCTTGGCCTTCAACACCCGCTCTTTGCGAAGATTCTCGAAAGCTTCAAGGGAACCGTAGAGGCACACGGCTACGACATTTTGTTTTTGGCCAAAAGCATGGGTAAGCAAAACGGCTCCTACCTTGAGCATTCCAAACGCAAGCAAGTTGAAGGCATCCTCGTCCTTTGCGAGGACTTCAACACCGACGAGATGAAGGAACTCTACCAATCGTCAATCCCCGTCGTCATCATCGATTACTTGGTGAACACGGCCGTAACCATTACCTCCAACAACGACCAAGGCATTCAACAAGGCGTGCGTTTCTTAAAAGATTTGGGTCACGAAAAAATCGCCCACATACACGGCGATAGATCAACGTTTATCGGCGGAACTCGACTGGAAGCCTTCCAAAAAACGATGCGCAAACTCGGCTTGCCCGTCCGCGATGAGTACATCGTCTCAGGGAAGTTCTTCTCAAAAGAAGATGGGTACCGTGCGATGAAAAAAATCCTCGAACTCGCCGACCCACCGACCGCCGTCTTTTGCGCCTCAGACATGCAGGCCATCGGTGCGATGCAAGCCATACATGAAGCCGACAAACGCGTTCCGGACGATTTTTCCATCGTCGGCTTTGACGGCATCGACCTCGGCCAGCTAGTCACACCCCGGCTAACGACAATTCGCCAAGACGCCCGTAGGATGGGCGAAATCGCGGCCCGCAAGATGCTGCAGATGATCGATGGGCCTGAGATTGATTTGAACGGCGAAACCGTCACCGTCGACACTTACTTAATCAATGGGGATACCACACGCGTGCTAAAACCCAATAAGGAGTTTCTATGAAGTTAATCAAACACATCGATTTTACGAAAATGACCGGCCTTGACTCGACCTTGTGGAACGTCGATGTCGGCGAGAAATGGCATAACAACGAAAAACAACACTACGTAAACGACCCCGAAAACATCCTATTTGATAACGGACTTATCATCCGCGCAACTCGGCAAGGCAAGACGATTCGAAGCGCGCGCATTAACACCAAAGGAAAGTTCAGTTTCCAATATGGACGCATCGAGATTGTTGCTAAGGTTCCATCGGGCAAAGGCACATGGCCGGCGCTTTGGATGATGCCAGAAGAAAGCCGCCATGGCCGTTGGCCAAAAAGCGGCGAAATTGACATCATGGAGCACGTTGGCAACGAACCGAACAAACTCTACACATGTTTGCACACGGAGAAATACAACCACCGCCTAAAAGAGCAATACGACCGCACCGTCACCATCGACGGCATGGTTAGCGATTTTCACACGTACGCGCTCACGTGGGAGAAAAACCGCATTACCTATGCGGTCGACGGGAAAACCGTCACCACCTACGAGCGCGGTGAAAACGGTCGCGACGCAACCCATCAAGGATGGCCTTTTGATCAGCCGTTTTATCTCATCATCAACCTTGCCATCGGTGGCACTTTGGGCGGCGAAGTAGACATGGAATGCTTCCCGCAAGATTTTGTGATTCGAGACATCAAAGTCTATCAGTGACGCTCCATCGCAAGGTAAAACGCTTTCTTAGGCACCATCAACACAAGGCGCTATCGACCGCGCCTTTTTATTTTAATGGCAAGGACGATGTTTGACGCCATCGAAGGTTGCGTTTCGTTACCATGCTCACTATAATGAGGGTGAACGACACAACGTGGAGGATTGCATGAACAAATGGTTTACGACTTTAGAACGAAAAGAGACAGACTCCGCAAAATGGCAAGGCGCACACGCCAAGGCAAAGCGGGACGATGTGCTCGCTTTTTCCGTCGCCGATTCCGATTATGAAACCGCACCTGCCATTAAAGCGGCGTTAATGAAACGCGTAGCCCACGGCGCGTTTGGCTACGCACGACCCGGTCACGCGTACCGCGAGGCGGTGGTGTCTTGGAG
>SLFZ01000064.1 GCA_007123975.1 Candidatus Izemoplasma sp. | reverse complement strand
TTGTAGCCTTTGACCTTGTAGACGCGGCCTTGGTTCGTAAAGAACAACAAGAAGTCATGCGTCGAGGTGTGTAAGATGTGCTCGACGGCGTCGTCTTCGTGGGTCTTGATGCCGGTCAGGCCTTTTCCACCGCGGTTTTGGGTTTTGTAGCTTTCTAAGCTCATCCGCTTGCAGTAGCCGCTTTGGGTGATGGTGACGATGGTGTTTTCGCGCGGGATGAGGTCTTCGTCTTCGATGTCCAAGTCTTCGGCGAGGGAAATCTCGGTGCGGCGTTTGTCGCCAAAGGCGTCGCGAAGCGCAATCAGTTCCTTGCGAATGACGTCGTGTTTTAAGTCGTCGCTGGCGAGCAGTTCACGCAGGAAATCGATCGTGCTGTTGAGGTCTTTGAGTTCTTGGTCTAAGCGTTCGCGCTCTAGGCCGCTCAAACGGCGGAGGCGCATCTCGAGGATCGCTTTGGCCTGGGCTTCGCTGAGGTCGAAACGCTCGATCAGTTTCTCTTCGGCGTCATCATACGCGGTGCGAATCGTCTCGATGACCTCATCGATATGGTCAAGGGCTTTGAGGAGCCCCTCAACGATGTGGGCGCGGGCTTCGGCTTTGTTGAGGTCGAAGGCGCTTTTGCGGGTTAAGACTTCGCGTTGGTGGTCGATGTAGTACTCGATGATTTGCTTGAGGTTTAAGACCTTCGGTTGGTTGTTCACGAGGGCGAGCATGTTGATGCCGAAAGAGGTTTGCAAGGGCGTGAACTTGTAGAGGTTGTTTAAGGTGACTTCGGCGTTCACTTCTTTTTTCAGTTCAATGACAATTTTGATGCCGTTGCGGTTCGATTCGTCGCGCAAGTCGGTGATGCCTTCGATGCGTTTTTCTTTCGCCAGTTCGGCGATTTTTTCAATCAGGCGGGTTTTGTTGACTTGGTAAGGAATCTCGGTGACCGTGATCGTCTGTTTTCCACTTTTGGCTTCGGTAATCTCCGCCTTAGCACGTACTTTGATCGAGCCATTGCCGGTTTCGTAGGCCTGGCGCAGGCCGCTTAAGCCCATGATCGATCCGCCCGTTGGGAAGTCCGGTCCTTGGATGATTTGTATCAGTTCTTCAATCGTGATGTCGGGGTTGTCGATGGTTTCTAGCACGCCATCAATGACCTCATTGAGGTTGTGGGGCGGGATGTTGGTGGCCATGCCGACGGCGATTCCGGTCGAGCCGTTGACGAGCAGGTTTGGGAACTTGCTCGGTAAAACGCGCGGCTCTTGTTCGGTACCGTCGTAGTTTTCGACGAAATCGATGGTGTCTTTTTTAATGTCGGCGAGCATTTCGGCAGCGATTTTGTGCATTTTCGCCTCGGTGTAACGCATTGCCGCGGCGCCGTCGCCGTCGATTGAGCCAAAGTTTCCGTGGCCGTTGACGAGCGGATAGCGGAAGCTGAAGGGTTGGGCCATGCGCACCATCGCGTCGTAAATGGCGCTATCGCCGTGGGGGTGGTACTTCCCCATGACGTCACCGACGATACGGGCCGATTTCTTAAACGATTTGTCGGGGTGGACGCCGAGTTCGTCCATGCCGTAAAGAATGCGTCGGTGCACGGGTTTAAGCCCGTCGCGGACGTCGGGGAGCGCACGCGAGACGATGACGCTCATCGCGTAGCTTAAAAATGAGTTTTTCATCTCGTCGTTGATGTTTATTTCCGATATTTTGTCGTAGTCGAGCGGTTGCATGGGATCGGGTAGTTTATTATCCATCGTGGCCCTCCTTTAAATGTCCAAATTCTGCACGCGCAGGGCGTTTTCGTTGATAAACTCTTTGCGCGGCAAGACGTCGTCGCCCATCAGCATATCGAAGATGCGATCGGCTTCCATGGCGTCTTCGAGCGAGACTTTCAGCAACGTCCGCGTTGAGGGATCCATGGTCGTTTCCCAGAGTTGGTCGGGGTTCATTTCACCAAGCCCTTTGTAGCGTTGGATCGAGGCGCGGGTGGAAGCTTCTTTAAGTTTGGCTTCGAGTTCTTTTTCGGTAAAGGCGTAGTCGATTTGCTTGCCCTGTTGGATTTTGTAAAGCGGTGGTTGGGCAATGTAGACGAAGCCTTTTTCAATCAACGGTTTCATGTGACGGAACAAGAACGTAAGCAAGAGCGTTCTGATGTGGGCTCCGTCGACGTCGGCGTCGGTCATGATGACGACTTTGTGGTAGCGCAGGAGGTCGGCGTTAAACTCATCGCCAATGCCGGTGCCAAAGGCGGTGATCATCGAGAGGATTTCTTTGTTGGCGAGGATTTTATCGAGGCGTGCTTTTTCGACGTTTAGGACTTTCCCTCGCAAGGGGAGAATCGCTTGGAACTCGGAATCTCTTCCCTGTTTGGCCGAACCGCCGGCGGAGTCACCCTCGACGATGTAAAGTTCGCTCTTTTTCGGGTCTTTGCTGCGGCAGTCAGCGAGTTTAGAGGCGAAGCCGAGACCATCAAGCGGGCTTTTTCGGCGGGTTGCTTCGCGCGCTTTTTTGGCGGCGATGCGGGCGCGGGAGGCAAGCAGGGCTTTTTCAATGATGATCTTCGCGTCCGCGGGGTTTTCAAGCAGGAAGCGTTCGAGCCCTTCGCTCATGATTTGCGCGACCACGCGACGCACTTCGGTCGAGCCGAGTTTTGACTTGGTTTGGCCTTCAAATTGCGGGTCGGGGTGTTTGACGCTGATGATCGCGGTCAGGCCTTCACGGGTGTCTTCGCCAAGGAACGATTCGTCCTTTTTGAAGAGGTTGTTGGTGCGTCCGTAGGTGTTTAGGATGCGTGTTAACGTCAGTTTAAAGCCTTCTTCGTGGGTTCCACCTTCTAGGTTGTGGATGTTGTTGGTGAAGGGGAAGATGTTTTGTGAGAAGGCGTGGTTATACTGCATGGCGATTTCGACGATGATGTCTTCGCTTTCGCCTTCGCAGTAAATGACCTCGGGGTGAAGCGATTCTTTGTTTTTGTTGAGGTACTGGACGTATTCTTTGATCCCGCCTTCGTAGGTGAAGGAATGCTTGACGGGGGCTTCACCACGGTAATCGGTGATCAGGAAGGTGATGCCTTTGTTCAAAAACGCCATCTGTTGGATGCGGAGGCGCAAGGTTTCAAAGTCGTATTCTTGGGTTTCTTTAAAGACATCGGGGTCGGACTTAAAGGTGATGGTGGTGCCGGTGACGGCGGTGGGGCCGAGTTGTTCTAAGTCGGTGACGGCGATGCCTTTTTCGTAGCGCTGGCGGTACTCGATGCCGTCGCGGTGGATGTTGACTTCAAGCCACGCAGATAAGGCGTTGACGACGCTTGCGCCAACCCCGTGCAGGCCGCCCGAGACCTTGTAGCTTTTGTTGTCGAATTTGCCGCCGGCATGAAGCGTTGTGAGAATCGTTTCGACGGCGGGGCGGTTGGTTTTCGGGTGGTTGTCAACAGGGATACCCCGGCCGTTATCGGAGACCTTGACGATGTTGTCTTCTAAGATGTCGACGACAATTTCGTGGGCGTAGCCGGCGAGCGCTTCGTCGACCGAGTTGTCGACGATTTCCCAGACCAGGTGATGCAGTCCGCGCGGGCCGGTGGAGCCGATGTACATGCCGGGTCGCTTTTTGACGGCGTCTAAGCCTTCAAGGATTTGAATGTTGCTGGAATCGTAGTGTCGTTCATCCATGCGTGGTCACTCCTTCGATGGCGCCCCCGTGGATGGTGAACACACGAGCGGCGAGGTTTTCTTTGGTGGAAATATGATCGATGTGCGTGGTCGTGATGAAGAGTTGGGTTTTATCGGGTAAACTGTTAAGTAGCGTGGTTTGACGGGTTTTGTCGAGTTCGCTCAAGACGTCGTCTAAAAGCACAATCGGTGGCCTTTTCTTTGTCGCTTCGATGTGCGTGGCGACGGCGAGTTTGAGGGCGAGGGCGAGGGTGCGTATTTGGCCTTGAGAGGCGTGTTGTTTAAACGGCGTCTCGTCAATGTCGATGCGAATGTCGTCTCTGTGCGGGCCGAGTTGGGTGCTTTGGGTGATCAGGTCGAACTGGGTTTTCTTGCGGTACCCTGTGATTAAATCACCGCTCGTTGATGGGGCGTAGGTTAAGGTGACGAGTGGGTCTTCCGGGGCAAGGATGGCGAGGGTTTCTTGCACGCGCTCATTCAGGATTTTTAGGTAACTTTCGCGTGCGGCGACGATTTTTTCGCCGTAGTGGGCTAGCTGTTCGGTGATGACATCGAGCACCCGGTGGTCGAACTTGGTGTTCTTTGCAAGCCCTTTTAAGACTTCGTTGCGTTCCCTTAAGAGTCGCCGGTAATGGCCGAGGTTCATCAGGTAGGCTTTCGAGAGTTGGCCGATCTCAACATCCAAGAAACGTCGCCGTTCGCGCGGGCTTCCTTTGATGAGGTCGAGGTCTTCGGGCGCGAACATGACGACGTTGAGGTTGCCGACGTAATCGCTAAGACGTTCCATCTCGATTTTGTTGTATTTGGCTTTCTTACCGTTTTTTGTCAAGGTGAGGCTCAAGGTTAAGGGGCGACCATCAAACGCGCAGCGCGCCTCGATGTGTGCGAAATCAGCGCCGGTTTGCATGATGTCTGTGTCTTTGGCGGGCTTATGTGATTTCGCAAGCGCCAGCATGTGGATGGCTTCTAAGACCGTGGTTTTCCCTTGGGCGTTGTCGCCGACGAGGATGTTTAAGGTCGGGTGGGGCTCAAGGTCTAGAGCGTCGTATATTCGGACCTTTTTTAGGGTAAGGTGCTCAATCATGGTCTTCGGTGATGCGGTACGTCCCGGCGCCGTCGATGACCACGATCATGCCGGGATAGAGCTTACGGCCACGGCGGTTGTCGCGTTCGCCGTCGACGGTAATCTTGGTGTCGGCTAACATCGCCTTGATGTGTCCACCCGATTGCGCCAAGTCGACAAACTTGAGCAGTTGGCCGAGCGTGATGTAGTCGGTATGAATTGGCACGTCGCGCATGGAAGTACCACCTTTCTTATATATATAACTATGTTACTATTATATACTAAAAGAGTAATGCAAACAAGCGAAAGCGCGAAAAAAAAGGGCCTTTCGAAGGCCCCAATTTGCGGTTAATCGGTCTTGACAGGAAGGATCAGTTGAATCATGTCTGGATCGTACTCGCCAGTGATGACGAAGGGGCGAATTTCCCCGGTGAAGCTGATGATGACTTCGCTTGAGGCGAAGACCTTCAGCGCTTCAGAAATGTATTTCGAGCTAAAGGCAATTTTTATCGGCGATCCGACCACTTCATCGACGGGGTACACTTCTTCGAGCACACGGCCGATTTCCGGTGAGTTCGAACTGATTTCTACGGTGTCGTCTTGGCGCAGCTCCAGTTTGACGATGGCGTTATGCCCGTCCTTGCTGGAAAGCAGGCTGGCGCGTTCAATCGAGGTGAGGAGCGATTCTTTGTTGAATTTGATTTTGACGGGGAACTCTTGGGGGATGAGCTTTCCGGTTTCTGGGTAGTTGCCTTCGAGCAGGCGCGAAAGGAAGAGGACGTTGTTGTACTTGAAAAGGACGCGCGACTGATCGAAGTGAATCTCGACGTTGTCTTGGTTGTTTTCCAAGATCTTCATTAACTCTTCTAAGCTCTTGCCCGGGATGATGACTTGCATCGGGTCATATTCATCGTCCAGTTCAATCGTCTTTTGGGCGAGGCGGTACGAGTCAGTGGCGACGCTCGTCAGGCGGTTGCCGTCGATTTTGAAGTTAACGCCGGTAAGGATTGGGCGATTTTCAATGGTCGAGGTGGCAAATGCGCTTTGACGGATAATCGTCTTGAGTGTACGGACGTTGATTTTGACGTAGTCGTCTTTTTGTTTGAAGACGAGGTTCGGGTAATCGTCGAGCTCGAGCATGTTCAAGGTAATGTCGGAGTGGTCCGCTTCAATACGAAGCAAGTTGTCGTCGATGTGGGACATGCTGACGTTTTGTCCGTCAAGCTTGCGAACAATCTCGATAAAGTACTTGCCGGGGATGAGGACGGAGCCTTCTTCCTCCACCTTCAAGCTGGCGTCATCGAGGGTGATGTTGATGGATATGTCGGAATTGCTGGTGGTCATGACCAAGTGATCTTTCTTCACATCAAGTTTGATACCTTGCAGCGCCGGGTTAGGCGTTTTGTTCGACAGCGCTTTTTGGGCGATGATCAAGTGGTACAGCAATTTGTCTTTATTGATTTCAAAACGCATGCAATCACCTCTACATTCATCATTCTTTTTTAAAGCTTATTATTATAGGACTGGTGTTGAAATGTGGAAAGCATTGTCCTATCCATTTAATTATAGCATATTCAAGCGAATTAGGCGCTCGATATGTCAATTTTCTCCACATTTTATCGTCAATTTCTCCACATCGATTTTCACATTCGTGTCGTGGTTGATTTCGGTGGCGATTTTTTCGACCGAATGCATGACGGTGGAGTGGTCTCGGTTGCTAAAGTACGCGCCAATCTTCTTATAAGGCATGTCGTAAAGCGTCTTGATCAAGTACATCGACACTTGCCGCGGATACAAAAAGTTTCGGGTGCGTTTTTTGCTGACAAGGTCGCTTGTGGTGATGTTGTAGTAGTCGCTGACGATGCTTAAAACGTTGTTGATTTTGCTTTTCATGAAGTCTTTGTGGTTGCGTTTGGGTTTAATTAGGCTTTCAAGGGCGTGTTCGGCGTTTTTCACGGTAAACTCATAATCGAAGGCGGTGCAGTAGAAGAGCACACGCTTGAGCGCCCCTTCGAGCTCACGGACGTTGTTGTCAAAGACGCTGGCAATGTATTCGATGACCTTGTGGGGAATCAAGTTTTTGTCACTGGTCTCCGCCATCATCTTCTTTTCAAGGATTTTGATGCGGTGGTCGAGGTCTGGGCGGTTGATGTCAACGCTGACACCCCATAGGAAGCGGCTGGTGAGCCGGCTCATGATGTCTTTAAGGTCGCTGGCGCTGCGGTCAGACGTGATGACAATCTGTTTTTGTTGATTGAACAAGAGCTCAAACAGCTTAAAGAACTCCTGTTGGGATTTTTCTTTTTTCGCGAGGAATTGAATGTCATCGACCAACAAGACGTCAATCTCGCGGAAGCGGGCGTGGAACTCATCAAACTTCTTTTTGCTGGCGAGGCGAACGTATTCTTCGACGAAATGGTCGGCTTTGATGTAAAGGACGCGTTTGTTGATGTCGCTTTCAAGGATGTAGTTGCCAACAGCCTGCATCAAGTGGGTTTTCCCGAGGCCGACGTCGCCGAAGATGTAAAGCGGGTTGGCGACGATGCCGGGTTGGTCGGCAACTTTTATTGCCGAGGTATAGGCCAAGCGGTTGGAGTTCCCGACGACGAAGCTGTCGAAGGTATAAGAGAAATTGAGGTTCGTGTTAAACCCGGTCTTGCCAAAATCCGCCTGCGGCTGCGCCGGGGCGTAATGTTTTTTATCGCTGAGCTCACGTTCGGCTTGATCGCGCGTGACCAACCGGTACTGACACGGCTCATCGACGTATTTTTCAAGCAAACGGTTCATCTTATTCAAATAAAGCATTTCAACACGCTTCTTGACGAAGTCGTTGTCAACGATCAAATAGATGTAATTGTTTTTCACTTTAAAAATGGAGTCAATCGATTCGATTGTCTCTTTGTAGGATTCTTCTTCAAAGGCAAGCGAGAGTTCACTTTTGATTTCTTGCCAGACGTCTAAATGCTCTTGCATGGAACCACCCCGGTTTTCACTGCTAGTTTAGCATATGAAAAGGGGAAAAAAAACATTTATTTATCGACACAAAATGTGGAAAACTTTCACACTTCACACGCCGATTCGGGGAAAACCCTAGGCCTAAACAACGCGATAAAGAGGGAAAAAGGCTTTTCGACATTTCCCCAGCACCCACCAATCGACATTTCCACTTTTCCACATAGGAAAATGTCGACTGCACACGACAACGCCGTTTTCGCATGTGGAAAACCACTTTAGAATGTTTACAATATAGAATTTTTAACCGCCTGTGTTGACAGTTTGGTCGGAATTATATATAATTGTTAAGCATGGTTCAAAGACTTGAACGATGGAGGTGTCCCACGTGAAACGAACCTATCAACCGAACACACGTAAAAAAGCGAAAAAACACGGCTTCCGTCAGCGCATGCTGAGCCCCGAAGGGCGGAGAATTCTCGCCCGTCGTCGGAAAAAAGGACGCAAGCGCCTGGCAGTCTAACCGCATCATCATCTTGAAAACCTGAAAACACCTGATAAGATGAGTTTCTTTTCAGGTGTTTTATTTTGAACACGAGGGGGTGACGCGGTGAAAAAAGCGTATCGTATTAAACGGACGAACGAGATCGAAGCGGTGTTGAAATCGGGATCGTCGGTACGAAACCGTGCCGTCAGGCTTTATTGGAAAGCGAATCCGGAGAACACACACTTCCGTTTCGCCATCGGCGTGTCGAAAAAACTTGGCAACGCCGTCACACGCAATAAACTCAAGCGTCGTGTGCGAATGATCGTCTCAACGCAAGACGTCCGTCGACCCGACGATTTTTTCATCGTGCTCAACCAAGGCGCGCAACACCTCGCATTCAGCGAACTAAAAGACGCGCTTGAAAGCGCGCTTAGAAAATCCAAACTTATCTAGAGGTGACACACATGAAAACCAGCCACAAAATCGGATTACTCGTCCTCATGTTCGCCGTCGTCCTCACGCTCACCGCGTGTGGCGGAGGCGAAGAAGGCCCCATCTTCGAACAACCCATCGGCGTCGATCGCGGCGTTGGATGGTTCCAAGCGATTGTCGGATTCTTTGCGATGCTCGTTGGATGGACCAGCGAACTTGCCGGCGGCCAGTTTATCGTTGGCCTGATTGCCATTACCCTGCTTATTCGTCTCGTCGGATGGCCGATTTACGCGAAAACCAACAACCTCACCACCAACATGAGCCTTGCCCAACCCGACATGGAGAAACTCAAGGAAAAATACCGTGGTAAAACCGACCAAGCGAGCCAACGGGCGATGCAGCAAGAAATGATGCAGATTTACAAAGAATACGGCGTCAACCCTCTCGGGTGTTTATTGCCGCTTTTGCAAATGCCGATCTTCATCGCCATGTACCAAACCGTTCGCCGCATCCCGATTACCCCGGATTATGCTAACCTAGACTACCAGTTCTTATGGTTTGACTTCCAAGCGGAACCCGCGGGCTTTGCGCTCGAAAGCTGGCCCTTTGCATTGATGGCGCTTTTGGTTGGTGTGACGATGTTCTTCTACCAACGGTACGCCATGGCGAAGCCCGACATCTTGCAAAACAAACGTTACCGTACGCCGCAACAGATTCAACAAGAAAAAACCATGAAATACGTCTCATACTTTATGGTCATTATGCTTGTGGCCATTGCCTACACCAACCTCGGAATCGCCTTTTACTGGCTCATCGGGAACATGCTTCAGTTCCTGCAAACCTACCTAGCCCGTAAGAAGACCATCGAACGCGTCAAAGCGCGTCGTAACCTTGTATAGGATGTGATGACATGAAGACCCTGACCATTGAAGCGAAAACCGTCGAAGAAGCCAAGCGCGAGATTGCCCAGGCACTTCGCATGGCCCCTGACTACATCCGTTTTGACATTGAAGAGAAGAAAGGGCTGCTTGGACTCAAAAAGACATACAACGTCACCGGCACCGTCGACGTCGATCCTGTCGACCTCGGCAAGGAAACCCTTGAAACCTTCTTCAAAAACTTAGATGTCAACGCCACCATCAACGTCAACATCAACGACAACGACGACATCGAATACACCATCGACACCGACGAAAACCCCGTCCTCATCGGCAAAGCCGGCAAAACCCTTGAAGCGATTCAATACTACCTGCGAAACCTCGTCAACGTCTTTACCGAAGGGCACCGCATGGTCGTCGTCGACATCGGTGGATACAAAGCGAACCGCAAAAAACAGCTCGAAATCCTCGCCACGAAAACGGCCAAGGAGGTCGCCCGCACGAAAGTGCCCGTCAAACTCGACGCGATGAACGCTTACGAACGACGCATCATCCATACGAAACTGTCGGAATGGCGCGACGTCGTGACGATGTCCGAAGGCGAAAAACCCAACCGTTACTTGGTCATCAAGCCGAAAAAAGACTGACATGAAACTCATCGTCGGGCTCGGAAACCCCGGGCGCAAGTACCGTGAGACCAAGCACAACGTCGGCTTTATTTGTCTGGACGCCTACGCGACCAAACACAAGCTCGCCTTCACCTATTCAAAGAAACTCCAAGCTGACATCGTCAAAACCCAAGAGGCCTTGCTTCTGAAACCACAAACCTACATGAATCTCTCGGGGATTGCCGTGCGTGCGGCGATGGATTACTACGACATCGACGTTGACGACGTCTTAATCATCTACGATGATATCGACCTTCCGCTCGCTAAATTAAGGCTTCGATACCAAGGAAGCGACGGGGGACATAAAGGCATGCGTTCGGTGCTAAGTTCAATCTTAGAAGGCGATCTCAAACGCGTCCGCATCGGCATCGGAAAACACCCCGACGTCGAAGCCAAACACCAGGTTCTCGCCCGCTTCCACAAAAGCGAAATACCCCACATCAAGGAAGCCGTGAACGCCACGGTGACGCTGATTGAAGAATTTATACAAGGCGAATCGTTCACACAACTCATGAACATCTACAACGCCTCACAAACAGACTAAAACCCTTCACCCGAAGGGTTTTTGCGTTTTTACAAGGCTTTGTGGTACAATAAATTGATAAATTAGGCGAACCCCCCTCGTGGCGGTGGTTCGCCCAAACGACGTGAGGTGAGGCATGAAAGCGCTCATTAAACACCTGCTTAACACCCCGTTTATGAAACGGGTCAAACAAACCTTAGAAAGCCAATCAACGATTGAGATTACCGACACCTTCGAGGGGCTCGACGCGGCCTTACTTTTGGCCGTGAAACAGCTTGCGAAACGCCCGATTGTGGTCGTGCATCACAACCTCTACCAAGCCCAAAAGCTCGCCAGTGCCCTTTCGCGTTTAGATGAGGGCGTCACCTTTTTCCCACAAGATGAGTTTGTGACCACCGACATGCTGGCGATGAGTGAAGACCTCAAGTTCGAACGCGCCCACACCATCGGCGAAATCATCAACGGACGCAGCGACCTCACCGTCACCCACCCAGCCGGGTTCGTCCGCACCATTATCCCTAAAATCCGGCATATCAACGCGAGAATCACGTATAAACGCGGTGAAGACGTCGACATCGACGCGTTTCTTAAACGGCTTGTCGAGTACGGTTACGAAGCGGCGCCCACGGTTGAAAAAAGCGGTGATTTCGCACGCCGCGGAAGCGTGCTTGACCTTTTCCCCGCAGACGCTGACCACCCGATCCGGATTGAGTTTTTCGACACCGAAATCGAAAGCATCCGGCGTTTTGACGTCAACACACAACGCTCCATTGCCCTTTTGGATTCGTTTACGCTGGTGCCGCGCACCGAGTTTTTCTACGACGACGAAGACCTCAAACGCATCACCAAGCGCGTCCATGACGCAGCGGACAAGCAAAAACTCAACACCGACGCCTTAAAACGCGTTGAGGCGGAACTTGAAGATTTGCACAACCACAAAAACCAAGATTCGCTCGCCCGCTACGCCACCTTTTTAGACGAACCCCTTGAAACCATCAGCGATTACTACGAGGAGCCCCTCTTGGTTGTCTTTAACGACCAAAAAATCAACGACGCCATCGACCACATTGGCGACGACCTTGGAGATTGGCTCGACCAAGCTGGCGATTACGCACGGCTCGGGTTTGACTTCCTCAAAGACCCAAACCACATTCACCGAGCCAAAACCCTTAAACTCATAGGCCTTGAAGGCAAAGCAGTGGCGAAAAACCCGCTCAGCGTCCGCGGAACGCACACGCCGATGCATGAAGGCAACCTCCACCAACTGCTTCATGATCTCAAGAAATACGATAAGCACACCACCGTTCTCATCGCCCTGAGCGACGAAAGACGACTCAAGGCATTCAAAGACCAACTCGACGACAAGGTAGATTTGGTGCTTTTAGGCAAAGACGATGACCTAAGGCAAAAACGCATCAACCTCATCCACCACGACATGCCGGTGACGTTTGAATGGTTTGACGCGAACCTTGTGGTGTTCAACGACGATGCCATTTACGGAGACGTCGAGAAAAAACCACGGCCCAAGTACCGCAGCGTCTTCAAAGACAGCAAAAAAGTCACCCACGTCAAACAACTCCAAAAAGGCGACCTCCTCGTCCATTACGACCACGGGATCGGGCGTTTTATCGAAATCCGCACCATGACCATCTCCGAACGCACCAACGACTACATCGTGATTCAATACCGCGGAGATGACACCCTCTACATCCCGGTCGAAAACATCCACATGATTCAAAAATACGTCGCCCACGAAGGCGTACGCCCTAAACTCAATCGGCTTGGCAGCGCCGACTGGGCGAAAACCAAGGCCCGCGTCCGCAAAAAAGCCGGCGACATCGCCGACCACCTGATTAACCTTTACGCCGAACGCGAGCGCATCGAAGGCTTTGCCTTTAGTCCCGATAGCGACCTCACCACCCAGTTTGAGGCCGATTTCCATTTTGAGGAAACCGACGACCAACAAAAAGCCATCGACGACGTCAAACGCGACATGGAAGCCCCGCGGCCGATGGACCGGCTGATCTGCGGCGACGTCGGCTACGGAAAAACCGAAGTGGCGCTTCGCGCCGCCTTTAAAGCCGCCCTCGACAACAAACAAACCGCCTACCTCGCCCCGACCACCGTGCTTTCGCGCCAACACTTTCAAACCTTCAAGCATCGTCTTGAAAAGCACGGCATCACCGTCGCGCTTTTAAACCGCTTCGTCACCCCAGCCAAACAAAAACAAACCCTCATCAAGCTCAAACAAGGGAAAATCGATGTTGTCTTGGGCACGCACCGGTTGCTTTCAAGCGATGTTCTGTTCAAAGATCTCGGGCTTTTGATTATCGACG
>SLFZ01000087.1 GCA_007123975.1 Candidatus Izemoplasma sp. | reverse complement strand
CTTGCATGTCACCACCCAGCAACATACCTAAGGTGATGGCGGCAATCAGCGAGCCGATGTACGATTCGAATAGGTCAGCACCCATGCCCGCCACATCACCCACATTGTCACCAACATTATCCGCGATGACAGCAGGATTGCGTGGGTCGTCTTCGGGGATGCCGGCTTCCACCTTGCCGACGAGGTCGGCACCCACATCGGCAGCTTTCGTGTAAATGCCACCGCCGACGCGTGCGAAGAGAGCAATTGAAGACGCACCGAGCGCAAAGCCTGTGATGTATTGTGTATAGATGGCGATGCCTTCGGTGTTGATGACATCGTTGATGGGTTCGAATCCGAAGCCGAACGCGTATTTACCTAGGAGGTAGACAATGATTAACCCCGTCAGTCCAAGCCCAACCACGGCCATTCCCATGACCGCGCCACCGCTAAAGGCGATGTCTAAAGCCTTGTTCATGCCGTGGTCGTTGGCGCTTGTGGCGGTGCGGCTGTTGGCGGCAATCGCGCCACGCATACCGATGTACCCAGCAAGGCCGCTAAGGGTCGCACCAAGGATGAATGCAATGGCAGTCGGCCAGCCGATGGCGATGCCGATGATGACAAACAACACGGCGACAAAACCACCTAGGATTGTATACTCGCGTTTTAAGAAAGCCATGGCGCCTTCCCGGATGTAGCCGGAAATTTCTTCCACGCTTTCGTTTCCTTTTGGAACACGCTTAATCTTAATGAATAGCAGCGCGGCATAGGACATTGCCGCAATGCTGAAAACTAGCGCAATCAGCAACAAATGCGTTGTGTTCATGTCAATTCCCTCCAGATAGTAAGTTATCGTTTATATATATATATATATAGGAACACGTGAGGTTCACTTTCAATACGAAAAGTATAACAAAAAGCGCTTTCATTATCAAGAATCTTTTTGTTCTTTTAGCCCAAATTGGCCACAAAAATAGTAAATGACGCGGTTTCTAGGGAAATCATGACATCCCAGGAAAAATCGTTTATGAAAAGCATGCTTTTGTGATATAATGGGTATGATTTTAACGAGGTGATTCCATGAGTTCGATACAAATTGCCATTGACGGACCGGCCGGCGCGGGGAAAAGCACCATCGCAAAACTCGTCGCGAAGGCCTTTCATTTTGTCTACATTGACACCGGAGCAATGTATCGGGCGGTGACTTTGAAGGCAATGCGCAACGGAGTAGACCTGGCCGACGAAAACGCATTTGATTTTATCGATCAAACGCGTTTTGATTATAAGGACGGCGTACTCTACATGGACGACGAAAACGTCAACGACGAGATCCGTACCCGTGAGGTCTCCAACAACGTTTCACTCGTCAGTTCACACTACCCCGTCCGACAAAAAACCGTCCAACGGCAACGCGAACTTGCGGAGGGAAAAAACGTCGTGATGGATGGACGCGACATCGGCTATCACGTGCTGCCGAACGCGACGTTCAAGTTTTTTTTGACCGCCGACGTCCAAACCCGGGCGAAGCGTCGATACAAAGAAAACCTTGAACGCAACATCCGCAGCTCTTTGGCGGAACTCGAAGAGGAGATTGCGGCTCGCGATCGCTTCGATTCGAGTCGAGAACACAGCCCCCTAAGGGCTGCGGATGATGCCATCGTCATTGACACCTCCAACATGCGCATTGAACGCGTGGTTGAAACCATCAAAGCAAAAGTTAGAGAGGATGAAGCACTATGGAAACAAAATTCGCAAAAGTAGAACCGGGTAACGTCATCACGGGTGTGGTTGATGAAGTCAAACCAAACGAGGTGATTCTCCATCTGGATTACGCCTACTCGGGACGCATATACCTGAACGAACTTACCAAGAAACCTGTCGACTCGGCCGAGGAAATCGTCAAAGTCGGCGACAAAATCGAAGTCATCGTCAAGAAAGTCGACCACGACAACGGCTTCGTACTGCTTAGTCGCTTAGACATTGAAGCGGCACAAGCTTTCGACGTTTTACAAACCTATTTTGAGGAAGATACCAAGTTTGACGCCAAGGTCCTTCGGACCAACCGCGGCGGCTTGATGCTGAGTGCCATGGGCTTTGACAAACTCTTCATGCCCATCAGCGAAGTGTCGATGGATTACGTCTCAAACCTCGACGTCTTCGTCGGTCAAACTTTGTCTGTCAAAGTCATCGAGATTAAACGTAACCGAGTCGTTGTCTCACACAAACAAGTTGAACGCGATAAAGCCAAAGAACGTCGTAAAGCGGAACTCGAAGAGATCAACGTCGGCGACGTGATGGAAGGTAAAGTTTCAAAAATCATGCCTTACGGCGCGTTCATCGAAATCGGTGAACGCATTGAAGGGCTCCTTCACATCTCGGAAATCGCGCATCACAACGTGAAAAAAGTTGAAGATGAGCTCAAAGAAGGCCAAAAGGTCAAGGTTAAAATCATCGATGCCAAGAAAGACAAGCGTTCGCTGTCGATGAAAGCCCTCGAACCCACGCCGTGGGACCGTTTCCTTGAGACGCACAAAACCGGAGACGAAGTCACCGGGAAAGTCGTCAAAAAGATGCAGTTCGGCATGTTGGTGGAAGTTGAGCCTGGCGTGGCCGGCCTTATCAACCGCAACGACTACTCATGGAACCCGCGCCATAACTTGGCCGGTGAAGTTTCTGTTGGCGATGAACTCGAGGTTAAAATCCTCAGCATCGACGCCGACAACCAAAAGATGACCTTGTCGAAAAAACACCTGGAGTACAACCCATGGGAAGACCTCAAAGTCAAAGTTGGCGACGAAGTCTCTGGGGAAGTCAAAGAACTCCGTGAAAAAGGTGCCATCGTTGAAGTGAACGGCGTCGAAGCGTTTTTGCCGATCGGTGAAATCGTCAGCGACCGCCGCATCAACAGCGTCGACGAAGTATTGAAAGTTGAAGACGTCATCAACGCCATCATCTTGCGTTTTGACAAGAAGAACTGGCAGATGGTCATCAGCAAAAAAGCCTTCGACGACAAAAAAGTACGCGACGAGTTCAAAAAACATTTGCGCAGCGAAAACAAAGAAGACCAATCGCAAACCCTCGGCGAACTCTTTGCCGATAAACTCAAAGGATTCAAATAGTCCACATCCCGAGGAAGTGACGCGATGCTACCGTCGATTGCCATCGTCGGCCGACCCAACGTCGGCAAAAGCATGTTGTTTAATCGCATCGTCGGTGAGCGGAAATCGATCACCGACGAAACCCCCGGCCTGACCCGCGACCGCCTGTATGCCAAGGCGGAATGGTTAGGTCGGCATTTTCACGTGATTGACACCGGCGGCATTGATTTCGACGACGCGCCCTTCATGAACGAAATCAAACACCAGACGGAAATCGCCATCGACGAAGCCGATGTCATCGTCTTCGTCGTCGACATCCAAGCCGGCGTCACCGACAGCGACGAGTACATCGCACGCATTCTCTATAAAGCCGACAAACCCGTCATTTTGGCAGCCAATAAAGCCGACGACAAACACCTAACCGACCAACTCTACGAGTTTTACTCGCTCGGTTTAGGCGACCCAATGCCCGTCAGCGCCATCCACGGCATCGGCATGGG
>SLFZ01000101.1 GCA_007123975.1 Candidatus Izemoplasma sp. | reverse complement strand
TCTGGTGTCGGATCAGGATCTGTTGGATCCGGTGTCGGATCCGGTGTGGTTGGATCAGGCGTTACATCGGGTGTCTCGGTTGGATCAGGGACTAAATCCTCGACGCGCTCACACGCGGCGACCACAAAAAGCATAAGGAACATAACACTAAACAATACCCATCGTTTCATAAGGTCTCCTCCTTTTGATGGTTTTACACCTCTATTATACAACCATTCCCCATCATATACGATAAGATACGTTTAAAAGATACACGATGCGAGAAACATCACGAAACAAGCACCCCTGTTTCGCTTTTTTCGTTCGTCGCACGAAGCAAGGAGAGTTATTATGATTTTTTGACCAAATATATTTTTGAGTCAATAATGCTGTTCTGTAAACAAAAGACGCACGCCGGAGCGTGCGCCAATGGGGTTAATCGAGCAGTGCGTTGTGGTGATTATGTAAGACGGTCAGCCAGTATTGTAAGGCCGTGTTTTGATCGAGGAACTGAACATCGTCTGCCCAAAACCGTTCGATCGTTAATCGACGGTTAAACGGGTCCATGTCGTGTTGCAGCGATGGGAAGACCCTTCCGAGGTAGGCGTCGAAGTAAAACGCCAGGGCATCGTCCAAGGCTTCTGGGATATCAAAGTCGGCGTCTTCGCCTAGGAAAATCGTGGTGAACTGGTAATCCAACCAAAGCGTGAGTTGGTCTGCGGTTGGCAAGTCGTCGTCGTTGACCCAACCTTCTAAGTAGTCGTCGTCGGCTTCAAACCGCGCGCTTGGCGGGGTGAAATCATCGGTTGGACGACGCGTTAAGATAATGTGCTGTCCAAAACGTGTTGACACCGCACCCTCTTCTTCTAAGAATGGGTCAAGCAAAATCTCTTGGTCTTCGTAGTCGCTCGTGTAAGCGGCATAGATGGCCCGCAGACGGTCGCGGAAAGGATCGACATAAAAGCGGATGTCTTCTGAGCGCATCGGGTTGTTTCTGGTGAGGTTTTCATGGCGTAAGATGAGGCCTGCTTGTTTGAATCGCCCCCATGTGGCATCGTCATGGCTCGCATCAAGGTAACTGCGAGCGATGAGGTCAAACCGAATTCCTTCGTCGTGTAGAGACATAATCTCATCGACAAAGTCTGCCACAAGAGCCTCATGAGCCTCTCGTGATTCAGGGCTCAATCCTTCGAGAAACCTGTCGTAGTCATCGGGGCTGAAGTCGTCTTCAAAATCCACGTAGATGAGCAGGTGCTCAACATACAGGCGGAAATACTCATCACGACGTTCCTCTGCGAACTCAAGGGCTCGCGCGATGTCGAGGTAATCGGGTATCGTATGGTTGGCGACATCCCAAAGCAGCACATAAAGCAAGAGGTCAATGTCGCTTACGCGACCAAACTCTTTGGCGATGAAATAATCGAAATCGTCGCCTTGCTCGTCGCGAAGCTGGTCAAGGTCACCGAACAAACGCACGATGTCAGGGTGATCGTTCAGGCGCACATCACGCGGCTCACCATAAAGCAGCTTGAAGTAGTCGCTCTGATGGAGCCAGGCTTCTTTGGCCATCTCAACGACGACTTGGGCGCCAATGCGTTCAAGCATGTAGTCGTAGTGCACGTCGGTGCCAATGGTGTTATCGCCTAAAGAGGCGATGTGGTAGCCATCTTTCGGTTCAAACGGCGCATACACGTCGGCTTGGCCGTTGGTGAGGTGGTTGACAATTTCGCTGTAGCTCCGGTGCAAAAAATCATCGTGCAACACGAGACCGTGTTCGTGGCGATACCGAATCATCGCTTCAACTTCAACGGCCGCATTGTAGCGGCTTTCGGCAAACTCTTTTACGAGCGCATCGTACGCCTCTTCATCGAGATCCTCAAACGGGGTCAACGTCTCTTGGTCAACCACAAAGTAAAGCACACGATAGCGACTTAAGCGGGCATCGGTAAGGTGCACGCGTCGCGGTTCGTTGGTGTAACGTGAGCCCGGTTCGGCAGACAACTCGCTAAAGAGGATGTTCGCGAGTCTGGCCGTGCGGTCGCTGCTGGCTAGGGTACGGTAGTCAAACTGGAAATAGGATGCGTCCAGTTCCGCTTCTTCAAGCGTCATCGACGGTTCAAGCGCCTCGCGATAGGGATAACGTTCGTTATACAATGTGATGAAATACGAAAACACTTCTTCATCGGTCAAGGCTTCGGTGTTGGTCTCATCAAAGTCACCAAAACGAAGGTTTTCAATCGGCTCCTCACCGATGTAACGGCCGATGCCGCCATCAAAAAGGAAAACCAAATTATGCGCCTGGAATGCCTCAAGCGCAGCCTGCGCGGTTGGGTAGACAAGCGCAATGGCGGTGATATCACCGCGGTTTGCTAGGGTGTAGTGGTGGCGCAAATCATGCGGTAAGCGGTCGGGGTCGATGCTGTCGACAATGTGGTCTAAGGCGATGTCGCGGCGAGCGAGGTTTAGTCTGATGAAAGCATCGATGGCCTCATCGTCGGTCGGGTCGACGCCGTAGCGCAAGACCGACAACTCGAAGTTTTCACGAGCATGCTTTGATTGAAGTTCGTTCGCTTCGATCGTCTCAATTTCTTCGCTGTCGGTGGTTCCATAGCGTAGCAGCAGCCACTCTTCTTCGACACGGTCGGCATCAATGGCAGCGATGCGATCGGCCAAAAGCGTTTCGTCGATCATGTCGAACAAAAAGTTCGTCCCTTCGCTGTTTAGGCGCTGCGTATCTAAGGCGAGCAGTCGGTTAAAAAGCTCTCCTCGGGTAATGCGAAT
The DNA here is from genome assembly GCA_007123975.1 of Candidatus Izemoplasma sp. Taxonomy (GTDB): domain Bacteria; phylum Bacillota_I; class Bacilli_A; order Izemoplasmatales; family Izemoplasmataceae; genus SLQR01. Next base: position 843 of record SLFZ01000101.1, on the reverse strand, counting down.
GGTGCCTTGTTACAAAAAAACCGCGTCAGCATCATCGATGCGTACGCGTTCGATGGCGGAGTCGGTTCGGCGGCATGCGCCGAGCGTTACGGCGAGCATCGCCGCCATCATCACAAGAATCATTTTTTTCATGCGTGGACCTCCTAAAGATGCATGCCTTCATTGTATACGTTGGGCTGCTCGCTTTCAACCCATTTTATGCCATCTTTCAAAATCAACACAGTGAGTGGCGATTAACCATACACTCTTGATGGTCAACCGTGATAACTTGCAGTATAATAAAGGTGAAGGAGGTGACCGGATGCGTTTGCTTTATGCCGATCAATGGCGAAAGCTGTGGGCGAAACCTTTCGAAGTGCTCGGTTTGTGCGTCATCGTCTTTGTGGTGTTCACGGCATTCTTCGCCATTCGAACCGCCGGTGAACGCCTTCGGGAGCCTTTAGAGGATTATTATGAAACCCAAAACGTCGAGGACTTTCACATCAGCCTCGGGATGATTGATTTTAATCACCTAAGCGGACAACAACGCCTCGACGTGTATCTCACGACCCAAGCGTACCTGCACGGGTTTCCCTACGTCGATGAAAACAACCCGATTTGGATGAACCGCTTTAACGCCTTTTTGCTCGACGTCATCTACGACTACCCGGAACTCATCGAACGCCTTTATGAAGGCATGATTGCCCGTGTCACAAGCCGCTATGATTTCACCTATGAAACCAGCTACCACATCGATTGGCGAGACGAAGAAAAAACCGTCCGCCTATTGACGCTGAATGAAACCATCAACAAACCTTACCTCGTCGACGGCAACGTGCCCGAAGACGGCGAAATCGCCATCTT
>SLFZ01000120.1 GCA_007123975.1 Candidatus Izemoplasma sp. | reverse complement strand
TATTTTGCTCGAATATCGGAAGGAACGCGGGCCTTGATAAGCGTGCCATCCTCGTCGTGTTTTTTCTCGAGGATTTGCGCGTTTTCGGTGAGATCGCTAAGTACATCACCGTCTTTAAATGGAATGCGGTAGGTGATGGTTTTGTCGCCTTCGGCGAGCAAGTCGGAAAGCTTGTCAATCAGTTGATCGATGTTGCGGTTGTCTTTGAGGGAGACTTTCACCGCCGGTGAGAATCCGTGTGGCACGGTGTCGTCGGTGAGGTCGATTTTGTTGAAAACATAAAGCGTTTCGATGTGGTCGGCGTCGAGTTCCGATAACACGTTTCGTGTGGTGGTAATCTGTTCAAAATAATACGGGTTTGAGAAGTCGATCACATGCAACAAAAGATCAGCTTCTTTGATTTCTTCGAGCGTCGACTTAAAGGAATCGACCAAGTCGTGTGGAAGGTTTGAGATGAAACCAATGGTGTCGGTGAGCACGAACGGTTTACGGTTGGGAAGTTCGATGCGGCGGCTGGTGGTTTCTAAGGTTGCGAAGAGTTGGTCTTTGACGTGAACGTTTCCGCCGTTGCCGTTTTTTGAGTGCGCAAGCAAGGTGTTCATCAAGGTGCTTTTACCGGCGTTGGTGTACCCGACGACGGCGACGGTTTTGATGGGCGATTTTCGTCGGTAACGCCGGTTGGTTTGACGGACGGTGACGATGTTGTCGAGTTGTTTTTTTAAACGGACGATGTCGGTTTCGATTTTCCGGCGGCTCAATTCAATTTTTTTCTCCCCGGGTCCACGTGAACCGATGCCACCTTGTTGGCGTTCGAAGGAGGCGGTTAACGATTTCAAACGCGGCAACAAATATTTCAACTGCGCGACTTCGACTTGAAGTTGCGCTTCTCTTGTGCGAGCGCGCTTGGCGAAGATATCTAAAATCAACAGCGTCCGATCGACCACGGGACGATTCAAGGCGTCTTCGAGGTTGCGGATTTGGCTGCTGGTGAGTTCGTCGTTAAAGAGGATCAAGTCGGCCTCTGTGTCGTCGATGGCCGCCTTGACTTCTTCGACCTTGCCGGTGCCGATGCGGTAGGCGGCGGTGGCGTAGGCGGCGTCTTGGGTAAAGCGAGCGACGGATTCAATGCCGAGGGTGCGCGCGAGCGCGTCGAGTTCGTCCATGTAAACGGTGATGCGGTTGCCTTTGAAGCGGTCGATGCCGACCAAGATGGCTTTTCGCATGGTATCACCTTTCTTGTGTGTTGGGTACCTTCATTATAGCATGCCAACCCCAAAAAAGAGAAGCGCGTGGCGCGCTTCTCATAGGCCGCATTTCAGCTGGGCGTTGCAGTTGGTGCAGGTGTGGCAGCCGCCGAGGTTTTCGACCGTGCCTTCTAAGCATATCGGGCAGATGTCGCCGGCTTCGACGCCGATGTTTCTATCTTGTCGGTCGCTTCTAAGGCCCTTGGTTTTTTGTTCTTTCGGGGGTGATTTTTTCTCTTCGACGTCGACGCCGAGGTCGAGGATGTCGACCTGTTTCGGTTTTTTGGGTTTTTCGGCGTCTTCGCGGGTTAAGGTGAGCACCTGCGAATCGCGCGATCCGTCGACGTAGACGGTGCCGCCTTTGGCGCCGCCTTCATAGAGGCGCTGATAGACTTGTTCCACTTCTTCGACCGAATAGCCTTTCGGGGCGTTGACGGTTTTTGAGATCGAAGAATCAATCCAACGTTGGATGATGCATTGCACGGCCACATGGGCTTCAGGCGACAGGTCCATCGCGGTCACAAACGGATCGGGCAAGGTGTTTTTGGTGTAGCCCGGGTACGCTTCCAGGTACTTGTCGACGATCGGGGCGTTGACTTCGATGTAGCGTCCGAGGCGTCCGCTTCGGAAGTAGCTGAAGGCGAAGTACGGCTCGAGCCCGGTGGAAACGCCAACCATCGTGCCGGTGGAGCCGGTCGGGGCGATGGTGAGCAGGTGGGAGTTCCGGATGCCGTGTTTGAGGATGCCTTCACGAATGTGCTCGGGCATTTGCTTGACGTAGCCGCTTTCGATAAACTTCTCGCGGTTTCGTTGGGTTTTGAGGAAGGGGAAAGACCCTTTTTCTTTGGCGAGTTCGATGCTGGTTTCGTAGGCTTTGACGGCGATGAACTGGAAGAGTTTATCCACGAGTTCGAGGCCGTCTTTGGCGCCGTAGCGACGGTTACACCAGATGAGCAAGTCATGAAGTCCCATCACACCGAGGCCGACGCGGCGTTCGCCCAAGGCTTGGTCGCGGTTTTCGTCGAGGAAATAATGGGTTTTGTCGATGACGTTGTCTTGCAGGCGGACGGCGGTGGTGATGGTTTGGGAGAGTTTGTCCCAGTCGACGTCCTTTTTCTCGTGGTCAACCATGTTGGCGAGGTTGAGCGCCGCGAGGTTACAGACGGAATAAGGCGCGAGCGGTTGTTCGCCACAAGGGTTTGTGCAGACGACTTTGTTGTCGTAGCTCGTGGCGTTGGTTTTGTCGTTGGCGTTGTCGATGAAGAAGAGGCCGGGTTCGGCGGAGTAGGTCGCGCAGATGTTGATGAGGTTCCACAGTTCTTTGGCGCGCATTGTGCGATAGGTTTTGACAGGCAAGCCCATCGCTTCCCATTCGCGGACGTCGCCGACTTCGTGCCAGGCTTCGTCGTAGCGGGTTTTTTGGGCCGGTGTGTAGTTGTCGATGTCGGGGAAACGCAAAGCGTACTCCTCGTCGTTTTTCACTGCTTCCATGAACTCGTGGGTGATGGCGACGGAGATGTTGGCGCCGCTGAGGAATTCAGGGTTGTTGACTTCGTAGTGGCCGCCTTTGTTTAAACGGTCGAAGGCGGTGTCGACGATGCGTTTGCTGAAGAGCTCGGGGTTTGTTTTGGATTGTTCGAGAATGTATTCGTTAATCTCGACTTCCTCGTCGCTAAGCGCGATGAACTTGAGTTTGTTCTTTGCGGCCTTGACGATGTGAGGGTCTTCGATGGTGTCGATGAGGAAGCGCAGGATGTTGGCGTTTTGCATTTTTGAGACGATGAACTCGACGATGTCAGGGTGCCAGTCGGCCAGCATGATCATCTGCGCGCCGCGGCGCGAGCCACCTTGTTCGACGAGGTGTGTCAGTTCGCTGAGGTCGTGAAGCCAACTGACGGCGCCGCTTGATTTGCCGTTGACACCTTTGGCGAGGGCGTTTTTCGGACGCAAGGTCGAGCCGTTCGTGCCGACGCCACCGCCGCGGCTCATGATTTCCATGACCTGCTTGCGGTGATCGGAGATGCCGCCGCGCGAGTCGCGGATAAAGGGCATGACGAAACAGTTGAAGTAGGTAACCTCGGTGTTTGACCCGGCGCCGAAGAGCACACGGCCGGCGGGCACGAGGTTGAGGTTGGCGACTTCGTCGTAGAAGCGCGCTTTGATCTCGTCGGTTTCGTCTTCGCCCAAGTGGTTGGCGAGGCGTTTGGCGATTTGCTCGAAATAAACCTCAAGAGGTTTGTCGACTTGTCGCAAGGTGCGCACGATGCGGCCATCTTTATCGGCGTCCTCGGCGACCGCAAGGTATTCTTTTTCGAGCGTGATGGTAATGGTGTCGCCATCGATGCCGGTGACATACCCGACGCCGCGGGCCGGAAACTT
>SLFZ01000086.1 GCA_007123975.1 Candidatus Izemoplasma sp. | reverse complement strand
GACTGCAACGGCTTTTTCACCGTGACGCCTTTGGGCACGTAGATAAACGAGCCCCCGCTCCATACAGCGCTGTTAAGCGCGGCGTATTTGTTGTCGTCGAAGGGGACGGACTTGCTGAAGTATTCTTTGAAAAGCTCGGGATACTCACGCAAGGCCGTGTCGGTGTCGGTAAAGATGACGCCTTGGTCTTCAAGTTCTTTCATCGTCGAGTGGTAGACAACTTCGCTTTCAAACTGCGCGCCGACGCCGGCTAAAAACTTCTGTTCGGCTTCGGGGATGCCGAGCTTGTCGAAGGTTTCTTTAATTTCTTTAGGCACTTCGTCCCAAGAGCGTTCGCTTCGCTCGGATGGTTTGATGTAGTAGGTGATGTCTTCGAAGTTGACCTGGTCTAAACTCGGTCCCCAACGCTGAATCGGGGTGTTGATAAAGTGCTGGTAGGATTTAAGACGGAAATCAAGCATCCATGAGGGCTCGTCTTTGATCGACGAGATCTCCCGGACGATGGCTTCGGTCAAGCCTTTGCCGGTGTCGATGACGGACTTGGTTTCGGTCTTGAAGCCGTATTTATAATCACCAATGATGTCTTGGATGGCTTGTTTGGTTTTATCGCTCATGGGTGAATCACCCTTTCTTTAAAGTTTCGGCGAAGGCTTTCCAGGCGATCGTCGCGCATTTGACGCGGGCTGGAAAGTCGCGCACGCCTTGGTAGGCGAGGGCGTCGTCGAGTTGTTCGTTAATGGCGGTGTTTTTGTCGATAATCATCTTGAGGTAATCGTCGACGAGGCCTAAGGCATCCTCAACGGTTTGATTTTTCATTCGGACGCTTAACACGCTCGCGCTCGAACAACAAATGCTGCACCCCGACCCCTCGTGACGGACGTCTTTGACGACACCGTCTTCGGCCTTGGTTTGAATCGTCACGTCATCGCCGCAGCTTGGGTTTTTGATGCGGGCGGTGACGTAGGACTCATCTTCTTTTAGGCCTTTGTTGCGGGGGTTTTTATAGTGGTCCATGATGATTTGGCGGTATAGATTTTCTAACTGATGCATGGGAACCTCCTAAAATCCAATCGACGTGAAGAAGTCGCGGGCGCGTTTGACGACGTCAAGAAACGCATCGACGTCGGCTTCGTCGTTGTAGATGTAAAACGATGCACGCAGGGTGGCCGGGACGTCGAGCCACTTGATCAACAGCTGCGCGCAATGGTGGCCGGCGCGAAGCGCCACGTGCTCGCCGTCAAAGAAACTGACTGCGTCGTGTGGGTGCACGCCTTCGATGTTAAAGTTGACGATGCCGGTGTCGGCGCTCTCGTTGTAGACGGTGATGCCGGGTATCTTTTTTAAGCCTTCAAGCGCACGCTTGAAGAGCGTGTGTTCGTGGTTGCGGACGGTGTCAAATCCAATCGATGTCAGGTAATGAATCGCTTCAGCAAGGCCGATCGCTTCAGCGATCGGCGGCGTGCCGGTTTCAAACTTATAGGGCGTATCTTTCCAGGTGCCGGTGTCTTTTTCGACGTTGTCGTTCATGTCGCCACCGTACTCAAGCGGCTCAAGCTGATCAAGCAGCTCACGCTTGCCGTATAAGACACCGATGCCTGTGGGTCCGCACATCTTGTGGCCTGAGAAGGCCAAAAAGTCGGCGTCAAGTGTCTTCACATCAAGTGGCATGTGCGGCGCGGATTGCGCCGCATCGACGCTCACAATGGCGCCTTTTTCGTGGGCTAATAGAATGATTTCCTCAAGCGGTGTCACGTAGCCCATGACGTTGGAGACGTGGGTCAGCGCCACAATTTTCGTCTTATCGGTTAAAACCGTTTTAAAGGCCTCGGTGGTGATGCGGCCCTCTTTTGAAAGGGGAACGTAGATGAGTTTTGCGCCGGTTTTTTTAGCGATTTGTTGCCAAGGGAGGACGTGCGAATGGTGTTCAAGTTCGCTGACGATGACCTCATCGCCTGGCTTAAGGTGTTGGGCGCCGTAGGTGAGGGCGACCAAATTGAGCGCGCTCGAGGCGCCACGCGTAAAGACGACCTCGTTGAAGTCGGCGCCGATAAACTCGGCGATCGTTTCGCGGGCGTTGGTGTATTGTTCGGTTGCGCGGTGGCTCAGCGCATACACACCCCGGTGGACGTTCACGGGGTACTCGCCGTAGTATTCGTTCATCTTGTCGATGACGCGCTTCGGCGTCAAGCTTGAGGCCGCGGTGTCTAAATAGACAAGCCGCTGGCGCGTCAAGATGGGAAACTCGTCCTTCCGGGCTTTCATAGGATCACCTACTTAATTTTATCGTTGAGAAGTTGATCTAAGCGTGCGTGGAGTGCGTCGTGGCTAATGGTGCGTTTAAGCGGCGCGAGGTAGCCTTGAATAATCAGTTTCTCCGCCTCGGTCTTGGTCATGCCACGGCTCATCAGGTAGTACAGTTGGTTTTCGTCGATGCGGCCGATGGCGGCGCCATGGCCTGCTTCGACGTCGTGTTCGTCAATTAACAAGAGCGGATTCGCATCAAGCCGGGCTTTGTCTCCTAAGACAACCCCGCGGTTGTGCTGGAAAGCCTGGCTTCGCACCATGCCTTTGTGAATCTTTCCGACGCCTTCAAAAAGCAAGGTGCTCTCGCCCGCAGCGACACCGGCGTGTTCAATGCGTCCGGCTGTGCGCGGAGCCTTATGGATGACACGGGTATTTATAAGCGTCTCTTGGGCATCGTCGGTCAAGGCAACCACACGCGATTCGTTCTCAGCGTGTGGGCCGGCGAGGGTAATCTCGGTGTCGTAATGCGTCGGGCCGTGCGTGAAGACGCCGGCGGCAAAGTTGAACGTGGCGTCACGGTTCACGTGGCCGCGAATGCGGCTCGCGTGCGCGCCATCGCCTTCGCTTGAGTTGACGCTCATCATCGTGAGATGGGCGTTATCGCCAACGAGGATGCTGGAATGCATGGTGGCGCTTTGGTTGACCTCGTTGTGGGTAACTGCAATCAACGTCATCTCGGCGCTTTGGCCGAGTTCGATGTGAATGGCTTTGTGGATCGGTTGGGACTGTGCGATGTGGATGATCGCAAGTGGTACGGTGCTATGGAAACGCGGTGGCACGAGGAGCGTGAGTGGGGTTGGGGCTTGGTCGGTTGGAAGCGCCGGTGCGTCGCTTTCAAAACGCGCATCACGGCTTGCGGCGATGGCCTCAAGCGCAAGCGATGCGTGTGAGGCGTCGCGGCGGTCAAGCGCAAGTTTATCGTCGACGTAGACGACCACCGACGGCAAGGCGTCGATGAGCGACGCAAGGTCGGGCGATGTCATCATTTGCCTTCGAGCGCTTCCTTGGTGGCGCAGTTTTCTAACAAGATGCGCTCGTCGTCTTCAGGCATCACGCGTTCGTCGTCGATGCCGAGTTCTTCTTTTATCCACTCGTAGCCCTGTTCGTCGATCTTCTTCATCAGCTCAACGCCACCGGTTTTAACAATGCGGCCTTGCATCATCACGTGCACGGTGTCGGCGGTGATGTAGTCAAGCAAGCGTTGGTAGTGCGTAATCAGCAAAAGACCGAGGTCTTTGTTTTTCATTTCCGTGACGTTGTCGCCAACGACTTTGAGCGCGTCGACGTCTAAGCCTGAATCGATTTCATCCAAAATGGCGATGCGCGGTTTAATCATTTTCATCT
>SLFZ01000052.1 GCA_007123975.1 Candidatus Izemoplasma sp. | reverse complement strand
GTGCCCGCCGTCATCCGCATGCCCTACGGCGGTGGCGTGCGCGCGCTCGAGCATCATTCGGAATCACTCGAAACTTTGTTTGCGCACATTCCCGGACTCAAACTCGTGATCCCTTCAACACCGTATGATGCGAAAGGCCTGATGACCGCCGCAATCAAAGATCCCGACCCGGTCATCTTTATGGAGCCGAAGCGTATTTATCGCGCGTTCAAACAAGACGTGCCCGAAAAAGAGTACGAAGTTAAAATCGGCAAAGCCCGCGTCGTCAAAAAAGGCAACGACATGACCGTCGTTAGCTGGGGCGCGATGATGCGCGAAACGCAAAAAGCGCTCAAAGCCTTAGAAAAAGAAAACATCGACGTGGAGCTCATCGATCTACGCACCATCGCTCCGCTTGATTTCGACACCGTCATCAACTCCGTCAAAAAAACCGGACGCCTGCTCGTCGTCAGCGAACAGGTCAAAACCTTGTCCATCGCCAGCGAACTAATCACCCGCGCCAACGAAGAAGCCTTCTTGCATCTTGAAGCGCCACCGATGCGCGTCAACGGCCACGACATTACCGTGCCGCTGCCGAAAGGCGAACACCACCACATGGTGGATGAAAAACGCATCGCGCATGCGATCAAAAAACTGGCGAACTACGAAGTGTGAGGTGAGGAATAATGATTGATTTCAAATTTGCAGACATCGGTGAAGGCATCCACGAAGGCGTCATCTTAAAATGGCTCTTCGAGGTCGGCGACAACGTCGAAGAGGGTGAGACCCTCGTCGTCATTGAAACCGACAAAGTCAACGCCGAAATTCCCGCCCCCGAATCGGGCGTCTTAAAGAAAAAAGGCGCCGACGTCGGGGAAACCATTCACGTCGGCGAAACCCTCGCCGTCATCGACGATGGCTCTGAGGAAACAAAGACCGAGTCACCCGGCGATAGTGAACCCGAAGAAGAAACAGAACCAGAGGACTCAGACGACAGCGATTCCGACGATGAGAAAGAAACCAAGACCGAATCGGCCGGTGAATCCGGCGCCAGTGTTGTCGGTGCGGTTGAAGTCTCCGATGAAGTCTTAGAAGCCAGCAACGAACACGAAGAAGACGAAGACGTTGCGGAGAAGAACGAACGCGTCCTCGCCACCCCCGCGGCCCGTAAAATGGCCAAAGACTTAGGCGTCGACATCCGTGCGCTTTCAGGCTCCGGCACCAGCGGCCGCATCATGAAAGCCGACATTCAAAAAGCCGCAGAAGGCGGGGAAAAAGCAAGCACAACAAGCGCGGCGCCATCCTATGGCATGCCGAACTTGCGCAAGGAAAACACCCGCCGCGTGAAAATCAGCAAGTTGCGCAAAACCGTCGTTGAGGCGATGAACCGCTCCAACACACTTATCCCTGCGACCACCGTCATGGATGAGTTTGACGTGACCGAACTCGTGCGCTTCCGTAAAGAAGCCAAAGCAACCGCCGCAGCCAAGGACATCAAGTTGACCTACCTTCCCCTAATCATCAAAGCGGTCATTCAAACCCTCAAAGAATACCCAGTCTTTAACGCCAGCTTCGACCATGAAACCGACGAAATCGTCTACAAAGACTACTACAACATCGGCATCGCCGTCGACACCGAAAAAGGCCTGATCGTCCCGAACATCAAAAACGCCGACACGATGAGCATCTTCGATGTGGCCGAAGCCATTGAAACCTTGGCCAAAAACGCACGCGACGGCAAAACCAAGATCGAAGACCTGCGCGACACGACATTCTCCATCACCAACTACGGTGCCTTTGGCTCCAAACTCGGCACCCCGGTCATCAACCATCCGGAAGTGGCTATTCTCGGAGCCGGTGCGATCACGAAAAAACCCGTGGTTGTCAACGACGAAATCGTCATCCGCGACATGTTCCCCGTGTCGCTCACCATCGACCATCGCGTCATCGACGGCGGCGACGCCGGACGCTTCATGGTCAAACTGAAAGAGCGCTTAAGCAACCCAATCGCGCTTCTCTTGAGTTAGGAGGATTCCCATGCCAAACCACGATGTACTCATCATCGGCGGTGGACCCGGCGGTTACGTGGCGGCGATTAAAGCCGCGCAACACGACCTCAACGTCGGCCTCGTCGAAAAAGAAGCCGTGGGTGGCGTCTGCCTCAACTGGGGCTGCATTCCCACCAAAGCGATGCTGAAAAGCGCCAAAGCGTACCTCACCGTCCAACACGCCAAGGACTACGGCGTCACCGTCGGCGACGTTAGCCTCGATTTTGAGGCTGTCATGAAACGCAAAAACAACGCCGTCAAAAAACTCACCGGCGGCGTCAAACACCTGCTTAAGAAAAACGGCGTCACCGTTTACAACGGTGAAGGCACCGTCAAAGACGCCAACACCGTCCAGGTCGGCGACGACACCATCACCACAAAAAACCTTATCCTCGCCACCGGCGCACGGCCCGCCGTGCCGCCAATCGATGGGTTGAAAGAAGGCCTCGAAAAAGGCTTCGTCAAAACCAGCAAAGAACTGCTCGACATTAAAGAACTGCCGAAACGGCTCGTCGTCATCGGCGGCGGCGTCATCGGCATGGAGTTCGCCACGATGTTCAACGCCTTTGGTGTTGAGGTCACGGTGGTCGAACGTGAAAAGGATATGTTGTTGGGGGTTGACGGAGAAATCCGCAACGCCTTCCTGAAGAAACTTCAAAAAGACGGCGTCACCCTGAAAACGAACGCCGACGTTACCAAGGTATCTAGCGATCGTGTCACGTACAAACACGATGGACAAGAATCTAGCGTGAAAGCCGATATGGTGCTCTTAAGCGTCGGCATGCGCCCGAACGTCGAATCGTTTGAAGCGCTTGAGCTTGAAATGGACAAAGCCGGTGTGAAAACCGATGAGTACATGCGCACAAGCGTGGAAAACGTCTTTGCGATTGGCGACCTAAACGGCAAGTATCAACTCGCCCACGTCGCCAGCAAAGAAGGCTTGGTCGCCATTGATACTATTTTAGGACACGACCACGCGATGGATTACAAGGCCGTGCCATCGGGCATTTACACCTTCCCGGAAATCGCCCAAGTCGGCTTGACCGAAGAAGAAGCCAAAGCGCAAAACATCGACTACAAGTCAGCCACCTTCCCACTCGCCGCCAACGGCAAAGCCATCGCCGAAGGCGAAACCGACGGGCTAGTGAAGATGATTGCGGAGAAAAAATACGGCGAAGTCATCGGTGTGCACATTCTCGCACCAACCGCCACCGACATGATCAGCGAAGCCGTCCTCGGCATGAACGTAGAAACCACCGTTGATGAATACGCTCGCGCCATTCATCCGCATCCAACCTTAAGCGAGACGCTCCACGAAACCGCCCTTGGCATCTTGCACAAACCAATTCACATTTAATCATGATAAATGCCATAACCGCGCGATGCATTCGCGCGGTTTTTTCTTTGTCTTTTTCATCAGTTAGCAGACGTACAAGTTATTGTGATGAATCGTTTGCATGCTATCGAAACATGACATAAAATGACAAGATAATGCTAAAGACAGCGATTTCATCCATGTGTTTTATGTAATTTTTACGGATTAGAAGTGTCAGTTTACAACCCTCATCTATATCACAAGATTAGTCTCTATGGTAAAATAACAGTAGTTACAAATCGCAGAACCGGACATGATCCGGGTTGCGGGGGAGCAAGGGAAGGGGAAGTGTTTCGT
>SLFZ01000016.1 GCA_007123975.1 Candidatus Izemoplasma sp. | reverse complement strand
TGGTTTGAACACATTGAAAAGGTCTTTAGACCGCTTAGATGGTACGAACGAGAAGAACCTATTTGGCGCATCATCGACCGTTATAAACGAAACAAAGGCATCGATGAACGCACCATTGAACGCTTAAGAAAAGAAATTGCCGACGCGATTGGTTAAACGAAATGAGGATGCATGATGAAAAGTAAGCTGCGTTTAGAAAACGACGGGCGGTTTCAGATCAGCAATGTCACCGATCTAAGCCACACCTATTTCCCACTTTGCAACGCCAAGGCGATGAAAAGCGCCATTGCCCCCAGCCTTGGTGGCGATGCCAAAGTTGACCAAAACAGTTTTTTGTTGGTGCCGGCCACGGTGGAGGATTTGGCACATTCACTGTTTAAGCGGCATGTCTTCTTCCGGGTTGATGACCGTTACACCTGGAGCACCTCCGGACAAACGGCCCATCAAACGCTCACACCGGACACGGTGGACCTTTACGGTGATTTTTTAACCCACACCATTCTCCGAAAAAATGACGATTTCTCTTGCGCCATTGAAAGTTTTGTGCCAAGCCACGACCACGATCAAGAACTGCATAAAATCACGGTAACAAACACATCTGATAAACCCTTGAAACTCAAAGCCGTGGTCGGGATTCCAATCTATGGCCGCAGTGCCGACAGCGTGCGCGACCATCGACATGTGACGGCGCTTTTGAACCGCGTGAAAATTTATGAACACGGGCTTATAAACCACCCAACGTTTTCTTTCGACGAACGCGGCCACATCCTTAATCAACGACATTATGGGGTCTTCGCCCACAACAACCGAAACCTTTCCATCGCCGGCCACTATCCCTCACTCGAGGATTTCAACGGCGAGGGACATTCCCTGCTCGACCCACTTGTGGTTAAAGAAGACGTTCCTTCTTTACACCGCGTTGGCGATGTGGTTGAAGGCTATGAAACGATTGCGGGGCTGGCCCATGAACCCATCACCTTGGAGCCCGATGCGTCCGTTTCATTTGTGGTGACCTTGGCAATCGACGACGATGAAGAGGCGTTGCTTGAATCGAGTTCAACGGTTGATGTCGATCGCTTTGACGCATTGAAGAAAGAAACCCTCGAGTACTGGAAAAAAGAACTATCCACGCTTGCTTTCAAATTTACCGATGCGGCTTTAAACGGTTGGTTGAAGTGGGTCACCTTGCAGCCGATTTTGCGCCGTATTTACGGAAACTCATTTTTGCCACACCATGATTACGGTCGCGGTGGACGCGGCTGGCGTGATCTTTGGCAAGACTTGCTCGGGCTGATTCTCATGAACCCGGCCCCGGTCAAAGCGATGATTCTCAACAACTTTAAGGGCGTTCGAATCGACGGCAGCAACGCCACAATCATCGGCGATAAACCCGGCGAGTTCATCGCCGACCGCAATAACATTCCTCGCACCTGGATGGATCACGGCTGCTGGCCGCTTTTGACCACCAAACTCTACCTTGACCAAAGCGGCGACGTGTCGATGCTATTTGAAAAGGCAACGTACTTTCAAGATCAGTTCACACACTACACGAAGCAAGCAAACACCGCCTTCGACGCAACCAATCCTGTTTTAAAAACACACCAAGGGACCCCCTATGAAGGCACCGTTTTAGAGCACATTCTCGTGCAAAACCTCGTGCCTTACTACAACGTCGGAGCCCATGGAAACATCCGCCTTGAAGGCGCGGATTGGAACGACGGGATGGACATGGCTCCTGAACGCGGCGAATCGGTGGCGTTCACGGCGTTTTACGGCCAAAACCTTATCACCCTATCGGCGTTGTTGACAAAGCTCCACGCACAAGGCATAGAAGAAATTGCCTTATTTGAAGAGTTTAGCCTGCTTTTGAAAGACAGACAGATTGACGATGTCCAAACCAAACAGCGACTGCTTACGCAATACTTTGACACCGTGAAATCGGGCGTTTCCGGCAAGCAAACACACCATCACACACACGAACTCGCAACGCTCCTTGCACGGAAGGGTGAGGCCTTGCTTAGGCAAGTGCGTGACCATGAGTGGATGGAAACGGACGAAGATGGATGGTTTAACGGGTACTACGACAACGATGGAAATCGTCTCGAAGACGTTACAAAAAAACACATGACTTTAACCGGTCAGGTGTTTGCGATTATGAGCCATGCGGCCACCGACGCTCAGGTTGAAAAGACCGTTGCAAGCGCTGATAAGTACCTTTTTGATCGGAGCGTGGGCGGATACCGCCTCAACACCAACTTCAACGAGGTGAAAACCAACATGGGTCGCCTGTTCGGCTTTGCCTATGGGCATAAAGAAAACGGCGCAATGTTTAGCCACATGGCCGTGATGTATGCGAACGCACTATATAAACGCGGGTTCGTGGCGGCAGGACACAAGGTCTTAAACACCATTTACACCCACAGCATGGACCTAAAGCATTCCAAAATGTATCCGGGCATTCCTGAGTACTTCGATCCTAAAGGGCGTGGAATGTACGCGTACCTGACCGGTTCAGCGAGCTGGATGATTCTCACCATGGTCACCGAGGTTTTCGGTGTAAAAAGCGACCTTGGTTATCCGGTGTTTGAGCCCAAACTGATGTCAGAACAGTTTGGAGACGCGACCGAACTCGGCCTGCGGACGATCATTGGCCACGGACCAGTGGAGGTTGTCTACCGTAACCCTAAACGGTTGACCTACGGTGAGTACAAGGTGGCGGAAGTCGTTGTGGACGGTCAAACGGTTTCCTTCACAAGAACGCCCGATGGCGTCAAACTCAACGAGAAGATAACGGGAGATCGCGTCGTCATTCTTTTGACGTCGACAAGCGATTGAGCAATGCGTCTGCTTTAAAGATAAAAATACCGTATACTATCGTTAGACACCAACCCATGAGGAGGCGCCGCAATGAAGAAATGGCTTTTTAGAGTTTTAGGCATTTTGTTTGGTCTGATTCTCGTTTCGATTGTCACGCTCCATGTCCACAGCCTCCTTCAAAACCGGCGGCTTGATCAGACGTTTGAGGGTAGCCCCATCGAAAGCGTCGACTTTGTCGAACTTGAGGGATTGTCTGTCGCGTATCGACGTGCAGGCACCACGAATGCCCCGACGTTGGTTTTCGTTCATGGATTCTTAGGAAGTTCCTTCGATTTCAGGCTTCTTTTCGATGCGTTCGCCGATGATTTTGACCTCGTCGCCATCGACATGATTGGGTTTGGCCATTCGGATAAACCTGACACGTTCCCATACACCGCCGATGCGCATGCGGAAGTGATTGTCGAGGTACTTGAAGTGCTCAACATAGATTCCTTTCATCTCGTTGGTCACTCAATGGGCGCACGGGTTGCGCTCTACATGAGCCATGCACGGCCTGATGCGGTGGTGTCGTTGACGCTACTCGCACCTGCCGGTGTGGACCGCGAGAGCGAAGGGCGTGCGCTTCCTCGTTGGTTTTACACAATCGTGTTTCGTAACTATGCGCTTCAACGCTTAGGCTTTCAATCTGCCGTCGCGGGCAATGTGGACAGGGATGTGTTTGACGCGCTCTATTACTTCAGTCGCACAATTCCCGCAGAAACGCTGCAGGCGATGGGCCAAGCCCAAGAAACTATTGATTGGGACGAGATTATTGAAGGAATCGAACAACCCACGCTGATCATCGTCGGCGCGGAAGATTCATGGACGCCACCGTCGATTAGCGAATCCTACG
>SLFZ01000130.1 GCA_007123975.1 Candidatus Izemoplasma sp. | reverse complement strand
GTTTTGTTCCTAAGATACCTTTGGCCATGAGTACACCTCCTAGATTTTTTCGTTATTTCAAAATGATATCCACGCCAGATGGTAAATCCAAGTGCATGAGTGCGTCGATCGTCTGTGGTGTTGGGTTGACGATGTCGATCAGACGCTTGTGGGTGCGGCGTTCGAATTGCTCACGCGATGTTTTGTTGACGTGAACGCTTCTCAGTACCGTGAACACCTCTTTTTCCGTCGGCAACGGAATTGGTCCTGAAATCCCTGATCCGGTCTTTTTTGCCGTATCGACGATTTTCTTTGCCGACTGGTCCAACAATCTGTGATCGTAAGACTTCAAACGAATTCTGATTTTTTGGTTTGCCACGTATGTGTCCTCCTTTCGCCTACAATCGTGTATAGACTCGCTCCATGGAAATTTCTTCAACACCCCGTTGGCATGCGTTTCATTATGACAACGCTTGTCGGTGTGTCAACAACCTCCCACTTCACAGCTGACTCTGGCAGAGTCTATGACATCATACCAAAAAAAAAGACCCTTTGCAAGCCTTTCCCCTAAAATATTTCACTAGGGCTTGTAGGGTCGGTTACTTAAAGCGAATTGTCTTTCTGTCGACATCGATAAGGCCTTCGTTTTTAAGGGATTTAAAAGCACGTGATAACGAGGGGCGTCGTGCGTTCAAGTAGTTTGCAAGCGCGGTTTTACTGCGGATGGGAACGACACCGTCTTTTCGCTTAGTCGTCTCAATCTCGAGCCAAAGCAGGATTCTCTCTCGCAGCGATGGCTGATTGAGAATTTTGTTGTGTGTGTTCAGTGCCAACGCTTTTTCACTAATTTTTTGCATGTAAAACTGTCTGAAACGATCGTGGTTCGCAATCAGCCAATCGATGTTCTCTTTGTCGATGTAGACCACCGTTGAATCCACAAGCGCCACAAGATCGCCAGGATAGGTCGGGTTCTTCGTGTTGATGAGGTAATCGCCAAACAAGTCTCCTGTGCGCACTGAGCCGAGCTTAACTTCTACGCCCTCAAGGCTATGGTGAACCAAACGAAGCTCGCCCGTGATAAGAAGACCGACCATCTCGCATCTGTCGCCTTCATGAAACACCGTATAACCTTCCGGATATTCACAGGCAATACGCGATCGTGATTTAATCAGTGGATCATCAAACAATGCACGCATGGTATCACTCCGTCACATATGTTACGCTTTTCTTACCACTTTCAGTATACCATATGAGTGAACACGATGACTATATGGATGTGATTGCAATGAAAAAAGTCTATGCCTTTATGCTCTTAAGTCTCCTTCTTGTCGTGCTTGCCGCGTGCAATCGGTCGAGCGAAACCATTCGTGTGCTCGTGCCGGAAGGCACCCCGGCAATGGCCCAAACCCTTATCGAACACAACAAGCCCGACATTGCCGGTGTTGATTACACCGTTGAACGTGTTTCGGGACCGCAACTGTTGGTGTCTGCGTTTACAGCTGGTTCGCACGATATCATCATCGCTCCACTCAACATCGGCGCAAACCTAGCAAGCAAAAACGCACCCTATCAACTGGCTGCCGTTGTCACCTGGGGGAACTTGCAGCTGATTAGCGACCAACCCATCGATGACATCGCCTCATTAGAAGGGCGCACAATTCATGCCTTTGGCATGAACGCAGTACCGGGCATCGTGCTTGAAACGGTGCTTGATCACTACCGTGACACCCATGATTTCACAGTGAATTACGACGCAACCAACGCCCAACAAACCCTCACAAAACTCACACAAAACCCCGGTGATATCGCCCTGGTCGCTCAGCCCGTGACCACCTTGGCCGCAGGCATGCTCGATGAGGTATACACGATGGATTTGGCTGAGTTGTGGGTGGATGCCCTTGACCTTCCTTTATTTCCGCAAGCGGGCGTGTTCGTGCACGAGCGCGTGAGCGTCGATGCGGTGAATGCGTACTTGGATGCGGTTGAGGATTCGGTCGCCTACGCCCTTGATAATCCAGCGTCGGTCGGAGAAATGGCGGCGGCGCTTGATTACCCGTTTTCAGCTGATTTGATTGAAGCGAGCCTTCCTTATAGCCGCATCGCCTTTAAGCGAATAGCGGACGCACATGCGGCTGTGATTGCCTTCTTTGAGGTGTTAATGTCAGCCGATCCGGAACTGATTGGTGGCGCGTTGCCTGATGAAACATTCTACTGGTCGTTCGAACCATGAAAACCATCGGTTACGGGCTTTTATCGATTGCCCTTCTGTTGCTAATTTGGCAGGTGGCGTCGATGCGGGTGTTGGTTTCAGACATCTTACCAAGTCCACATGTGGTGGGTTCGACGTTGTGGCGTTTGCTCGGCGATGGAACCACGTACACAATCATCGGTAGAACGTTCTTTCGTTTGATGATTGCCCTTCTCATTGCGTCAGTGACAGGCATTCTCTTGGGACTCAGTGCGGCACTTTCACAGACGGTTGATGCGTTTTTACAACCGGTTGTGACCATTTTGCGCACCATCCCTGTCGCCTCGATCATCGTGATTGCGATTATTTACCTCGAGCCTTCAAACGCCGTCTACTTGATCACGTTTTTGATGCTTTTTCCGATTTTACACGAAGCCACCAAGCAAGGGGTTAAAAACATCAATCCGACCATTCTTGACGCCGTGGCACTAGAAGAACACCGATTTCATTTCGTGGTGTGGCGCATCCATCTACCGCTGACTTTCCCTTTCATCAAGACTGCCTTTTTACAAGGTGTTGGGTTAGGGTTTAAAGTGCTGGTCATGGCGGAGTTTATCGGGCAAGTGTCCCCGAGCATCGGGCGCTCACTGAATTACGCCGACATGACGATGCGCTACGACCTCGTGTTCGCGTGGACGATTATCATCATTGTGCTTGTGATGATTATGGAGATTGTGATAAGGCGGTTGCGTAAAGACGTTCATGGTTAGAAAAAACTCCTTCGATTGAAGGAGTTTATTTTTTGATGATCGTTCCAATGTTGAGGTGGAATGCATCGATCGCTTTGTCTAGCGAGGAGATTACGGCGGTTTTCGAACCGTTATCATAGGCTTCGACAAAGTTGATGCACGCTTGTACCTTGGGGTGCATGCTGCCCTTCGCGAACTCACCCGATTCCATGTATGGTTTTAGGTCGTCGATGGTGACGCGTTCAAGCGCTTTTTGATCGGGGGTGTTGAAATGCACGTAAACATGCTCAACGGCGGTGAGAATAACCAAGACATCGGCGTCGATTAGTTCAGCGATTTTGGCGCTGGCATAGTCTTTGTCGATGACGGCTGCGACGCCTTCGAGCTTGTCTTCGCGTTCGATGACGGGAATGCCACCGCCGCCGGCGCAGATGACGACGTGGTTGTTCTCCAACAAGGTCTCAATCATCTTTTTTTCGACGACGTCGATTGGAAGTGGCGAGGGCACCACGCGGCGGTATCCGCGGCCGCTGTCTTCTTTCATGATGTAGCCTTTGTCGCGCACTAGGATGTCTTTTTCCTCTTCAGAGTAAAACGCGCCGACTGGCTTTGATGGGTTTTGGAAAAGCGGGTCGAGTTCATCGACGAGAACCTGAGTTACCAACGCGGCGATTTCTTTCTGCACGCCTTGGAGACGCATTTCATTTTGCACGGCGTTTTGAAGGTGAAAGCCAATGTAGCCTTGGCTCATCGCGCCGCATTCGGGAAATGGCATGTCGGGTGTCGAGAAGGATTCGGTAAAAGCGAGGTTGATCATGCCGACTTGGGGCCCGTTTCCATGGACGATGACGATCTCGTGGCCGTCGTTGATAAGGTTGACGATGGGTTGAGCGACGTGCTTAAGCAACGCTTTTTGTTCCTCGGCGTTGTTGCCGAGGGCGTTGCCGCCAAGCGAGATGACATACCTACTCATAGGAATCACTCATCGTCGCGAGCATGACCGCTTTGATGGTGTGCATGCGGTTTTCTGCTTCTTCGAAGACGACGCTTTGCGGTGATTCGATGACCTCATCGGTCACTTCCATCTCACCGTTTTTCACGCGGGGATGCTCTTCTTTGAACTCGTTCGCAATCTGTATGCCGATTTCCGTATCAATGCCGTGGAACGCAGGCAAGCAATGCATGAAGATGGCGTTTTTGGAGGCGTTATCCATCATCGCTTTGTCGACTTGGTAGTCGCTCAGTTGCTTGATGCGTGAGTGCCACACATCTTTGGGTTCACCCATGGATACCCAGACGTCGGTGTAGATGACGTCGGCGTCTTTGGTGCCGGCAATTGTGTCTTCGGTGAGCGTAATCGTTGCGCCAGTTTCTTTGGCAATCTCGCGGCAGTGTTCCACAAGGCTCGCATCCGGCCAGAGCTCACGCGGTGCGACCGCGGTGAAGTGAAGGCCCATTTTTGCGCTGCCGATCATCAGGCTGTTGCCCATGTTGTTGCGGGCGTCGCCGACGTAGCTAAACTTGATGCCTTCAAGTTTGCCGAAGTTTTCCTTAACCGTGAGGAAATCGGCGAGAATTTGGGTGGGATGGTACATATCGGTAAGGCCGTTCCAAACGGGGACTCCTCCGTGCTCGGCCAATTGTTCGACGTCGCTGTGAAGGTAGCCGCGGAACTCGATGCCGTCATACATGCGACCGAGCACACGCGCGGTGTCTTTGACGGATTCTTTTTTGCCCATTTGTGAGCCCGATGGGCCGAGGTAAGTAACGCCCATACCAAGGTCGAGCGCACCGACTTCAAACGCGCAGCGGGTGCGTGTTGAGTCTTTTTGGAAAAGCAAGACGATGTTTTTGCCTTCGAGGTGGCGATGCGCTTTGCCTTCCTTTTTTTCTTGTTTGAGTTTTAAGGAGAGATCGATGAGGTGGCCAATCTCTTGTGGTGTGAAATCAAGCAGTGTGATGAAGTTTCTTCCTTTTAAGTTCATAATGTCCTCCTTATTCTATGTCCTCTCGGATTATTGGCATGCTCATGCAGCGCGGTCCGCCGCGGCCTCGAGACAGTTCGCTCGAGGGTATTTCAATCACCTTGATGCCTTTAGAGCGCAAGATGGCGTTGGTAATATGATTGCGCGAGTACACGATAACCTTACCCGGTTCAACCGCTAAGGTGTTCGCGCCGTCGTTCCACTGTTCACGTTCGCTGTGAACGGTGTCACTGCCACCGCAATGGATGAGCTCGATTGGACGATGCAGGTGCTTTTCTAGGATGGTCTCAAGGGTTGAGACGACCTTTTCGACGTGGATGCTTTCACCTTGTTTGGTGATTTCAAAGACCGTTAAGGTGCGCATGATGCCTGGATGAATGGTAAACACACCGTGGTCGATTTGCGTCAGCACCGTATCCAGGTGCATGAATGCTCGGGTCTTAGGGATGTTAAAGGCGAGGATTGTCTCAAAGGTGGTGTTCTCTTTAAAGAGGTTTCTTGCCAGGTGCTCAATCGCGCGTGGATCGGTGCGTTTAGAAATACCGATGGCGAGCGTCTTTTCATTGAGGACAAGAATGTCTCCACCTTCGAGGGTGTACTTGTTGTGGCGTTCGTAGTAGTGGGGAAACTGTATGCCTTTAAACCTCGGATGGTGTCGCAACACGAAATCGCTAAAGATCGTTTCGCGACGACGCGTTGTCGTGTGCATTTTGTTAATTGCGACGCCCTCACCCAGTGTGGCGAAAGGATCGCGTTGGAAGAGGATGTTTGGCATCGGATCGGTAAAGAATGGATACTCATCTTCAAGCAAATCGATGATTGAGAAACGCTTGTCGATTTTGACGTCGTGGGTGCGAATCCCTTCAATCATCTTATTGATCATCGTTGCATACGATAATGATTTAAGGTAAGACGTAAGCGCATTTCGGACGGTTGATGATTTCACGTCGGCTTCCTCAATAAAGCGGGCAATGAGATCATCGACCTTATCCGGGTTTGCTTCAAGGGCCTCTTCCATCATCGTTGTGATGTAAAGCACTTCAACGCCCTCCTTGCGCAAAGCGTCTGCGAAGGCATCGTGTTCTTCTTGAGCAACTTTTAAATATGGAATGTCGTCAAACAAGAGCTTCTCGAGCAAATCTGGGGTGAGGTTTTCCAGTTCCTTCCCGGGGCGGTGCAGAAGCACCGTTTTCAACTTTCCGATTTCAGAATACACATTGGGTTTCATGACGTCACTTCCTTATCTAAATAAACTCTAGGTATGCGCGCCCCCACTTGCGTGACAATTTCGTAGTTAATGGTATCGAGGCGTTTGGCAATTTCATCGATGTGAATCGGCGCATCTCCCATGATGTGAACTTCGTCGTTTAACGTGACATCTTCATCGATGCGGACGATGGTTTGATCCATGCACACGCGCCCAACGATGGGATAGCGTTTTCCACAAATGGAAACATCCCCCCCTTGGTTTTTACGGATAAACCCATCCGCATAACCAATAGGCAGTACCGCAATGCGCATGTCTTCTGGTGCTTCGTAGGTGATGTTGTAGCTTACGCGTTCGCCTTTTTTTAACTGCTTAATGTGCATCACACGGGTGGTGATGCGCATGGCTGGTTTAAGAAAATCAAGCCCTCGATCAAGGGTCAATCCATAAAGAAGAATGCCGACTCGCGAGTGGGTAGTGTAGGGCATTTCCTGTTCGTATTTTATCGCTGAAGAGGAGTTTGACGCATGCACCATTGGCGGTGTGAAGGGCAGTTTTTTGAGTAGCGCCTCAAAGCGGTTGCGTTGGTAAAGATAATAGTCACGGTTTGAGTCGGCCGTCGCGAAGTGGGTAAAAATCCCTTCCATGCGAAGGTTATCTTTGTCTTGCACACGCGTCATAAAACGAATGACATCATCGGCTTCTTTGATGCCGAGGCGATTCATGCCTGTGTCGACTTTAAGGTGAAAGCGCAGCCGGTGTACTGTCTTTAAAATCGCTTGAGCGACCGCCTCCTCAAACACGGTGATAATGAGGTTGTGTTCAGCCGCAACCTCAAAATCATCTGGACCTGTCAACCCCATCACCAAGACGTCGATGTCGGGAAGGGCTTTTTTGATTTCGAGTGCTTCTTCCACCAAACTCACCGCAAACAAACGAACACCTTTGCGATATAAGTATGTCGCGACTTGGACGCTTCCGTGTCCATAAGCATTCGCTTTGAGCACGGGAACAAGCGTTTTAGGTGCGATTGCGTTTTTTACATGGTCGTAGTTGTGTCCGATATGGTTAAGGTGAATTTCCGCTTTCGTCGGTCGGTATTGATTAGACATAGCGCTTCCCCACATATTTTGACGTCATGACACTCAATAAACTACCGTAGGAGAGTTTAAACTTCAACACATCGCCGACTTGGTAGTCATTTTCGGTGTTGGTTAAATCGACGATGATGTGATCGCTGCTGCTACCGACAAGGCGGATGCGTGTGTCGTAGGGAATAATTTCATGGTAATCCACATCCTGTTTTCCAATTGCCAAAATGCCGCGTTTCATTAGCCCATAGTCGTCAAACTTCGGCACTTGACCAAATGCGTTCATGCCGATTTCGCCTTCCGGGAATGACGGCTTATGCTTGATTTCGATGAGATCTGCCTCAAGGGTTATCACATCTTGGTGCATGTTATCGATGGTTTTTCCATAGGCCGTTTCTCTTCCAAGAATGAGAGATTCACCCAAACGAAGGTTGTTCACTTCTGGGATTTCTTTCCCTTTCAACAACAAGTGAATGTGCGAAGAGTTTCCGCCAGAAACAATCTCGAACTCCGTCTTCAACATTCGTTTAGCCATGTCGATGACATCGATGAGTTTCTTCAGTGTGTCGGCGGTGGGAACGATGCCGCCAAAGCAAGTGAGGTTGGTTCCTATGCCGGTTAAATCAATGTGCTTTAGCGCTTTGATTTCACGTATGGTGTTTAACACATTTTCTTTGTAAAACACACCTTCACGCAAGTCACCAATGTCAATCATCAAAATCACGCCATGACATCTTCCAAGGCGCCCTGCAGCTTCGTTGAGGGCTTCGACCGTCTTAATCTCTGAGTTTAGCGAAAGGTCTGTGTGCTGGATGACGCGCTCAGCCTCGTGAATGGACGGAAGCCGCAACAAC
This sequence comes from Candidatus Izemoplasma sp., assembly GCA_007123975.1. GTDB lineage: Bacteria > Bacillota_I > Bacilli_A > Izemoplasmatales > Izemoplasmataceae > SLQR01. The sequence continues at coordinate 5,418 of SLFZ01000130.1, read as the reverse complement.
ACTTTCTTTTGATCGGTCTTCATCGCTTCGAGGTTTTCAATGCGTGAATCGGCGATAAAGTCAACGTTGAGCTCATTTAGTACGTCAACAAGTGGTTGGGCAGCACAAAATACCTTCGTGACCGCCATCATGGTTAAGCCGTTGTCACGACACAACCCTTGCATGTAACGAACATTTTCTTCGTATTTCTTAACGTCAATGGTCACTCTCGGGTACATGTGTTCCCCCCTTTCAGTCGGTGATGCGCATCGATTTTTTCAGTATACTCTCTGCAATATCCCGGTACTTAAGCGATAACACGCCAATGCTTGCCATCACGTAATCGTGGTCTTTCACAACACGGACGTTTTCGTTTGGCAAAAGCTGGTCGGGGTTTTGTCGAATGTAGTCAAGCACGATTTTTTCCGTGTTTTCAAGGTGAATCAGTGGCCCACCGGTAAGCACGATGGTTTGAACTTGTGTGAGGTCTTTGCCTTCTGGGATGAACTTCTGTCCGCTTGAGGTATAGACTTTTTTCAAGTTGCCTACATGGCGATCGAGAGCCCGGTTGACACAGACGCGTGTCAACTCGTAAACAAGTTTGCGTTCTTCGGGCGTTTTAGGCATGTATGTGTAGTTGTCGATAAGGCTGGTAAGTGTTGCTTCATCGACGTCCAAACGCTGAATTAGGCGTTGCCTGTCGATGCTAGAAAGGACGTTATGGAAGTTCACAAACACACCCAAATCGCCTTCGACGGTACGCTTTTCCTTTGCCTCGCCCTCTGCATATTTCCGGTACTCATCGCTCGGTAAGGCAACCGAGTGCACATCAGTGGTCGCGCCACCAACGTCAATGGTCATGACATTGCCTATCGCCTCGTTCAATAACATTGTCGCTTCCATGACCGAGCCCGGCGTTGGAATGATGGCTTGGTCTACCATCTCCTTCACGTGGGCCATGCCTTTGGCGTGGATGATGTGCGCTTCAAAGGTTTCATGAATCACTTTGCGAAGCGGTAAGATGTTTAAGAAGTCGACACGTGGATAGACGTTTTCTACAATCTGTAAGCAGTCTTTTTGTGGGCTGTTTTCGAAGTGTTTCCGAATCCGGTAGTGGTTATCGATGTTCCCTGCGTAGATGATTGGGACGTTTAGCGCGAGCGCTTCAATTCTTTTAAGGTTGTCAAAAGCGACCTTTTTCTCCCCGTAGTCGGTGCCGCCGGCAACAATGATGATGTTGGGTTTCGCATCTTTTATTTGGTCAAGATCGTCCTCTTCTAATGGACCCGCAGAGACATAGTGGATGTTTCCGCCGGCATTCAAAGCGGCTTCTTTCGCCGCCCTGACCGTCATTTCGTAGACCAAACCGGACACGGTGATGCGCAAGCCTCCGGCTGCGCTCGATGAGGAAAACATCTCATTGTACTCTAAGGTGTCAATGTCGAGGTTTTGTTTGAGGTTTTCGATGGCTGAGCGCAACCCTTCACGAACATCGGTGTCGACGGTCGTGTTGGCCACGCCCTTGCCAATAAACGCTTGCGTTTCATGGATGTTAAAGGCGTTGACAACCGTCGTGGTACTACCGATTTCGGCGACGAGAACGTCAACCTTCATTGCCGGTCATCTCTTGATGCTGTTTCACGAGGAAACTGGCAATGTGGATGCCCTTGGTACCACGGCCAAAGCCTTGGTCCATCTTATACTTACGCGCGATTTCTGGTGTGACTTGTGTGCCGCCGGCAATCAGGACTAACTTATCGCGAACGCCTTTCTCCACGGCGTAGTTATGGAGTTTTTCCATATTCTTATAGTGTACGTCGTCGTGCGATATGATGGTGGACATCATGATGCACTGCGCGTCCATCTCAATTGCTGCATCGACAAACTTCTCAATCGGTACGCTTGTGCCGAGGTAAGCGTAGCTAATGCCGTACTTCTCAACACCGCCATGCTTAATGTCAAGGACCTCGCGAATGCCGACGCTATGCTCATCATCTCCGCCAGTTCCGGCAATTACCTTGAGCGGGTTCTTCTTCACGTACGCATAGACTTCTTCTTCGCTCATTGTTTCAATCTCTTCAGGGATATCAAGCGTCGTCACGTCGATGTCAAACTGTACTTTACCCTTGATTTGTACGCGTGTTCCTTCGCTTGGGTGAAGCACCTCTTTGTGAATGACTTCGACATCTTTTAGGTTCATCTTTTTCCCTGTCACGATGGCTGCTTCAGCAGCAACTTTCACGTCAACCGGGAAGAAGAGGTCTACCGTCACCACACCATCTCCAAGCCATTCGACTTCGGGTTTAATGATGTTGGTGTTGCGATACTTTTCAGTCTCTTCCATACGGAGGCAGACGTTGTCGCTTTCATCGAGTTCATCGATGAACTGAACTTTTTCTGGTTTTTCAAACGTGCATCCGTCAATCAGTTTAGCGGGATTGTCCACCGCAGATTCATCGTACTGCGCAACGTTGTTGTAGCCGTAATGCGCTGTGACAGGTGCCATGTAGTCTTTGTCTCGTTTGATGGTGGAGTTTTTACCAACGCCACCGTCGATGTCACGTTGTATGCCGTCGCCATTACGTTCCGGATACTCGCCACTGTCTACGAACATGCCCGCTTCAACCGCCTTGAAGTAGCCACCCATCTCAATGACCTCTTCCATCATCAAAATAGCGCGTTCCTGAATTTCACGCTTTTTCTGATATAAGTAGCCATCCTTGTTCAGATTGAGCAGCCCACGCAAATCATCCATGCCCATTAACGCTTGTTTGGCGGTGTCAAGCGCTTCGATGTTATAGATATGCCAAGGCACGTTTCGACCTTCATCCGGTGTGATGGTGCTTTGAATATCGGCCGATGTCAACCTTGAGATAAGAAGGTTGAGCACATGCGTAACGGTTGCCTCACGTGTTGATGAATCCATGTATTTGGTGTTCATCTGGGCGCGCATTTTGTATTTGTCAAAGAACTCACGCAGAGCCACAGCGTATGGGAGGTTCAGTTTTAAATCGGGGGATGGTGCCGCTGCCGGTGGAACCGTCGACAATGCGATGTTTTCTGGCTTGATGCCAATCTTCTCACTGAAAACCGAGTTGATGGCGTGTTGAACAAGCAGTTCAGGCATAACTTTCCAGGCATCGCGTGCTGTGGCGTTGGCGTTGTGCGCGCCATCGATTTGAAGCATGCCCGCATACGCCATCACTTTTTTACTTTCAGCCGCGTCGACGATGCTTCGTACCATGTTGATGTTGCGGTAAAGAATGTTGTATTGAGGATCTTGGTGCGCTCCATTGACGCCTTCTTCGGTAAACAGCACGGCGATTTCCGGCCCAGCCACACCAGAGACATATGAGTGGTAGTTAATCGGTCTACCGACTTCTTCCTCAATTAAATCGAGCGCACGACGTTGAGCGCGCAATTGTTTTCTGGTAATTGGGATACCGCCTACGCCTTGTGGCGTTCCCTCAATCAACCCATCGAAATGGGATTGCCCAGCCGTCCGAATAACCATGATGTGATCAGCACCATGATAAGCCGCCATACGCATGCGTCGGATGTCGTCCTCAAAACGACCCGAAGCAATTTCAGCAGTCACAACGCAGTCAGGTTGTGGATCGATGTTGTCAAGTGCGTTGGCGCTCGGTAGTGGAACGTAGTTCTTAAGGGATGTGCTTCCTTCTTTGTAAGTGAAGCCGCGCAGCTTCAACTCCCCGGCATTACGCCAAGTCCAGCCGCGCTTGTGAGGCACGTATGTGTCAAGGTCTTTTAAGATGGCATGAATGTTCATTTTTTCATTGGGTTTGAGCTTATCCATTGTTGCTGAACACCTCCATCAAGTAATCGATGACCTTTCCTTCAGCGATTTCATGACCGGCATCGCGGATTGGGATGTTCTTATCGCGTGAAACACGATACACGCAATGACCCGCGCCTTTGCGCAGCAGATTGTGTTCATTCAGCGCATCGACAATACGTTTTGATTCGATGCTTGAGAATCCCATACGGAGAAGCACGCTGCGCTCCACCGATTTCGATGTGTACTGTTCGCCAAGTTCCATTAGTGGGTCGACAATCTTATCAGTGAGCTCGTAAAAGTACGCTTTGAGCTCCTCGTCACTCATGGTTTTTAGATGGGCACGGCGCTTTTGGTAATCATCTTGTCTTTCTTTCATAAATATCCTCCTTGTCGGTCTAGTTCACCTGACGTAACAACGCGTCAAGTTTATCTTTATCCATCACACGAAGTTCTTCCATTAAGAACAATCTGTCGTCCTCGGTGAGGTTATAATCTTTGAAGCGTTTCAAGTACGATTTCCGGATACGATCTAGATCAACGTCTTTGACCACGATATCGTTCGCACTTGCCGGGAACACGATGTCAGTTCCAGGCTTTTCTGTTTCTGGATTGCCAAAACGGATAGTTATGCCGTTTTTCTTCGCAAAGGAAAGCTGTGGTTGATGGTGTTTTCCAGCACCCGTGTACTCAGTTTCTTGGACCACGATGGTTTCGTCTTCGCACATGGTTTGCGCGACCTTGAACGCAACCGCAAGGCTTGTGTTTCCGGCAGGCCCGCGTTCTAACCCTTCAAGCACCGCGAGCGCTTCTGTGATGAAGAACACGCTTCCTTGGTTGACGGTGAAATATTTGTCCATGTACCTCATTGGTCGAGCAGCGCTTCGCGGGACATCGCTTCGATCTGGATTCGTCGCAAATGGCATGCCAAATCCCGTGTGGCCGGTTGTGAATGATTTTCGGTTGAAGTCTTTATCGCTTGCCATATGCAGGCCGTGTAAATCTACACTAGCCCCATAGATTAATGTCTTATCAGCGCCCGCTTTTCTAACGCCCCGTGCAGTACCAGTTAAGTTACCTCCACCAGCATTGGTGCATATGACGACGTCAGGATCCTTATTGATTTTCTGGCGCATCTCATCAACAATTTCATACCCGAGTGTTTCAATACCCATGATTCCATAAGGTGAATATAGTGAAGCGTTAAAATAACCAGTCTCATCTAAAACATTTAAGAATGTATAAAACAGTTCTGGTCCAACGCTCAGTTGAAGAACTTCAGCGCCGTATGCCTCGCATGCTCGGGCTTTTTCCAAAATTTCTGGTTGTGCGACGTTGTTTGAGTCGAAACATTCCTGAACGATGATGCATTTTAAACCAGCCTTCGCCGCCAGCGCCGCAATGGCGGCCCCGTAGTTGCCGCTTGTGGCCGCAACAACGCCTTTGTACCCAAGTTCTTTAGCTTTGTGTATGCTGATGGCGGCACGGCGTGCTTTAAACGAACCGCTCAGGTTCGCTGCCTCATCTTTCAGAAAAATGCGTGCACCAAAGCCTGGTTTGGCAAACTTGCGCGCGTAGCGCGTCAAGTTCTCCAACTCAATGAGCGGTGTGTTTCCAACCATGCTGCGGCGTTGAATCGCGCG
>SLFZ01000034.1 GCA_007123975.1 Candidatus Izemoplasma sp. | reverse complement strand
TTGTGTAAAAAAAGGTAAAGTCTTTGTTAAGGATGGTCAACGTAGCGTACAATATAGTTAAGAGGAGGCGTTAGCATGAAAGTTGCGTTCGTGTGCGTACACAACAGCTGCCGAAGTCAGATGGCAGAAGGTTACTTGCGGACCCTGGGAAAAGGACGCTTCGAGGTGTATTCCGCCGGCACCGAAGACTATCCAAAGGTCAAAGAAGGCGCCATTGAAGCGATGAAGCTTGACGGCGTTGACATCACCGATCAGTACCCGAAAACGCTCGAGGTGCTCCCTAGAGATCTCGACATGCTGATCACCATGGGCTGCGGCGTCGAGTGCCCATACGTGCCTGCCAAACACCGTGAGGATTGGGGCATCGACGACCCGAGCGGTCAACCGATGGAGGCGTTCATCGAAGCGCGCGATACGATCAAAGCGAAAGTACTACAACTTATTGAAGATTCAAAAAAAGGCGACAATTAGTCGCCTTTTTCTATGAGAACATAGCCGATGGCAATCGTCTCGCCATGGGTGATGCTCACGTGGATGGTGTGGCCTTGGTTTAATGGAGAGCGTAGAACGGGTCTTCCTTTCGCATCGGGCATCACCGAGACGTCGCGAAAGTTAAGCGATGTGTCAAACCCACCCCAAGCTTTGGTAAACGCTTCTTTCACCGCGAAGCGACCCGCAAGAAACGCCACACGGCGTTCGGGGTTCTCAATCGTTTCGTAATGCGCGTATTCTTCGGGTGATAGCACCCGCTTCGCAAAGCGTTCGTCGGTATTTCGAATGCGCTCGAGGTCGACGACGTCGACGCCGATGCCTTTAATCGTTGTATTCATCAAGCACCTCCATCGCCATCGCATGCAGGTTTCTGAACCGATGGTTCAACCCGGATTTTGACACGCGTTTACGGAAGTGTTCGGCGCTCAGTTCGCTCAACTCCGACAGCGAAGATTCCGGGTATTTTTTTCGCAGGAAAATCGCCTCGTGCAACGTGTCTGGAAGTTGCGAGGGGTCGAGCAAGTTCTCGACCACGGCGATGTCTTTAAGCTGTTTGTCCGCGGCTTCTAGTGTCTTGTTTTGGTTGGCGAGTTCCATGTTCATCACGCGGGTGATGGAGTTGACAAAATCGCGTTTGATGCGTTCATCTTCAAACGTCAAGAGCGCTTTTGTCGCCCCGGTAACCCGCAAAAGATCGGCGATTTTTTCCGATTCTTTAATGTACACCATGAGGCCGCGTTTCTTCTCATGCATGCGCGCCGGGATGTCGAAGCTTTTCATCAAGTCGATGAGCGCTTCGGCAAACCCGCGTGAAGGCACGGTCATTTCCGCGTGGTAACTGGAGCTGCGTGGGTGGTTGATCGAGCCGCTTGCGAGAAAGACGCCGCGTAAAAACGCGCGTTGGTCGCATTCCTTGATGAGCAGCGTGCTGTCGATGTCTTGGGCGAAGCCTTTGGTTTCATCCATGAGGCCGAGTTCGTTGATGATGGCGTGGGCCTTGTCTCGTATCGTGACGGTGTAAAGGTTTTTCTTGTGCAGTTTTTGTTGTTGCTTGCGGACAATTTCAACGTCGACGCCGTAAAGTGCCTTGACGGATGCGATGAGTTTTCGAACCAGAGGAAGGCTCATCGTTTGAAACGTCAACGACACACCGCCCTGGGCAATCGATAAATGCCCGTTCACAGCGAAAAGCGCGGCGGTCTCCGCAAGGCGACAGCACTTCGGGGTGTCGAGGTGCATCAATTCGCGTTTGGCATCCGAGGTAAACGACATCACGCCACCTCCTTCGGTGCTCGGGTTTTCGCAAGGCCTAAGATCAAGCCAAGCACAACGCCGAGAAGCGATGCGAAGAAGACGCGGTAGGTTTCCGGCAAAAGGAAGGTAATCGTATGCGCGGGAATCCAAAAAAGCGGGATGGTTTTAAAGACGACAAAGGTCACAAACCCATGGTAATCAACGGCGTGGATGGTCTTGTTGAATGTGTGTGTGTCGTTGGCGATTTTGCCTTCGATGTAGTGGTCGGTCATGCGGTGAAAAAGCATCATCGTCGGCGCAAATATTGCGTTCATAAACAAGCTCGTGAAAAACGCAAAGGCGAAAGCACTGCCCGCAAATGGCAATATGCCACTCGCTTGCAAGGCCGCAACGCCTTCTGAAAAAATGCCGAAAATGAACACGATGACGATGCCGATCAGACCCCATACAACCGCTTTGTAAAACAGTCCGGGAGCCCGGTAATGTTTAAAACGAATGCGGTGACTGACGATGTCCCCAAAGGTCGCAAACAGGAAGAACTTCACAAAGCCTCCAACAACGGCAAATCGGTCAGTGAAATCAAAAAACGGAGCGGATGTTGCCGGGAAAACAAGCAGAAAAACGAGCACTACCGTTACAAATAGCATGAAAATATCTTGTTTTTTCATAGAAACACCTCGAGTCATTCGCTTGAAAGTCAGAATCGATGTCACGTGATGCACGGCGGCTTATCGATGAGAATTTCGTACAAATAGCCGTGCCAGTGGTTTGAAAAATGGTCATACATCACCTGATGGAACGCCTGGCTCCATGGGTGACTCGTTACCATTATAACCGATGGGAAAAGAAAAAACGATGCGCGCATCGTTTTTTCTATTTGCTTTTGTTTTTGCTTTTGAGTTCTTCGATGTACTTTGACGCGTTTTGCGCAGCGATGGCACCGTCGGCGGTGGCGGTGACGATTTGACGGAGTTCTTTGTCGAGGACATCGCCGATGCCATAGATGCCTTTGACGCGGGTTTCCATGCGTGCGTTGGCTTCGATGAAGCCGTGCTGGTTGGTGATGCCAAGTTTTTTAACGAAGCTGGTTTCGGGTACGGCACCGATGAAGATAAACGCGCCGGGCAGGTCGAGGGTACTTTCTTCTTTGGTTTTCAGGTTGCGTATCGTGATGTTTTCAAGTTTTGATTCGCCGTTGAAACTGAGCACCTCATAGCCAAGTAGGTAATCGATCATGCCGGTTCTGTCGGCTTGCATGATTGCTTTTTTATCCGCTTGCAAGCTGTCGAGGATGTTGAGCACGGTCACTTTGACGTTCATGGTGGTCAGGTAAATCGCTTCTTCAATGGCACTGTTTCCGCCGCCGACAACGAGCACGTGCTTGCCTTTGAAGAAGGCCCCATCGCAGATCGCGCACCAGCTAATGCCTTTGCTGCTGAGACGATCTTCGCCGGGCACGCCAAGCTTTCTTGGCTCGGTGCCGCTGCCAATAATAACCACGTGGGTTTCGTAGGTGGTGCCATCGATGGTGACAACTTTTTTTGTGTCGCCTTCGTCGATGACTTCTGAGACATCGCCGTACTGATACTCGATGCCAAGTTCTTGCGTGTGGTTGAACATCTTTTCGCTGATTTCAAAGCCGGAAACTTTGCCCATGCCGGTGTAGTTTTCGACTTCCCAGGTGCTGATCATTTTACCGCCGGGGGCGGCTTTTTCCAGCATCAGGGTTTTTAGGTTTGCGCGGTGTGCGTAGATTGCAGCGGTCATGCCGCCGGGTCCCGCGCCGATAATAATAACATCATACATTTCTTTCACCTCGTCACTCATTGTACACGATTCTCCTTGAGAAGTTCATGGTAATGCACTCGCTTAAGTTTGGTGTGGTTAAAGACGATGAAGGCGGCGCCAATCACGATCATCACAACCGAGATAACTTGGGCGATGCGGATGTCGGTTCCCCAGAGGAAAAGCGCGTCGGTACGTAAGGCCTCGATGAAGAATCGTCCGATCGAATACCAAATCAAGTAAAAGGCAATCAAGTCACCGCTGCGAATGATTTTGGTGCGTCGCAAGATAATCATGAT
>SLFZ01000106.1 GCA_007123975.1 Candidatus Izemoplasma sp. | reverse complement strand
GCAAACCCTATCGCGAGGTAAAGCGCCATCGGCGCAACACCAAACGAGACCATGTCGTTCAATGCGTCAAGGTACGCACCGAGCTTCGATTCTGCCCCTAGCCGTCGCGCAAGCCGCCCGTCATAGCGGTCGATAAGCCCGCTGAGCAACACGAAAATGACGCCCAAGAATACCCATTCAACCACTAGAAAGAACGCCACCGCCACGCCACCAAGCATGATGCCCACGAGTGACATCGCACTCGGGATATGATTGCGCTTCATGCAATCACCAATAGCGCGCTTGTCCGCACGCCCCGATAGGGATGTGTCATCTGTCGATCCGAGGGAAGATACGCATGCTGGCGACGCCCCATGCGCACGATGATGCGCGTCCCGGGACGCGCCGTCTTTCGCACGCGGTCGATGACGGCCTGTTTATGAAGCAGTTGGTTGGCGAGCACGACGACATCGTAGTCTGATGCGTCGCATGCCTCGCCGGCTCCGAGCGCAAACTGTATCGCCGTATGTCCGTGGGTTTCAGCGGCACTGCGCGCTTTGTTTATCGCTGCGGAATCGATGTCGATGGCGGTGACGGACGCGCATGTTTTTTTGGCGATAAGCATGGCGCTCACCGGGCATGCGCCCGCACCGATAAAGAGCACCCGGTCGACGGATGTGATGTTGGCCAAATGCCGTTCTCGATTGATGATTGGCGTGTAGTAGGCCACATAGACACGACGAAAAAGCGTTGAAAGAACGCGGGAAGATTCCAATCGGCGGGTCAGGGCTTTGATCATCGGGATACTCCTTTGTGTTACAATGGATGTGTATGTTTCGGTCACCATTATACGAGAGATAACCACCACACACAAGGTATATTGTAGTTTTTATAAATAAGTATCCAAAGAGGAGATTTCATGCGAAAACTGATTGTTCACTTAGAACGTTGGCTTGCGAAAACGCGCCTTGGCACGCGTCTTTACGCACGTCCATACCGCAAGGTTGTGGCGCGTGAAATCGCCCTTGCATCGATACGCACAACCGACATTGTCTATCAAATCGGGTGCGGGTCGGTGCCGTTTACGGCGTTGTTGGTTGCTGAAGAGACCAACGCGAAGGTGATCGCAATCGACAACGACACGGGCGCCGTCAAACGCGCCCAGCGCATTGTGAAAAAGCGCAAACTCGAACATTTGATCGACGTGCGCCACTACGACGGGACAGAGCCCCTTGATGAACCGTACACCGTCGTGATGTTGGCCTTGCAGACGCGGCCGTTAAAAAAGGTTCTTGACGCGCTGGATTTTCAGCGGGCTCGAGTCATTGTGCGTGAACCGACAGAGAAGTACAAAGAACGCTATGACGCACTGCCACCCGAGTACACTGTGGTGACGCGGGCGCACCACGGCATGCGAGCGTTTGCGTCGTCTGTGCTCTTAAAGGGGCCGCAATTATAAGGCTATTTAGAAAGTTTATAGCAGGCGTTGACGGACATGGTTTGGCACGGTATACTGTGGGTAGTATAAAAATGTAAAAATTATAAATAAGACTACAAAGAACGAGGTGCCCCATGGCCGTTATGGACGACATGCTCACGACCGATGCGCTTGCGACGATGAACCGCCTTGAAAAAGGCGATGAAGGCGTTGTTTTTTCGGTGCCTGATGTGCGCTTGCTTGCCTCGCTCGGAATTCGTCTTGGCAAACGGGTGCGTGTGCTTGCCAGAAGCTTCGCCTCCGGGCCGGTCATTGTCGATGTCGGCAGCCGTTCGGTTGTGGTCGATCGCGCGTTAGCGGCGCAAATTACCATCAGAAAGTAGCGGTACGCCATGCATTGCGCAACGACGAAAACCCGCGACAATAGCCATAAAAAAATCCTCTTAATGGGCTTACCCAACGTTGGGAAAAGCGCCATTTTTTCACGTTTTACAGGACTTCATGTGATGGTGTCAAACTACACCGGCACCACCGTGGAGTTTACCGAAGGCACGATGACGGTCGGTGAGGAGTCGTATACGTTGATCGATGTGCCCGGTGTGTACGACATCAAAGAAAGCATCGACGACGCCGAGCGTGTGGCGATCTCGATGCTTGAAGAAAAACCCGATGCGATTGTGTTCGTGGTCGATGCCTTAAACCTTGAAAGCAGTCTGCATCTTTTAATGCAAGTGCTGGAATACGGCTTGCCAACGGTGGTTGCGCTAAACCGCGTTGACCTTTTAAAGGTGCGGTCAGTGCAAATTGACACCCGTGTGATTCAAGCCGGCCTTAACGTGCCGGTGGTGCCGACGATTGCCCTTGGTGGCGACTCATTGGATGCGGTGAAAACGCGCTTAAGCGAGGTGCTTGTAAAACAAGAGAAGCCGCGTTATGTGCTTGAAGAAGATGACAAGCGCTGGGACCGTGTTGAGCGCATCGTCGAGCGAGCGACGAAACCGTTGCCCGCTGAGGCAAGCGCAAAGCCGGATCGCTTTGCCTTTTTGATACGGCCGTGGCCGGGCTTGCCGATCGCGCTTGGTGTGCTACTGTTGGTGTTTGCGACGGTCATCGGCCTCGGGATGGGGCTGCGCCAGTTTATCATCATGCCTTTGTTTGAAGGCGTTCGCGTTGGTGAACAAACGGTTGGCCTTTTCCCGTGGATTCGCGCCGGTGTGGATGCGCTTGGCATCGATGGGACGCTCCAGCGTATTTTGGTCGGCGATTATGGCTTTTTAATCAAGGGAATTGAGTGGCCCTTTGGATTGGTGTTGCCATATGTCTTGTCCTTTTACCTGGCGATGAGTATACTGGAAGACACGGGTTATTTGCCTCGCCTCGCGGTTTTGTTGGATGGGGTCTTTCGAAAGATTGGCTTGCCCGGAAACACCATCATACCGCTGCTATTAGGGTATGGATGCGGGATACCGGCGATTTTATCGACGCGCTCGATGCGCTCGCGCAAGCAACGCGTCGCCGTGGCGGTGATGATTTCCTTGGCGGTGCCGTGCGTCGCCCAAAGCAGCGCCTTCATGTTTTTGCTTGTGGAGCATTCGCTCTTGGCGCTGGTGTTGGTGTTCTTGATTGGGCTTTTGGCGCTGGTGCTGGTCGGTTTTGTGATGGACCGCATCAAACGCCAGCCGATGCCCTTCACCTTGACCGAACTTCCGGAGATGCTTGCGCCGACGCCTTCATTGCTGGGTAAAAAAGTCTTTATTCGTGTGAAACACTACGTCAAAGACGGCGCGATTCCGATGGTCATGGCGATTTTTGCGACGGCGATTCTTTATGAACTTGGTGTGCTTGATGTCGCCGGTCGGGCGATGGCGCCCTTGGTGTCTGGGTGGTTGCGCTTGCCTGAGGAGGCGGCGACGCCGCTTCTGATTGGCATTGTTCGCCGTGAGTTGGCGGTGTTGCCGCTGATTGACATGGATTTGACGACCGTGCAGCTCTTTACAGGTGCGGTGGTTGCGTTGTTTTACGTTCCTTGCGTGGCGATGATCGTGACGCTTGCGAAAGAGTTTAATGCCAAGGTGGCTGTCGGAACGTTGCTTTTCACCACGACGACGGCGCTCTTAATTGGAGGGCTGCTCGCACGCTTGGGCGGGTTGCTTACCATGTGGTTTGGCTAATAAGAAGGACGTGATGGTATGGGTTTACGGAAACGCATCTTGAACTATGTCGTGAAGACGCTGAACGGCATGGCGCTTGGCCTTTTTGCGACGTTGATTGTCGGCGTCATTATCGAGCAGTTTGCGAGTTTGTTAGGCATTGATGCGTTACAACAACTCGCCGAGGCTTTAAAAGGCTTGATGGGCGCCGGCATCGGCCTTGGTGTCGCTTACAGTTTAGGCCTTAAAGGCTTGCCCTTGATTGCCGGGGCGATGGCCGGGGGCATCGCGACGGCGATCATTG
>SLFZ01000021.1 GCA_007123975.1 Candidatus Izemoplasma sp. | reverse complement strand
TTTCCCGACCGCGCCGCGTTTAAGCACCTCGAAGGAAACTCGCACGCCCATTTGAAATCATCCTGCCTCGGCGTTGACCAGACCATCCTCATCAACGATGGTGAATTGGTTCTCGGGACCTGGCAAGGCATCTATTTTTGCGAGTTCGACGGACCGCGCACACGAAAACTCATCGTTCGCATTGTTGGAGAAACGTCACGTGGTTAACCGCGGCTTGTCAGTGCAACGGCTTACGAAGCCAAACGCCGACATCTTCAATCTTGTTCGAGCCTTCCGTGTGGAACTCAACACCTTGAATCTGATTGAAAGACCACCATCAGACAACGATATACAGTCTGAGGTGGCCGGTTATTTCACAGAAAACCGCACCGTATTTGGGGCATACCGTCACCATCGACTGTGTGGTTTTGTGGTGTTGAAAGAAGACGATGGCGTGGTCTGGCTCGATTGGTTGTACGTTGAGGCAAACGCACGAAGAGAAGGCATCGCCTCAGCGCTTTTTGACCATGCTGAGGCCTACGCTAAATCGCATGGAGCCGATAAACTGTTTATCCACGTGCACCCCGATAATCAAGGGATGTTAAAACTGCTTGCGCGCCATGGATACGACGCGCTCAACACCATTGAAGTCACCCGAAAGACAAAGACAAAAGGCAAACACGTCGACGTCTTTGGACATCGCTTGCGTTACTGACGCCACTGCGTGGTGTCTTTTTTTCCTCTTGAACTGTCATGGTTGAAATAGGGTTAAACTGTCTCTTTTATTCATGTCACATTGTTCTATAATGATGGTGGACAAACATAGAAGAGGTGAAACCCATGGAGTTTGAAGTGATGAAGAAAATCAACGGCGGCGTCATCATGGACGTCACCAACGTCGAGCAAGCAAAAATCGCCGAAGCCGCCGGTGCGGTTGCGGTGATGGCGCTCGAACGCGTGCCGGCTGACATTCGCGAGGCTGGCGGTGTTGCGCGCATGAGTGACCCATCGATGATTAAGAAAATCCAAGAAGCCGTTAAGATTCCGGTGATGGCAAAGGTGCGCATCGGCCATTTTGTCGAAGCGCAGATTCTTGAATCGCTCAACATTGATGTGATTGACGAAAGCGAAGTGTTGACCCCGGCTGACCACAAACACCACATCGACAAAAAGGCTTTCCACACCGCCTTCGTTTGCGGCGCGACCGACCTCGGTGAAGCGCTGAGACGCATCAAAGAAGGCGCAGCGATGATTCGCACGAAAGGAGAAGCCGGCACCGGTGATGTCAGCGAAGCGGTCACGCACATGCGTTTAATCAATGCGCAAATCCGCAAAGCCACCACCCTTGATAGTGACACATTAATGGACTTTGCGAAGGAGCTACGCGTGCCGTATGACTTGCTAGAGTACGTGCGCGAACACGGCAAACTGCCGGTTGTGAACTTTGCGGCCGGTGGCGTGGCGACGCCTGCGGATGCGGCGATGATGATGCAGCTGGGATGCGACGGCGTCTTCGTCGGTTCGGGCATCTTCAAATCATCAAACCCTGAAAAACGCGCCAAAGCCATTGTCGAAGCGGTCAAGCATTACGACAATCCAGACAAACTTGCGACGCTTTCTGAAGACCTTGGCGAAGCGATGTCGGGTCGTACGGTACACACCCTGGACGACCACGATCGCTACAGCGGACGTTAAAAAAGCGCCTCGGCGCTTTTTTTTTCGAAGAAACCCTTGCGACCCGACCTTCGAGGCGGTAAAATAAGGGCAATCGCATGGGATTGGACGTGATTTGATGGAACTCGTGTTACCACGCCGCGAACATGAAGGCGCAGCCAATGCCTTCATCAAGGCGTGCCAAAAAACCTACGCGGAGTTGGCCGGCCATTCTGAACTCGGTGAGTTGCCCTATGCCACATGGCTCGAAAAGATTTACGACCATCATTTCAACCGGCATGTGCCCGAAGGGCGTGTGCCTGCGTCAACCTTTTTCGCCATCGAAGGGGGCGAAATGGTTGGTTTGATTAACGTACGCCACGAACTAAACACGCTTTTGCGTGAAGCCGGCGGGCATATTGGCTACATGGTGCACCCTAACCACAGGCGCAGAGGCTACGCCACCGAGATGGTACGGCAGGCCGTCGATTGGATGCGCACGGCACTTCATGTCGAGAACGTCTTGATTACATGTTCACCGGGAAACGAAGGATCGAGAAAAACCATCCTCAAAAACGGTGGCGTCTATGAGAACACCGTTGACAACGATGTGTTAGGCACCGTCGAACGATACTGGATCACATAAAAAGGAGAAACCGTGGTTTCTCCTTTTCTTGCGTTACGCGAATACCGTGACTTTTCCTTTAAAGATAACGGTGAATAAGTCGATAATCCAAAGGATGGCCCACCCGACGATAATCCATACAATGCCGGCGACTAGAATGGTCATGTTGTTTTGGTCGATGCCTTTGGCGATGCGGTAAATCCCATACGCGATGCCATCGATGACAGGAAGAGCCAAAATGAGTTTCAAAATCCAAGGCAAGTTATCAAACGCTTTAACGAGTTCTTTCATATAACATCCTCCTTTTAGTCCATTATAGCATGACGCAAAAGACTAAGCGTATTTTTTTCTCAAAGAAACCATCTCGCCGCGGTAGTACATGAATGCGACCGCACCGGTGATGATGTCGGCGGCGACAAAAGTCCACCAAATGCCGCTGACGCCCATGCCAAACACCGTCGACAACAGAATCGCCACCGGAACGAAGACCAAGAACCGACGCGAAAGGGCAAGAAAGAACGCGCGAGTCGCAAAGCCCATCGCCTGGTAAACGCTCGACATGACCACCTGAAAGGTGATGAATGAGAATCCAAGTGCAACGATGCGGAATGCGCGTGCGCCGCGGGTCACGAACGCGGTGTCGCCTTCGTGCTCAAAAATCATGAACAGCGGTTCAGCGGCAAACTGCACAACCAAAAACACCGTCGTGAAATAGATAAACAGCAGCATCGACGTAAACCGTATCGCCTCACGCATGCGAGCGTAAAACTTGGCGCCGTAGTTAAACCCGACAATCGGCTGCATGCCTTGGACCAAACCAAAGCCGGGCATTAAACTAAACCGCAACAACCGATTAATGACCGAATAAATAGAAATGTATTGTTCACCAAGGGCTTCGGTTGGTGTGTGAATAATGATGAGGTTGTTGACGATAATAATCAGCACACCGCCCATGGCAATGCGCACAAAGGCTGGAAGGCCGACGACGATGATCTCTCGTACCATCGAGAAATCAACGTCCCAGATGCGTGTCAAATCAACCATCAACGACGATTCTTTGCTTAAAGCACGAGAAAACACATAGATGAACGACAATGTCTTCCCGACAGCCGTCGCAAGCGCCGCTCCGGCAACCCCCATGCCAAGGCCCCAATCAAAGATAAACACCGGATCAAGGGCGATGTTGACAATGGCGCCGATCATCAATGAGATCATCGCCACCTTCGCCCGCCCTTCGGCGCGGGTGAGGTTGTTAAAGGTGATCGACAAAGAAAAAGGCACGAGCGCAATCAAGATGATGCTCAAATAATCCCGCGCGTAACCGATGTTGCCGCTGGTTGCCCCGAACAGACGAAGCAGCGGTTCAATAAAGATATAGGCAATGACGGAAATCGTCAACGTAATCGTTAGGTTCATCAAAAGCGCCGTGTTGACGGCGCGTTTCATCGATTTTTCATCGCCGCGCCCGAAAGCGCGTGAAAACACAGACGCACTCCCAATCCCTATCATCATGCCCAAACCGAGCACAATCATCTGAATCGGGTAGGCGATACCAAGCGCCCCAATGGCCGTGGTGTCGGCTTCGCCTAAAGCCACAAAAAAAGTGTCCACAAGATTGTATAAGGCGTTGAAGACCATGGCCG
>SLFZ01000004.1 GCA_007123975.1 Candidatus Izemoplasma sp. | reverse complement strand
GGGACGTTGCCGTCTTCGATCGCGTGGGCAATCGTCGTCATTGCTTCGTGCGGCACGGTGCCCTTGATGGCGTGCACGTCGGCGATGGAGACATCGCCATCGCTGTAAGAGTACACTTGATCGAGCAAGCTGATGGCATCGCGCATGCCGCCTTCGGCACTTTCGGCGATGAACGTAAGAGCTTCATCGGCGATGGTGATCGATTCTTTTTCCACAATTTCGTTGAGTTTATCGAGCATGTCTTGCATGGCGATGCCACGGAAATCAAAGCGTTGGCAACGCGAGTGGATGGTGGCGGGTATTTTATGAGGTTCGGTCGTGGCGAGGATGAAGATGACGTGTTTCGGTGGTTCTTCGAGCGTTTTGAGCAACGCGTTAAACGCCGAAATCGACAACATGTGAACCTCATCGATGATGTAGACTTTGTATTTTCCTACCCCTGGTAAATACTTGACTTTATCGCGCAGTTCACGGATTTCGTCAACGCCGTTGTTGCTGGCGGCGTCAATCTCGATGACGTCGCTTACGGTGTTTTTGGTAATGCCCAAACACACCTCGCATTCGTTGCACGGGTTGGCGATCGGCGCTTTTTCACAGTTCACCGCTTTGGCGATGATTTTGGCGACGCTCGTTTTCCCGGTGCCGCGTGGACCACTGAACAAATACGCGTGGGCGATTTTTTCATTTGCCAACGCGTTTTTGAAGGTTTTCGTGATGTGTTCTTGCCCGGCGACTTCGTCGAAGTCTTTTGGTCGGTAGGTTCTATAGAGCGCTTGGTAGGCCACGTTTATTCACCCCGCTTCACTTTTTCCGTCGTTTCTTCTTATAATCTTCGCGTTCTTCGCGAATCAGTTTGACTTCATCGGCGATGACCTCGAGCACACGGTACTCAAGCGTTCCCGGTCTGAACTGGTTGCGCAAGAGCGCATAGTTATGCTTTTCTGCTTCGCCGTACTTGGCAATCTCGTACGCCATGTACAAGGCCCGTTGGAACGGTGGGCTGGAGCGAAACACGTCAATCTCTTCAGGCGTCAGTTCGAGCTTATCCACCGCGACTTTCGACACCCGTATCAAGAAGCGTTCTTCGTTGTTGGCTTCATTGATTTTATAGCGGGCTTTGCCGATGAGTTTATGGTAAACGAACAAGAAGATAACGATGATAAACGGGTACACGAAGTACTCGCCAAAAAACCACTCTTCAAAGTCAACCTCACCGCGGCTATCGAGATACACCCCGTAGAGAACAACGGCGACCATGGCCGCCACGAAGGAGTAGATATAATACTGCAAACTCTTCTTGTGTTTATCTTCAAAAAGCATCGAAATCACCTGTTACCTATTATACACCAAACAGGGTGATTATGGTATACTTAATTCAGGTGATAACCATGAAGAAAGACACGATTGCCGCCATTGCGACCGCCCTTGGCGAGTCGGCGATTAACGTCGTTCGCTTAAGCGGCGACGACGCCTTTGAAATACTAAGTTTGGTGTTTGAAGGTCCCGATATTAAGGCACTGCCGACACACACCGTCCACTACGGACACATTGTCGATGGAGCCGTGACGATTGATGAAGTGCTCGTCACGCTCTTTCGCGCGCCCTCATCTTTCACGCGCGAACACATGGTGGAAATCGGCTGTCACGGTGGGACGTTCGTGGCGCGTAAGATCCTTGAACTTTTGTTAAGCAAAGGCGCACGTCTCGCCGAGCCCGGCGAGTTCACCGAACGCGCGTTTTTAAATGGCCGCATCGACCTCACCCAGGCCGAAAGCGTGCTCGACATCATCGAAGCGCGCACCGACCTCAGTTTGAAACTCGCAAACCAAGGATTGCGCGGCGTGCTTCGCGACAAAATCCGCGATTTCAGACGACGTCTGCTCGATGTCGTTGCGCACATCGAAGTCAACATTGACTACCCTGAATACGACGACGTCGAAGAACTGACCGACGAACTCGTGCTCCCGAAGGTTGTCGCCCTAAAAGATGCGTTAGACACTTTGCTTTCAAAGGCCGAAGACGGCAAGGTCATTCGCGACGGGGTGAAGACCGCCATCATCGGCAAACCGAACGTCGGAAAATCGAGTTTGTTAAACACCTTGCTCGGTGAAGAACGGGCGATTGTCACGGACATTCAAGGTACCACCCGTGATACGGTCGAAGCTTCTCTCAACATGGGCGGCGTCGTCCTTCACCTCATCGATACGGCCGGGATCCGCGAAGCCGCCGACGCCGTTGAGCGCATCGGCGTCGAGCGCGCCAAAAACGCCCTCGCCTCCGCTGAACTCGTGTTGTTTGTTTTGGACAACAGCGCACCCCTAACCGCAGAAGACGACGCGCTTTTAACGCTGACCAAGGATAAGAAGCGCATCGTCATCATCAACAAAATCGACCTCGAAAGCAAAATCGGCCGCGAGTTTGACGACGCCGTCTATATTTCGGCGTTAACCAAGGCTAACATTGAAACGCTTGAGTCGCGAATCAAGTCGATGTTTCTATCGGGCGATGTCAAACAAGATGATCTCGCAACCCTCGCCAACGCCCGTCAGATCGGGTTGCTAAAACAAGCCGCACAACACCTTGCCGACGCCGAACAATCCGCCCGCAATAAAATGCCCGTCGACATCATCGAAATCGACTTAAAAAACGCCTGGGAAACCTTGGGAGAGATTACCGGCGATACCCATGGCAGCGATTTATTGGATGAGCTGTTCTCGAAGTTCTGCCTCGGAAAATAAACGAATGTTCCACGTGGAACATGAACCATTTATCCTCTTAACTATGCTGTTTTATGGCAAGAAATATCAATTTCTGCACTATAAATACAAAAGAAGAACAATGAAAATCATTGGGAATTTTAAAGAAATAGTCAATAATTGATAATAATCGTATTGAATTATATTGAATTTTCTATAATGTGGTGGTATAATAGAGGTATCTTAAGCATTGGGAGGAGTGTCTATGTCGTTCGTCTGGGCATCACGCAAACCGAACGAGGGACTTGCCACGTTGTACGAAAACAACATCACGCTCAACAAGAGCGCGAGTTCACATTTCGACAACGCGCACAGTGTCTTGCTGGGGCTTGATCACGAAAGACAGCGCATCGCCGTCAAGCCAATCACCAAGCAAGAACTCGAGCGTGGCATCATCCCCGAAGAAAAGCGCCACAAAATTACCGTCCGACCGAGTTACGCGCGCGTCTGCAATAAGAAGTTTATGCAAGAAGTCGCGAGACTCATGGAGTTAAACCTGGTCGACAACACAGCTTATAAATTTAGGACCATGTGGAGCAAAAGCGACCATGCGCTGATCATTGATCTCACGCAACACGAGGAGGTATTGTGACATGGATGTGGAAACTTGGCTCATCATACTCTGGTTCGCCGTCATCTTGATTTCGGCGTTCATTGAAATCAACACCATGGACCTAACGAGCGTCTGGTTCAGCATCGGTGCGTTGCTCGCGTTTATCTTCGCGATCATCGGCTTCGGCTGGGTCACGCAACTGAGCGTCTTCCTGGGCGTATCGATTCTCTTGCTTTTAAGCGTACGCCCAATCGCAAAAAACTATTTCCGCACAAACATCGTCAGCACCAACGCCGACCGCTTGGTTGGTAAAATCGCCATCTGCACCAAAGAAATTCAACCTGGTGAGCGTGGCCAAGTCAAAGTGGATGGTCAGTTTTGGACCGCAATCACCCCCGGTGACGACACCGTGTTGGTTGATGAGAAAGTTGAGATCCTCGCCATCGACGGGGTCAAATTGATTGTGGTGAAACCGTGAACGCTGGTGTTTTCAAACGTTCATTCAGCGCCATCGCTGACTTTGTCATCGTCTTCTTTACCATCCTGATTCTCTTCAACCTCGCCGCAAGCCCGATTTTTAGAAGCGTCGCTTTCGACGATT
>SLFZ01000114.1 GCA_007123975.1 Candidatus Izemoplasma sp. | reverse complement strand
TCGAGATAACGCCTTTGTTTCCGTGGCGTCCGGCCATTTTGTCGCCTTCTGAAATCTTCCGTTTTTGGACGATGAAGACTTGCACGACTTCGCGGGCGCCGGGTGGGAGTTCGTCGTCGTTGTCGCGTGAGAAGTACTTGACGCTTTGGACGATGCCGCCACCACCGTGTGGAACGCGGAGCGAGGTGTCGCGCACTTCGCGGGATTTTTCACCGAATATCGCAAGCAGAAGTTTGTCTTCGGGTGTCGGATCGGTTTGCCCTTTCGGGGTGATCTTCCCGACCAAGATGTCGCCTTCTTTAACTTCGGCGCCAGGGATGATGATGCCGCGGTCGTCTAAGAAACGACGTCCTTCTTCACCGACGTTGGGAATCTCGCGGGTGATTTCTTCTTTCCCGAGTTTGGTTTCTCGTGCTTCTGCTTCGTATTTTTCGATGTGGATTGAGGTGTAGGTATCTTCTTTGACGAGACGCTCACTCAAAATGACGGCGTCTTCGTAGTTGTAGCCGTTCCAGGTCATGAATGCGACGGTGACGTTGCGGCCGAGGGCGAGTTCGCCTTCGTCCATCGACGGGCCGTCGGTGATGATGTCGTGTTTTTTGACGACTTCACCGGGGGTGACGATGGGCACTTCGTTCATGCAGGTGCCTTGGTTGGAGCGTTCGAACTTACGCAAGTGGTAGGTGTCGCGCTCGCCGTCTTCACGGCGGATGACGATGCGTTTGGCATCGACATACTCGACGGTGCCATCGTTTTCAGCGATTAAACAAGAGCCGGAATCTTGTGCGGCTTTGTATTCGATGCCGGTGCCGACGAAGGGCGCTTCTGGTCTGAGCAGAGGAATTGCCTGCCGTTGCATGTTCGCACCCATGAGCGCGCGGTTGGCGTCATCGTGCTCAAGGAAGGGAATGCACGCGGTTGAAATCGAGACAATCTGTTTCGGTGAGACGTCGATGAACTCGATGAGCTCGCGGGCGAACATTTTCGTGTCACCCATGTGGCGGGCGACGACGTTGTCGTTGGTGATGCGCAAGTCGTCGTCAAGTTCGATGTTGGCCTGGCCGATGACGTAGTTTTCTTCTTCGTCGGCGGTCAAGTAGGTCATCTCGTCGGTGACTTGCATGATTGGGTCACCGTCTTCTTGTTCGATGGTGTCAACGCGGAGATACGGCGTTTCCATAAAGCCGTATTTGTTGACGCGGACGTAGGAAGACAGGCGGTTGATAAGACCGATGTTTTGACCTTCGGGGGTTTCGATTGGGCAGATTCTGCCGTAGTGTGAGTAGTGGACGTCACGGACCTCAAAGCCGGCACGGTCGCGGGTGAGTCCACCGGGGCCGAGGGCCGAGATGCTGCGTTTGTGGGTCAGTTCGTCAAGCGGGTTCGTCTGGCTCATGAACTGCGAGAGTTGGCTTGAACCGAAGAACTCTTTGAGCGATGAGGTGAGTGGGCGAATGTTGATGAGGTTTTGTGGTGTGATGTCGCTTGCGCCCTGGGTGCTCATGCGGTCCTTGACGTTTTTCTCGAGTTTCGATAGGCCGATGCGGAACTGGTTTTTAAGCAGTTCGCCAATCAAGCGAAGACGGCGGTTGCCGAGGTGGTCGATGTCGTCCAATCGCCCGTAACCCTCAAAGAGGTTGAGGTAGTAAGCGATCGAGGCGATGATGTCTGAGGCGACGATGTGTTCGCGCGTCTCGTTTGAGTCGTTGCCGATGACGCGGATGACTTTTTCTTCGTCGTCGCGGTTGCGGTGACGGACATCGAGAATCTCGATTTTCGTGAGGTCGAAGTGGAGTTCTTCGCGCGCTAAGGTTTCGGCGATGCTTCTTTCCATCGCTTCATAGGCAGCGTTTCCGTGTTTTTCCACGTACTGTTTCTTGGTCATGCCTTCGCTTTTTAGGTAACCTTTAACATACGCGGCGGCGGTGAGGTACTTTTGCGATTTAATTTGCTCGAGCTTGGTTTCATCGCCGAGGTAATCGAGGTGCGGGTTGGCATCCAAGATGTCTTTTTGGGTCTGGAAATCATATTCAAGCCCTTCGGCCACCACGCCGGGTACCTCAAATGTAAAGAGGTGGCGGTGTTTGTCGAGGGTTTTGAGATGTTTTTTGGTAATCCGTTCGTGACGCTTAATGAGCACTTCGCCGGTCTCGGGGTCGACCAGGTCGTGTTCGAGTTCTTTGTCGCGAACGTGGTTGAGGATGTTGAGTTTCTTGTTGACTTTGTAGCGGCCGACTTCGGCGAGTTCGTAGCGTTTCGAATCGAAGAGGCGGCTTGTGAAAAAGCTCATCGCGCCCTCGATGGTGGCGGTTTCGCCTTGTCGGAGTTTTGAGTACACCTCAAGGATGGCTTCTTTGGCGTCCGTGGTGAGGTCCTTTTCAAGGGTGCTTTCCACCAGGGTGTTGTTGCCGTAGAGTTCCTTGAGCTGCGCTTTGTCCGATAAGCCGAGCGCCGAGAGGAGCGTGGTGAGCGGGATTTTTTTCGAGCGGTCGAGTTTGACAAAAAGCGTGTCTTTCGACCCGATCTCGTATTCGAGCCAGGCGCCCCGGTTGGGGATCACTTGGCCGAGGTATTTACGACGGAGTGTTTTCTTGTCGATCTCTTCTGAGAAGAACACACCAGCGCTGCGGACGATTTGGCTGACGATGACGCGTTCCGATCCGTTGATCACAAAGGATCCGGTCGGTGTCATGAAGGGGAAATCGCCCATGAAGATTTTTTGTTCCTTAATCTCGCCGGTGGTTTTGTTGACGAGTTTGACGTGCACCCGCAGTGGACGGGCGTAGGTCAAGTCTTTTTCTTTGGCTTGGGCTAAGGTGTATTTTGGTGCGGCGAACTCGAAGTTTTCAAAATAAAGTTCGAGGTCTTGTGTGAAGTTTTCAATGGGGGATATGTCTCTGAATAATTCGTCGAGTCCTTCTTTGACAAACCAGCTGAACGAGTCGGTTTGAACTTGAATCAGGTCGGGTAGATCGACGTTCGATTTGACGCGCGAATAGTTTCTTCGTTCGCGCTTCTTGCCGTATTTGATGAGTTTGTAGTTCACTAAGTTTTCACCCCGTTTTTTGTTGTGAAACACGAGCACAACGCAAAAAAGCGCATTGTATCGCATTTTAGTATTTTAACACACACTCGTCAAGGTGTCAACGACTTTCGCAGCGGATGACGCGGAATCCTTTGTGGGTTGCGACGACGTCCGCCGTGTAGTGCGTCTTCAGGTGCGCGATGGTGCTCAAGGCTCCGTGCTTTTTGTGCATCACAAGCCAGAGCGCGCCGCCTGGTTTTAAATGCGCTTTTGCGGTTTCAAGCATGCCGTATAGGCGTGGTTTGCCGATGCGGATTGGCGGGTTGGTGACGATGGCGTCGAACGAGCCGTCGATGGCTTCAAACGCATCGCTTTTGATGATCGATGCATTGACACCGTGGGTCTTGGCGTTTTCACGCGCAAGGTCGAGGGCGCGTTCGTTGACATCACTCATGGTGAGGCTTGCGCCAAAAGCGCGAGCGATGACGATGCCGATGACGCCATAACCGCAGCCGAGGTCGAGGACCGCGCTGCCTTCCTTAATCGACACATGGTCAAGCAAGGCGGCGGTGGCGGTGTCGACGTGGCCTTTGGAGAAAACACCGTGATCGGTTATAAAGCGGTAGGTTTTGTCTTGGTGTGTGTAGGTCACGGTGTGGCGACGGCTTTTGACGTCGCGTTGGTCTTCGGAATAATAGTGGCTCATGGGTTCACCCCGTTTTCCTCGGTACCATAGGCAAAAACCCGAGCTTACACTCAGGTTTTTGTCCGTTCGTTGCAGTAATTACTTAAGTTCAACCGTTGCGCCTTGTTCTTCAAGCTTGGCTTTAAGTTCTTCGGCGTCTTCTTTGCTGAGTTGTTCTTTGACGGTTGCGGGAATGTTGTCGACGAGCTCTTTGGCTTCTTTGAGGCCGAGTCCAGTGACTTCACGAACCGCTTTCAAAACAGCGATTTTCTTTCCTCCAACGTCGGTGATGACGACGTCGAAATCTGTTTTTTCTTCTTCTTCGGCGGCGGCCGGTCCAGCAACGGCGACGGCACTTGGGTCTACACCGAATTCTTCTTTCATCATGTCAACGAGTTCTTTGAGTTCAAGTAGCGTTTTTTCTTTCAACGCTTCGATAATGTCTGCATTGGTCATTTTAGCCATGGTTTTTTCCTCCTAAATTATGCGCTTTCTTCTAAATTTTCAATGTGCATGGTAAGTCCGATTGCCACTTCCTTGATCGGTTGCAGCAATCCGCCGGCGAACATGGTGAGCAGTTCTTCGCGGTTCGGCAGGGTCGCGATAATCTTGATGCGTTCGTTGTCCATGTACTCGCCGTCGACAACGCCGACTTTCAGTTCGAGTTTCTTGTGATCTTTGGCGAAGTCATGGATGACCTTGGCGGCCGAGACGGCGTCTTCGTGGCTGAGGGCGACGGCGTTCGGACCGGTCAGGTGTTCGATCATGTCGTCGTAACCAGCCGCTTGGGCGGCACGGCGGATGATGTTGTTCTTGATGACGTTAAATTCGCAGCCGTTTTTGAGCAGTTCAACGCGTAGTTGGGTGACCTCGTCGACGGTCAGGCCGAGGTAATCGGCGATGACGATGGACTTGGCTTCCTTAAAGCGTTCGGTGAGCTGTTCGACTTGCTGCTGTTTGGTTTCAATCGCTTTGCTTGACACGGTTACACCTCCTACAGTGTGCAAATGAAAACCTCTTCTGTCTGAACACAAAAGAGGTCTAGGGGATCTAGTTCTTTTGTCTACCCGGGATATTAAGCCGTAGGCACCTGGGGTCTCAGACAGTATTTGATTGTGTGGGTCTTACTTGAGTATGGCGTCGGGGTTCATTTTAATGCCCGGGGCCATGGTTGTGGCGACTGAAATGTTTTTCACGTACACGCCTTTGGCGGTCGCCGGTTTGATCTTTAACATCGTGTCGTAAAAGAAGCGCAGGTTGTCGAGAAGCTTCTGGTTGTCGAATGAGACTTTGCCGATGACGACGTGGATGTTCTTTGTCTTGTCGACACGGTATTCGATTTTCCCGGCTTTAATCTCTTCAACGGCTTTTTTGACATCCATCGTGACGGTGCCGGTTTTCGGGTTCGGCATGAGGCCTTTGGGGCCGAGCGTGCGTCCGAGTTTACCGACTTTCGCCATCATGTCTGGGGTGGCGACGACAGTGTCGAAGTCGGTCCAACCTCCCATGACTTTTTCAACGAGGTCGTCTTCACCGACGTAGTCGGCGCCGGCTTCTTCGGCTTCTTTGGCTTTGTCGCCTTTTGCGAAGACGAGCACGCGTTTGGTTTTCCCGGTCCCGTGCGGTAAGACGATGGCGCCGCGTAGGTTTTGGTCGGCTTTACGAGGGTCGACGTTTAACCGGATGACGCATTCGACGGTGGCGTCGAATCCTTCGAACGAGACTTCTTTCATCAGTTCGATGGCTTCGGGGGCCGAATAACGTTTTTCACGATCGATTTTGTTCAGCGCTTCAAGGTACTTTTTACCTTTTTTGGCCATGATTGTTTCCTCCTAAATGTGGTCTAGCGGAATCTCCTCCCACAAATAGCTGTATGCTACAACTAATTGCTAGTCCTTGACGACGATTCCCATGTTGCGTGCGGATCCTTCAATAATCCGCATCGCGGCCTCAACGTCATTTGCGTTGAGATCTGGCATTTTGATGGTGGCGATTTCTTTAACTTGTTCACGGGTCACGGTTCCGACTTTTTCTTTCAGCGGGTTTCCTGCGCCTTTTTTAATGCCGGCTGCTTTCAAAAGCAGGTCTGCGGCAGGCGGGGTTTTGGTGATGAACGTGAACGAGCGGTCGTTGTAGACCGTGATGACGACGGGGATAATTGATCCCATCTGATCTTTCGTTTTGTCGTTGAATTTCGTGCAGAATTCCTGGATGTTGACACCGGCTTGTCCGAGCGCCGGTCCAACCGGCGGAGCGGGGTTTGCGCGTCCTGCAGGAATCTGGAGTTTGACGACGTTTTTCACTTCTTTTTTAGCCACGATGGACACCTCCTTACAATCGTGATGTGGTCAACGGGCAATGCCCTTCCACTCGAGAAAAAACCGTGTGCATAGACACACGCTATGATATTATAAGCGAATGCCGGATGTGTGTCAAGGGAAAGTCAATAAAAACGGGAGCGCTTCGCTCCCGTGTTTAGGTGATTTCGATTTCGTCGAAGGACAGCTCGGCAGGCGTGGGTCGGCCAAACATTTCGACGAGCACGGTGACTTCTGCTTTTTCTTCGTCGATGGCGTCGACGACGCCGATTTGGTTGGCGAAGGGCCCTGCGGTAACGCGTACGCGATCGCCTTTTTTCACGTTGAGTTTCGGCGCTTGCATAAGGCCGGCGCGTTTTAGAATCGGGTTGATTTCATCGGGGGGGAGCGGAATCGGCTTTGTGCCGCCGCCGCTTGAACCGAGGAATCCGGTGACACCAGGGGTGTTACGGACGACGAACCATGAATCGTCGGTGACGATCATTTCAATGAAGACATAGCCCGGATACAGTTTGACGGTTTTTTCTTTCAAGGTGCCGTCGTTTTTCTTCTCCAGCCGCACCTCTTCAGGGATAACGACTTCAAAAATCAGCTCTTCCATCTGCATCGATTTGATGCGGCGTTCGAGGTTGATCTGGACGGAGTTTTCCAACCCCGAGTACGTCTGAACGACGTACCAGCGCTTCTCCGGCAATGGTTTGGCAGCTTGATCAGGCATTGCCGCCTCCGATGAGCCAGGCGAAGATTGGACGGAGCACGATGTCGTAGATAACAAAAATCGCACCGAGAACCACGATAAAGCCGATGACGCGAGAAGAATGGTTGACCATCTTGTCGCGGCTTGGCCAGGACACGCGGTTCATTTCCTTAAAGCCGGGAACCATGAAGGGCATCAACGCATAAAGCACGGCGGCAGCGCCCAAGGTGATGATGAAGGCGGAGAAGATGTTGATGCGTGCCTCGGTGGCGAACAACCACCAATCGGTGCGGGTGATTTCCAGCACGCGGCCTTCCATGATGTAAACGCCTAATAACAGCACAAGCAGTCCAACAAGAACCAACAACATCCCTTCAAACGGATATTCGGTCCTCAGTATTTCCATCACTCGGCTGGTTTTTTTCTCTTTTTTCTCCGGGGCCATAGTATCTCTCCTATTTACTTTCTTTATGCGTCGTATGGGCGTCGCATTTCTTACAGTATTTTCGTCTCACGAGTCGTGTTTTATCGTCTTTGTGCTTCAAGGCCGTGTAGTTTCTCGACAGGCACACGTCGCAAATCAGGGTAACTTTCTTTCGCATAGAACCACAACCTTGCAAATATATAATCTACCAAAAAGGCGAGCTTTTGTCAAGATTTTCTCCTTGATAGTGCGCCTTAATTTTGGCTTTCGCTCGATGCACGGCGTTGTAAATCGCCTTTGTATCGAGCCCGGTGAGGTCCTGGATGAGTTCGATGGAGGCGTGCCGCATTTCCCTTAATATATAAACATGATATTCGCGTTCTGTCAAAACCTTTTTTACCTCAGCCAGGTGAAGCGCATGAAAGACAGAGGTCTCACGGACACGGTGCACGTTTTGTCGAATCTCGTCTTCATGGATGTATTCGACGTGGCGTCGGTGTTTTCGCGTGCGAATGACGCTCATCAAGTGGCGTTCAAAATTGGTCTCGAAATAGCGGGTGAATGTTTTGTCGTAGCGGTGCTGGTCAAACGCAAGAATCGATCGGTAAAGCACCATCAACCCGTCTTGATGCAAATCGTCGAAGTCGTAGGCGAGGTTGTAGTGGTGTATCTTTTTGGCGATCAATCGGTGGTACTTTTCCGCCATCACATCAAAGGCTTCGGCGTCGCCCGCCTGGGCGGCATCGATAAGTTCAAAGTCGTTGTGGCGGAGGCGCATCATATCAAGCGTCGCCGCCTGGTGATGTCGTGGAGGATGACGCCACACGCGACGCTGACGTTGAGGCTGTTGACGTGGCCTTGCATTGGAATCTTCACAAGGTAATCGCAGTTTTCCTTCACCAGTCGGTGCATGCCTTTGCCTTCGCTGCCAAAGACAACGCATAAGTCGGTATCGACATGGATTGCCTCAAGGCCGTCTTGGGCAGAGGCGTCGGTGCCGACAACCCAGACATTCGCTTTTTTCAAGGTTTCAATCGCCCGGTTGAGGTTGGTAACGGCGATGATGTCGACGTGTTCAATCGCGCCGGTTGAGACCTTGACCACGGTTGGGGTAATCGAGGCGCTACGGCGCGTCGGGATGATGACGCCGCTTGCGTTGAACGCATCGGCGCTGCGGATGACGGCGCCGAGGTTGTGCGGGTCTTCCACCGAATCAAGCATCACAAAGAGCTTAGGTCCGTCTTTTTTCAATGCCTTTTCCAAGGGGGTGGTCGCGTAGTCATCGACCACGGCGGCGATGCCTTGGTGTCCGGGACCGAAGCGCTCGTCCATGCGGGGCCTATCCATGGTGGTTTTGCGAACACGCCCCTCAAGCGTGCGAATAAATGGCTCATCGAGGCCTGGTTGTGTGATGATTTCATACACGCGGCGCTTGGCTTTGATCGCTTCGTGCACGGCGTTTTTTCCGTGGATGGTCATCGTCATGGTATCACCTCGGTTTCATTGTAGCACGCGTAAAGTATCTGCGCACGAGAGAAAATCCCGCGCAAATTACGCCGGATTTTCATCGATGAGTTCGTTGAACAGCTCGCGCAGGCGCGCGAGGTTTTCGGTGAGATAAAGGTAGCCAAAGAGCGCTTCAAGGCCGCTGGCGCGTTGGTAGGTCGCGCGGGTGGCGGCGCGTGATTTTCGCGTCAGTTTGGCGTTGCGGCCGCGGCGCACGAGGTCGCGTTCGTCGTCGGTCAAATGCGGCATGAGCCCTTCTAAGATTTTTGCTTGGCCTTCGGCCGAGGTCATTTCGACGGCTTTGTCGTGTAAGGTCTCGGGCGTGGCGAGGCTTTGGCGCACGAGGTGCTCGCGCACGAAGAGTTCAAAGACGGCGTCGCCGACGTAGGCTAAAGTTTGGGCGTTGTGGTTGATCACAGGATGCCTTTTTCTTGAAGCGTTTCGCGCAGGCGGTCGGCTTTTTCGAAGTTTTTGTTTTTGCGGGCGTCGGCCCATTCCATGTAGATGTTTCGCGTCGCTTTGGACATGCGTTTTGTGCGGGCGTCAAGGCCGAGAATCTCAAAAAACTGATCAAAGAGGCGTACGGCCCCAAGCAATTGGTTGAGGCTGTCGTCTTGACGGGTTTTGTGGTTGGTGTATTTGGCAAGTTGTTGGAGTTCGGTGATGGCGTTGGCGGTGTTGAAGTCGTCGTCCATCGCCGCGAGGAAGTTTTTGCGAATCTTGTCGAGTTCGGCGTTGTAGCTCGGCGTGTCGTCCAGCTTTTCGGCGAGGTCGAGTTGGTAGAAGGCTTGGGTGTAGGTGCGTCTTAGGCGTTGCCATTCGTTGACGTAAGAATTGAGCGATTCGTCGGTGTAATTCAGCGGACTCCGGTAGTGGGTGGAAAGGGTAAACAGGCGGAAGCCCATGTAGTCTACGTCAAGGTCTTTGACGAAGATATAGTTGTCGGCACTTTTGGACATTTTTTCGTTGTCGACGGTCAAGTGGCCGTTATGCATCCAGTACTTGGCAATGGCATGGCCGTGGATTGCACGGTGTTGAGCGATTTCGTTTTCATGGTGGGGAAACATCAAATCGGCGCCGCCACCGTGGATGTCGATTTGGCCGCCGAAGATGTCGTTGATCATCGCGACACACTCCGTGTGCCAGCCGGGGCGGCCTTCTCCCCAGGGGGATGGAAAGGTGATGCCTTGGGGTGTTTTTTTCCACAGCGTAAAGTCGAGTGGGTTTTCTTTTTTCGGGTTCACTTCGACGCGGGCGCCGGTTTCTAAGTCGGCGATGTTTCGGCCGGATAAGTCACCGTAGTGATCGATCTTCGCGACGCGGAAATAGACGTCGCCATCAACTTCGTAAGCGTAGCCTTTTTTGACGAGTTGATCGATGTAATCGATGATGGCACTCATGTATTCGGTGACGCGTGGCGCGAGGTATTTGGTGGTGCTTCCGACGCGCTCGACGTCTTTGTAGAAAGCATCGATAAACTTTTCAGCGATGGTGATTTCGTCTTCTTGTTCTTCGATGGCTTTGGTGATGATTTTGTCGTCGATGTCGGTGAAGTTGGAGACGAAGTTGACGGTGTAACCTAAGAATTCGAAATAACGACGAACCACGTCAAAAAAGATCACCGGTCGGGCGTTGCCGATTTGAATGTAGTTGTAGACCGTGGGTCCGCAGACGTACATGTTGACGGTGTCTTTGTGGATGGGCTCGAAGGGTTCGAGTTTATTGGTCAGGGTGTTGTGTATTTTCATCGCGATCACCTTTTTGTGTGGGTTGACAACATTATTGTATCATAGGGCTGTCTTTTCGTCACAAAAAAACAGGCACGAGGCCTGTTTTGCGTGTCAATTCAGTTAGGCTTTTTCGACGTTTGATGCTTGAGGTCCGCGGTCGCCTTCGGTAACTTCGAATTCGACTTCGTCACCTTCGTTCAACGTCTTGAATCCTTCTTGGTTGATTGCGCTGTAATGGACGAAAATGTCTTGTCCGTCTTCGGTCGTGATGAAACCATAACCTTTTTCTGAATTAAACCACTTGACTGTACCTTTCATGTAAAAGCAGATCTCCTTTTTCTCTTTGATGTTACTGATTATAAACGATTTAATAGTGAAATGCAAATCATTTGTCGGCAGCACCGATGAACGCAAGCGTGTGTTCAAGCCTTTTGGTGACCAAATCCCGACCGAGTAGGTGCATCATTTTTGGTAAATCGGGCCCGTGCATGGCGCCACTGACGGCGATGCGAATTGGCATGAAGAGCATTTTACCCTTCATGTTGGCTTCTTTACCTGCGGCTTTAATAAGGGCTTTGTAAGCATCGGCGTCGGGCGACGCGTCGTTTTCGACCAGGCGTTTAAAGGTGGCGATGAGGTTTTCAACGCCGTCTTCTTGTAGCATGTCTTTGGCGTCTTCGTC
The DNA here is from genome assembly GCA_007123975.1 of Candidatus Izemoplasma sp. Taxonomy (GTDB): domain Bacteria; phylum Bacillota_I; class Bacilli_A; order Izemoplasmatales; family Izemoplasmataceae; genus SLQR01. The sequence goes on along the minus strand of SLFZ01000114.1, from coordinate 26,105 downwards.
AATCTTAAAGGGGCGGTTGAAAAAATCGTTGTAAAGTTTCACGATTTCTTTGCCATAGCTCAAACGATCTTTAAAGACGGCGATGAGGCTTTCTAGCCAATCGTTGTCTTTTTCTTGACCAATGCCTTCTTCCGCGAGGTAGGGCTTGCAGAGTGCGACGGTGTCGTCAAGCGAGAGTGCTTTGATGTAGCGGTTGTTGATGAAGGCGAGTTTGTTGGCGTCAAACGTTGCCGGTGAGGTAGACAGTCGGCGTTCTTCAAAAAGGTCGATCAGTTGCTCGCGGGTAAAGATTTCGCCGTCGGCGTCAGGGCTGAATCCAAGCAACGAGATAAAGTTGAACATCGCGTCGGGTAGGTACCCCAAATCGCGGTATTGTTCGATGTATTGGATGATCGATTGGTCGCGTTTGGACAGTTTCTTGCCTTGGTCGTTGACAATCAAGGTCATGTGTCCATAGGTTGGTTTTGCCCAGCCAAAGGCGTCAAAAACCATCAGTTGTTTGGGTGTGTTGGTGATGTGGTCTTCACCACGGAGGACGTGGCTGATTTCCATCAGGTGATCGTCGATGGCGCAGGCAAAGTTGTAGGTTGGGATGCCGTTTTGTTTGACGATGACCCAGTCGCCAATGTCGTCGCTGGAAAAGCGGACACCACCTTTGACGATGTCGGTAAAGGGGAAGGCTGTGTTCTCTGGCACCTTGAAGCGTATGGCGAAGGGCTTGTCTTGTTCGGGCGCGCCGAGGCATTTGCGGGAGTAGTGCAGTTTGTCTTCGCCGGCTTGGCGCATGGCTTCGCGTTCGGCTTCGAGTTCTTCTTTGGTGCAGTAACACTTATACGCCAAGCCTTTTTCCAAAAGTTCTTTGGCATAGCGTGTATAGATATCTAAACGCTCGAGCTGGCGGTAAGGCCCGTGGGTTTCGTTGACCCCAATCGTTTCATCAGGGGTAATGCCGAGCCAGGCAAGTTGTTCGAGTTGGCTTTCAATGCCGCTTTCGACGTTTCGTTCGGTGTCGGTGTCTTCGATGCGAACGATGAAGGTGCCGTTTTTATGTTTGGCAAAGAGGTAGTTAAAAAGCGCCGTGCGGGCGTTTCCGATGTGCAGGTGTCCGGTGGGGCTCGGGGCGTAGCGTACGCGTATGGTCATAGGTCATCCTCCTTGGTCTAGACCCATTATAGTATGTTTTGGTGGTTTTTTGAACGGTCGTATAAAAAAAGCACAAGCAAGTTGTGCTTTTTTGTGTATTAACGCTTGCTGAATTGCGGGGCGCGGCGGGCTTTTTTCAAGCCGTATTTTTTCCGTTCGACGGCGCGCGGGTCACGTGTGATGAGCCCGGCGGCCTTCAGTGTTTGACGGTAGTCGGAATTGACTTCGAGCAGGGCACGGGTGATGCCGTGGCGGATTGCGCCGGCTTGTCCCGTGATGCCTCCACCGTATACGTTGACAATAATGTCGAACGATTCTTGGTTTTCGGTCAATTCGAGCGGTTGGAACACGTCGAGGCGTGTGGCCGCTGAGGGAATGTATTGTTCAAAGGTGCGACCGTTGATGACGAATTTTCCCGTTCCGGGCGTCAAGGTGACGCGGGCAATGGAGCTTTTTCTGCGTCCGGTACCGCGGTACATGACTTGTTTTGCCATATGCCTTTCCTCCTAACCTTCGAGCTCCAAAGCCTGGGGCTTTTGAGCTTGATGCGGGTGGTTTTCATCCGCATACACGAAAAGTTTTTTGAACATTTGTCTTCCCAATTTGCCTTTCGGCAGCATGCCTTTGACCGAGTGTTCGATCAATCGCTCAGGGTAGCGGTCACGCACGGTCGATGCCGGCGTTTCCTTTAAGCTTCCCGGGTATTGCGAGTGGCTGTAGTAAATCTTTTTCGCCCATTTGTTGCCGGTTAATTCAACGTCTTTTGCGTTAATGACGATCACGTAGTCTCCACAGTCCACGTGCGGGGTGAACGTCGGTTTGTGCTTGCCGCGAAGATAGGTCGCGATTTGGGTTGATAAGCGCCCAAGCGTTTGACCTTTGGCGTCGACCACGAACCATTTGCGTTCAACCGTTTGGTTGTTTGCCATGTATGTTTTCATAGCGAGTAGCCTCCTAATTATACGGGGTTATAATCGGGCTGGTGGGAGATTTTGAAAATGTACCGTTGTTTATCATATATTACTTAGCCCTAAATGTCAAATGTTTTATCGGTGGGCACAAGGCTTTATTTGACGCGATCGCCGGGGTTGAGTTCACGGCTTTCGATGACCTCGAGTTTGTCTTTGTTGGATCCCGCCAGCAACATCCCTTCGCTCTTGATGCCACGCAGCTTGGTGGGCTTGAGGTTGTTGACGACGAGGACGCGTTTGCCGACGAGTGCGTCGGGCTCATAATCCTTAGCGATGCCAGCGACGATTTGCTTGGTCTCGCCGCCCACATCAACGGTGAGGACGATAAGTTTATCGGCGTCGGGATGCGGTTCGGCGGTTTTGATTTCGGCGACGACGAGGTCGAGTTTGGCGAAGTCATCGATTGAGATGAGGTCTGCCTTTGGAGCCGGTTCCGGCTTCGTTTTGCCGGCGATTTCGTCGCGCAGTTTCTTGACCTCCACCTCGACATCGAGGCGTGGGAAAAGCGGGGTTGGCTTGTCGATAACGTGGTAATGCTTTTTCTCACCGAAGGTCATGCTTTGCCAGGTGGTGTGATCTTCGCCGATGCCGAGTTGGTCAAAGAGCGCCGGGGCAGCTTTCAACAAAATCGGCTTTAACATAATCCCGATGTGACGCAGCGATTCGGCGAGGTGGTAGAGCACTTTTTCTAACGTCGGTCGTTTTTCCTCGTCTTTCGCAAGCGCCCACGGCATCGTTTCATCGATGTATTTGTTGGTGCGAGAAACCAGGCGCCACAGTTCTTGCAAGGCGTTGGATACTTTGAGCGTGTTCATGTTTTCTTTGTAGGCGCGAATGACGTCGGCGGCGGTGTCACGAAGGTCGTTATCGATGTCATCAAGCGGTTCACTCGGTGCGGAGATGTCGCCTTTAAAGTACTTGTTGATCATTGAGATGGTGCGGTTGAGGAGGTTTCCAAAGTCGTTGGCAAGGTCAAAGTTGATGCGTTCGACGAAGGCTTCGGGGGTGAAAAGTCCGTCAAGTCCATAGGGCAGTTCACGAAGCAGAAAGTAGCGCAGTTCGTCAAGCCCATAGTATTTAAGGATGGTTTCAGGGTAGATGACGCCGCCTTTGGATTTGCTCATTTTGCCGTCTTTCATCATGTAAAATCCGTGGGCGTGCAATTTAAAGGTAATCGGTATATCCAAGGCCATCAACATAATCGGCCAATAAATGGCATGAAAGCGCAAGATGTCTTTTCCGACGACGTGAAGGACTTCGTCGCCGTGCCAGTATTTTTGGAAGAGTTTGTCGTTGTCGGTACCATAGCCAAGGGCGCTGATGTAGTTCGAAAGCGCGTCAATCCAGACGTAGACGACGTGTTTCGGGTTGGAGACGACCTTGATGCCCCAGTCGAAAGTGGTGCGCGATACGCTGAGGTCGTTTAGGCCTTGTTTAATAAAGGCGACGACTTCGTTTTTTCTGGTTTCAGGGGTGATGAAGTCGGGGTGGGTTTCGATGTATTGCAAAAGTTTCTTCTGGTATTTGCTCAGGCGGAGGAAATAGCTTTCTTCTTCGAGCTCTGAGGTTTCCCGTCCGCAGTCTGGGCAGGTGTGGTTTTCTGCGAGTTGGCTATCGGTATAAAACGATTCACAGGGCATGCAGTAATAGCCTTTGTAGGTGCCCAGGTAAATATCGCCTGCTTCAAGAAGGCGTTCAAAGATTTTTTGGACGACGGACTTATGACGTTTTTCGGTCGTGCGGATAAAGTCGTCGTAGTCGATTTTCATTTTGCTCCAGAGTTCTTTCGTCGCGTCGGCGAGTTCGTCGACGTGCTCAATCGGTGGAACACCGCGGTCGTTGGCGACGGTTTCGATTTTCTTCCCGTGCTCATCCATGCCGGTGAGGTAAAAGGCGTCGTAGCCGCGCTCGTGTTTGTAGCGTTTTAAGGTGTCGCACAGCACGGTCGTGTAGGTGTTTCCGATATGGAGGTTGCCGCTCGGGTAGTAGATTGGTGTTGTGATGTAAAACGTCTTGCTCATCACAATCACTCCTTTCCTTCGAGGTCTTTTTTCGCAGTGTGGTATGCCATGTAGGCCTCGTTTTTGCTTATTTTTCGCGCTTTGGCGGCGCGTTTGATGGCGTCCATTTCGCTGTGTCCATCGGCGATAAGCAGCCGAATGTGTTCAACAACGTCGGTGCCTGAAAGCGGGTCGTCTTCGGGCGAAGCCCCTTCAACAACAACGACGATTTCACCTTTTAGATCGTCAAGGGTCACCGCGTCTTTCAGCGTGGTGCGGATGTACGTTTCAAAGCGTTTGGTCAGTTCACGGGCCACGGTGACGCAGCGATTGCCAAGCACCTCGTGCATGGCTTTTAGCGTTGCGATGATACGGTGTGGGGCCTCGTAAAAGATGAGTGTGTATGGCAGTTTTTTGAGCGTCTCTAGGGCTTTCGTGCGCGCGCCGGCCTTAGACGGGAGAAACCCGTAAAAGAGATGGGGTTCGACCGGAAGGCCCGAGGCCACAAGCGCGGTCAAGGCAGCCGAGGGGCCCGGTAGGGCGCTGACGGCGAAGCCTTCGGTGAGCACGGCTTGGACGAGGTGTGCGCCGGGGTCGCTTAAAAGCGGGGTGCCGGCGTCGCTGACGAGGGCGACCGTGTGGCCGGCGCGCAGGGCGCCTACAATGCGGTCGGTTTTTTCGCGTTCGTTATGTTCGTGGAGGCTTTCAAGCGGTGTCTCAATGCCGAAATGGCGACAGAGATTGCCGGTATGGCGGGTGTCTTCGGCGAAGATGAGGTCCGCTTCTTTTAGGGTTTTAAGCGCACGTGGTGAGAGGTCCTCGAGGTTACCGATAGGGGTGGGAACGAGGATGAGGCACGCCGGTGATTCGTAGGTGGTTTGGTGTATCATCGCGATCACGTTCTTTCGTCGCGGAATAATTTCTCGACGGCGTCGGTGTATGACCCGTCGTCTTTATGCACAAAAAAGGGAGGTTCAAGCGTGAGGCCGTCGCGGCCGCCTTTTACCGCTTCAATGAGCACCATTTGTGCCGGGCGATCGATGCGGGCGTGAACGACGCGCATGCGTTTGATGGTCATGCGTTTTGCGTTGAGCGCAGCGACGATGGATGTTAGCCTCTCTGGGCGGTGCACAAAGACGAAGAGGCCCTTGTCTTTTAAGAGTGTTGCGGCGGTGTCGACCATGGTCTCAAAGGTAATCTTCACTTCGTGACGGGCGATGGTTTGAAAAGCGTTGTCGTTGGTGTTTGATTCTGTGGTGTAGCGAAAAAACGGTGGGTTGCAAGTAATTAGTTCGACGCTTTCGTGTGGATAGGTATTGGTGAGGGAGGCGATGTCGGCTTCAAGGATATCGATTTGGTGCTCGAGTCCATTGGCGAACACGCTGCGTCTGGCGATATCGGCGACCTCGGGTTGGATTTCGATGCCGGTGATGGGCTTTTTCGTCTTCCGACTAAGCATCAATGGCACAGGCGCAAACCCGGTGCCAAAATCGAGGATGCGGCTCACGCGTTTTGGCACGTTAGTAAACGCAGCCAGCAGCACCGAATCGAGCGAGAAGCTGAACATGTCGCGTCGTTGGATAATCACCATGCCTTCAAACCCCAGGAGGTGGTTGAGGACTTCGCCTTCCTTAAGCGTCGTTTTCGTCGTGGTTGTCGTTGGTGTCTTGGTTGGGGTCGACTTTTTCATACTCGTAGATCTCCAATAGTTCATCGACGTCGTAGTGTCTGACAGCGCCTTCTTTGCAGACGACTTTGACACGAAGGTCGATGATGTTTGCGGCGATGACTTTGCACATGCCTTCGGGGGTTTTCACTTGTGAGTTCATCTTCGGCATCTTGGTTTTGAACTCGTGGTATGTTTCGTTTTCATAGCGAATGCAGCAAAGCAGTTTGCCGCAGAGGCCGGAGATGTTTGAGGGGTTGAGGGAGAGGTTTTGGTTTTTCGCCATGCGGATGGAGACGGTCTCAAACTCACCCAAGAAGGTGTTGCAGCACAGCAAGTATCCGCACGGTCCGATGCCGCCTAAAAACTTCGCGCCGTCGCGCGCACCGACCTGGCGAAGCTCGATGCGAACGCGAAACTCGTTGGCGAGATCTTTGACGAGTTCACGGAAATCCACGCGACCTTCGGCGTTGAAATAGATGATGAGTTTGGCTTTATCGAGCGTATACTCGGCACCGAGAAGTTTCATGTCGAGGTTGTGTTTTCGAACGTAAAATCCGCATTTTTCCACAACATCAGGAATCGTTTTTTCGTTGGCTTCGTCCTTTTCGATGTCTTCATCGGTGGCGCGGCGAATGATTGGTTTGAGTGAGGCGATGATTTTGTCGTCGTCGAGTTGATTGACGCCTTCGATGACGCGACCGAGTTCGATGCCGCGAACGGTTTCGACCACGACCTTATCCCCGACGACAAGTTCGATGCCAGCGGGGTCGAAATAGTATTTTTTTCCGGCTTCCTTGAAACGGATGCCGATGACGTTACGTGCCATGGTTCATCCTTCTTTCCATCAGCAACAACACGTTGTCCATCGCGAGTCGCACGTTGATGTATTGGTCGATGCGCGCTTGCACGTCGACCATGCGTTCGAGTTCTTCGACCAGCATCGCTTGTGATTTTTGCGGAAGAATCCGCTCCATCGTCGGGCGCTGGCTTTGGAAGACAATTGAGGTATAATGCTTCATTTTACCATAGACGAGGTCTTTTTGGTATAGGCTCATGACATCGAAAAACGCGAGGTAATCATCCGGCTGGCGAAGCACACCAAAATGCTCGCGTTCAAAGGTGATGATGAGCGGTTCACCTTCAGCATACGCTTCGTATAAGGCGGTGGTTAACTCGATTAAGTCTCGGAAGTTCTCGCGGCCGATCCACGCCTTGGCCGCCTCGGTTGTGCGGCTAAGGGCGGCGGCGACGCGGGCGTCTTCATCGTCATAACCTTCGCTTTTGAGTTCTTCGAGAATGATGCTGTGGGGGATGGTGTGAAAATGCAGGGTTTGGCTGCGGGAACGAATCGTCGGTAAGAGCTTTGTTGCATTTTCTGTCAGCAACAAAGCAAATATCTCGTTGTGGGGTTCTTCGAGAAACTTAAGCAACGCGTTTGCGGCGTGAGCGTTCATTCGCTCCGCTTCGTCGATGATGTAGATTTTTGCGCCGGTTTCGACAGCGGTTTTGTGAAACTCGGTTTGCAGGTCTTGGATCATCGACTTGGTGATGGTTTTTTTATCGGGGCGGATGACGTAGACGTTGGGGTGGGTTTCGTGGGCGATTCGCCGGCAGTTTTTACACGTTCCACACGGACCGTCTTCTTCATCACACAGCAGCATCGACGCAAAAAAAAGCGCCGTATCCATCTTTTTCGTGCCGGCCATGCCTTCAAAGACATAGGCGTGCGCAAGGCGGTTTTTCCGGCGGTTGTTTTCAAGCAAGCGCACGTTTTCCGGTTGCGCTTTTCTCAAGGTATCAAACGCCATGAACTCACTCCTCATCAAGGCGTGTCGCAATCATTTCAAGGGCGCGTTCGACCACTCGTTCAAGTGGCTTGGTGCCATCAATGGCACGGATGCGTTCGGGGAATCGTTTGACCAGTATGCAGTATCCCTCGTAGACTTTTTCGTGAAACGCCATGCTTTCGAGGTCTAAACGGTCGACGTTGCGTCCGTTAGCGAACACACGGTTCAACCCGATTGAGGGCGGGACGTCGATGAAAAGTGTCAAGTCCGGCAGGGTTCCGTCGATGGCGAAGTGGTTGATGCGGTAGACTTCGTCGATGCCAAGCCCGCGTCCGTGCCCTTGGTAGGCGAGGCTTGAATCGACGTAGCGGTCGCAGACGACGACTTTACCTTCCTTCAGGGCGGGGTTGATGACTTCGATGACGTGCTGGCGGCGGCTCGCCGCAAAAAGCAGCGCTTCCGTGCGCGGGTCCATTTCTTTTTTATCGACATCAAGCAAGAGTTGCCGAATTTGCTCGCTGATGGCGACGCCACCCGGTTCGCGCGTGACGAGCACGTCGATACCGCGCTGCTTGAGCGCCGTTTCAACGGCTTTGATGACCGATGTCTTGCCGGACCCTTCGGGGCCTTCGAACGTGATGAATATTCCTTTCACACGCCATCACTCCTTCGTTATGTTTATTATCGCACAAACGCGCTTGGTTTTAAATAGCCGGATGCCTTATGTGGTGTGAATCGGTTCGTAGTGGACGCTGACAAGATGCAATCCGGATGCCGGCACAAGTGGCTTAGGGATTGGTTTTCCGGGGTTTCTTAGGGTCGCGGTGATGGTGTCTTTGCTTTTGTGGTAATCGTCTAAAGCGCGGGCAATCATCATCCGAACCATGTGGCGCAAAAATCCTTCGCCTTGAATGTCGATGATGGTTTCGTCGTTATCTTGACGGACATCGATGCGATGGATGGTGCGGACGGTGTCTTTGTCGGTGCTTTTGGCGAAATTCTGGAAATCGTGGATGCCGACGTAACGCAAAAGAATTGGCTTTAACATATCAAAGTCTATCTTGTCTGCCCGCATCGTTAGGTGGGCTCGGAAGGGATCGTCCACATGCAAGATGCGGTAGCGATAGGTTTTTCCCGTGGCGTCGTAGCGGGCGTGAAAAACACCCGGCACGCGTGTGCAAGCAATCACTCGAATATCATCCGGCAGCATCCTGTTCAAAAGTCGCTTTATGTCCTCGGGCGAAAGCGGTGTGTCGATGTCGACGTGTGCAACATGATGGATTGCGTGAACGCCGGCGTCGGTGCGGGATGCCGGGTGGATGTCGAGGGGTTTGCCGATGAGCCCTGCGAGGGCCGATTCGAGTTCGCCTTGGATGGTGCGTTTTTTTGGTTGACGCTGGAATCCTTCATACAGGGTACCACAAAAAGACAGATCCAAGCGGAAGCGGTTTTTGTTGCGTGGTGTTTCTTGGTAGTAGGCGACGATGCGCTCATCGCACAGCTTCAGCTTCGCTTGCGCTGCCGTGCCGTCTTTGCGGCCGTCGATGACGAGGGTTCCTTGATAATCATAGACGTTGTCAACGGCATCGAAAAAGGCCTGTTTAAAGGCCGTGGTGTCGCCGTCGGTTGCGAGGAGTTCTCCCGGCAGTTTGACGGCGGCGTTCTCATCAAAATAGGTTACGATGGTGTCGGTATCGCATGCGTAAAGCGCGTCGCGTAACGTCACGTCACATCACCACGCGTGAGGTGATGACCGCCGTCAACACCAATAAACTCACCACGAGCGCCACCGTGTCCGCAAATCCCCAAGTCAACTGATGCAAGCGCGTGCGGGGTTGGCCGGGCACGAAACTGCGGGCTTCCATGGCGTTGGCGAGTTCGTCGCTTCGTTTGAAGCTAATGATAAACATCGGCACAAGCAGCGAGACAATCTGCATGATTTTGTCTTTGAATTTGCCTTCAGAAAAATCGACGCCGCGGCTAGCTTGTGCAAGCATGATTTTGTTCGCTTCATCAAGCAGCGTCGGAATATAGCGCAGGCTAATGGAAATGATCATTGCCATTTCCTCAGTCCGGATTCTAAACACTTTGAGCGGACTCATGACCGACTCCAATCCGAGGTTCAAATCGGTCGGTTTGGTGGTGAGTGTCAAGATGGTTGAAAGCGTGACAATAACCAGAAGCCGCATCACGATAAAGAAGCCGGTTTCAATCGCGTTTTGATGGATGTTTAAGGTTCCCGTCGCAAAGGCCGGGCCGAGCCTTAATGTCGCAAAAAGCGCAATGACGCCGACAAAGGTGGCGATGAAGAAGAAAAACTTAAAGGGTAAGCGACGGCGCACAAAGAACCACGTGACCACAAGCATGGTGACCGCGAGGATGTTTAGGGGGGAATAGTGTAATTCCCAAGAGGCGACGAGATCGCCTTGGGTGTTGAACAGCAGCTGGAATATAAAGGTAAACGCAAGCAGGTACATGAGCGGTCTGAGGCCGGAGAAGACGCGGATGATGTTGATGCGTCCAACAAACAATAGCGCGACCAAGAGCCCCACGGCCACAAACATCGTCGTGAAATCACGGATGATAAAGGCCGAAGCCATCAAGAAGACCAGGGCGATGATTTTAGTGCGTGGGTCCATGCGGTAAAGGAAGCCTTTGCCCGGGACGAAGCGACCGATAACGATGTTTTTCATCGGAGCACCTCCTCAAGCGCCTTGGTGAGGTCTGAGGCGCTGCGGGGACGCGTCTTAAGCGAGATGCCTAGGTCGCGTTCGAGTTTGTTGGTGAGGTCGAGGACATCGGGCACGTCGAGGTTCCAGTTTTCGATGTTTTTCGAGGTGAAGAGGTTGACGGGGTCGCCGTCGTAGACGAGGTAGCTGTCGCGCATCACGAGGACGCGTTTGGCGTATTCGTAGACGGTGTTCATGTCATGGGTGATGATGATGACGGTTTTGTTGAGTTTTTGATGGATGTCAAAAAACACCTTAAGCAAGGCGTTTCGACCTAACGGGTCAAGGCCACTTGTGGGCTCATCGAGGATAAGAATGTCGGGTTCCATCGCTAAAATTCCAGCGATGCTGACACGTTTTTTCTCGCCGCCACTGAGGTTAAAGGGGCTGCGTTCGAGGTAGGATTCGTCAAGTCCGACAATCTTGATGACGCTTTTGGCGGTTTCAACTGCGTCCTTTTCCGGCACGCCGAAATTTTTCGGGCCGAAGGTGATGTCTTTGAGGACGGTTTCTTCAAAGAGTTGGTACTCGGGGAACTGAAACACGAGGCCGACTTTTTTACGGATTGGGTTGAGGCGGATTTTTTTCTTTTTAACGGCTTCTTTTTCAACCTTGATGCCGTAGATATCAACCGAACCGCTGTCGGCAACAAGCAAGGCGTTCATGTGTTGGACGAGGGTGGTTTTTCCGCTGCCGGTTTCACCGATCAAGGTGATAAACTCGCCTTCGCCTTGGATCGAAAGGCTGATGTTTGATAGGGCGAGGTAGCCCTTCTTTCCTTCGCCTTTGTATTTGAAGTCTACCCGGTTAAACTTAATTGCCATAGGTATGACCTCACTTTCTCGTCTTTAACGTTTTCTGATTCAAGCAGGCGAAGCACCCGAAGCGGCAGCAACATCTCCAGGTTCGATTTTTCGAGGATTTCTTGGTCTTTTAAGACGGCGTCTGTCTTGTCGTCTTTGATGATTTTACCGTTTTTTAAGACGACGATGCGATCGCCGTAGAGGGATTCTTTCATGTCGTGGGTGATGTTAATGACGGTGACGCCTTCGTCGTTGAGCTGTTTCATCATCGAAAGGATCGTGTTGCGGCCTTTCGGGTCGAGCATCGAGGTTGCTTCGTCGAAGATGATGATGTCGGTTTCCATCGCCAAGATGCCGGCGATGGCGACGCGTTGTTTTTGGCCGCCTGAGAGGTTATGGGGTTCTTTGTTGAGGTAGTCGGCCATGTCGACTTTGCGGGCGTATTGTTCGATGCGTTCGATCATCGTGTCGCGAGGAATTTGCAGGTTTTCAAGTCCAAAAGCGATGTCGTCGCGCACGGTGACGCCGACGAATTGGTTGTCGGGGTTTTGAAAGACGATGCCGATCTTTTTACGGATGTCGTAGACGGTGTTTTCAGAGAGCTCGAGGCCACCGACTTTTATCGTGCCTTTTTTCGCACGCAAAAGGCCCACGAGCAGTTTCGATAGCGTCGATTTTCCGCTGCCGTTGTGCCCGAGGATGGTGATCCACTCGCCTTTGTCGACGTGGAGGGTGATGTCTTCGAGGACCGGTGTGCCGGCTCGATAGTGGAAGGAGAGGTTCTCGATGTCAATGATGCGCACGCGCGTCACCCCTTACGTAAAGTCCTTACCCATTATACCAAAACGGCCCTTAAAAAGCGACCGTAATCGTCCACGAAAAAACGCGAGCCGGAGCTCGCGTTAATCGTTATTCGACGAATTCGATGACGACCATTTCCGTGGCGTCACCACGGCGTGGTCCGAGTTTCATGATGCGGGTGTATCCGCCCTGGCGTTCTTTAAAACGAGGGGCGATGTCTTCGAACAGTTTTTGCAGCGCGTTTTGTTGTTTGTCATCGGTGGTGATGAAACGCACGGTCTCAGCGGCACGACGGCGCGCGGCGAGGGTGTTTTCTTTGCCGAGCGTGATCATGCGGTCGATCAGGCGGCTGAGTTCTTTGGCTTTCTTTTCCGTGGTTTCGATGCGTTCGTGGATGATGAGTTGGCTCACCAGGTCGCGAAGCATCGCTTTGCGTTGGTCGCTGCGGCGATTCAGTTTGCGATATCCAGCCATAAAAACCTCCTATTTAGTGTCTCGCTAGGGAGAGATTAAGTTCTTCGAGTTTTTGCTTGACTTCTTTCAGCGATTTCTTACCGAGGTTGCGAACTTTCATCATGTCTTCTTCGGTTTTTTGGGTCAGTTCGTCCACGGTGTGGATGCCGGCGCGTTTCAAGCAGTTGTAGCTGCGCACCGAGAGATCGAGGTCTTCGATCGGCATCTCGAGAATCTGTGAGTTTTGTTCGTCTTCGCGTTCGATCATGTACTCTTCTTCTTGCGCTTTTTCCGAAAGCGTGACGATGACGTTGAGGTGTTCAATCAACATTTTGGCGGCGATGCCCATCGCTTCTTTGGGTGAGACGCTGCCGTTGGTTTCAACCTCAATGGTCAGTTTGTCGAGGTCCGCGTCGCTGTCTAAGCGGGTTTTATCGACGTGGTATTGCACCCGTTGGACGGGGGTGTAGATGCTGTCGATGGGAATGACGCCGACGAGTTTGTTGTAGGCTTTGTTGCGTTCGGCGCTGACGTAGCCAATGCCTCTGCGGGCCGTTAAGACCATGCGGAAGCGGCCTTTGTTGACGGTGGCGATGTGCTGGTCTTGGTTGATGATGGTGACGTCGTTGTCACGGATGATGTCTTTGGCCGTGACGGTGCAGGGGCCTTCGACGGCGATTTCTAATGTTTTTTCCACGTCGCGGTCGTCACTGTCGATCGAGAGCACCACATCTTTTAGGTTCAAGATGATTGTGGTCACGTCTTCGACAACGCCATCGATGGCGCTGAATTCGTGTTGTACGTCGTCGATTTGGCAGTTGATGATGGCGGCGCCGGGAATGCTCGATAGCAATATGCGGCGCAATGAGTTACCTAATGTGATGCCGAAGCCACGCTCTAGCGGACTAATCTCAAAGGTGCCGTGGAAGTCATCTGATTTGATGATTTTCGTCTTATCGGGTTTCTCAAGTTTCAATTCTTTCAATGGTACAGCCTCCCTTGGGTTATAGATGCGTGTTTGTTATCCGCGTGGGCGTTTCGGCGGACGGCAACCGTTATGTGGAACCGGGGTAACGTCGCGGATGGCGGTGATTTCCAGGCCTGCGGTTTGCAGAGAACGGATTGCCGCTTCGCGTCCTGGTCCGGGTCCTTTGACCGATACTTCGACTTTTTGCACGCCGTGTTCCATGGCGGCTTTGGCGCATGCTTCACTGGCGAGCTGCGCAGCGTATGGTGTCGACTTACGGCTTCCTTTGAATCCGAGCGCGCCGGCGCTGGTCCAAGAAATCGCGTTACCGGTCGGGTCGGTGATGGTGATGATCGTGTTGTTAAACGTCGAGTGGATATGGGCGACGCCGGCAGGGATGTTCTTTCTGACGCGGCGTTTTCTGGTGACTTTTTTACGTGCCATGTCGATTTCCTCCTATTTCTTCTTCTTGGCCATCGTGCGTTTGGGGCCTTTGCGCGTGCGGGCGTTGTTGCGGGTGTTTTGTCCGCGTACAGGGAGCCCACGGCGATGGCGCATGCCTCGATAGCTGCCGATTTCTTGCAAGCGTTTGATGTTCAGTGAAACCTCGCGGCGCAAATCGCCTTCGGTTTTCACCTTGTCCACTTGGGTACGAATGCGTGAGAGTTCTTCTTCTGTCAGGTCTTTCACGCGTGTGTCCGGCGATACTTTCGCCGCTTCGAGTATTTGTTCCGCGATGGTGTTGCCGATTCCGTAGACGTATGTCAACGAAATAACGATGCGTTTGTCGCGGGGAATGTCTACACCTGAAATACGTGCCATTCGTGCACCTCCTATTTAACCTTGTCTTTGTTTGTGCTTGGGATTTTCGCAAATGACCATGACTTTGCCTTTGCGTTTAATGATTTTGCATTTGTCGCAAATCTTCTTAACTGAGGGTCTTACTTTCATGGTTATCCTCCTTTGAAGCCTTTCGATTATCGTTATTTGTGTCGATAGGTTATGCGTCCACGTGTTAAGTCGTAGGGCGAGAGTTCCACCGAGACTCGGTCACCAGGTAGAATGCGTATGTAGTACATACGGATTTTACCCGAAACGTGGGCCGTGATTTTGTGCCCGTTTTCCAACTCGACGAGAAACCGTGTGTTGGGTAGGGCTTCGATGACTTTGCCTTCCATTTCAATCTTGTCTTCTTTGGCCATAACTTCTCCTCCTTGTCAGAGCGCTGTAAGCAAAACGCATTCGTCTTCCGTGATGAGCACCGTGTGTTCGAAGTGGGCGCTGAGCGACCCGTCGGTCGTGACCGCGGTCCAATCGTCTGCGAGCACCTTGACGGCGTCGGTTCCGATGTTGACCATCGGTTCGATGGCGAGCGTCATTCCCGGCTTCAATAGCGGGCCCTTGCCAGGAAGTCCGAAATTGGGAATTTGTGGCGCTTCGTGCAAGTTTTTTCCGATGCCGTGTCCGACGAAGTGTTTCACCACGTGGTATCCGTGGTCTTCAACGTAGGTTTGGATGGCGTGGGAAATGTCGGAAAGCCTTGCGCCTTGTCTGGCGTGTTTCAATCCTTCAAACAAGGACTTTTCGGTGACCTCAAGCAGCCGCACTGCATCATCGGAAATCGTTCCGACGGCGTAGGTCCAGGCAGAATCGCCGTGGTAGCCTTTGTAGTTGGCGCCGATGTCGACCTTGAGGATGTCGCCGTTTTTGAGGGCACGCTTGGGTGTGGGAATGCCGTGCACCACTTCGTCGTTGAGCGAGGTGCAGGCGCTACCGGGGAATCCTCCATAGCCTTTGAACGAAGGCGTCGCATCATGATCACGAATGACCTGTTCGACGATTTGGTTGATCTCGGCCGTGGTGATGCCGGGTTTGATGCGTCGCGCAATCTCGCGGTGGGCGAGGGCGACGATGCGACCGGCTTCACGCATCAGCTCAATCTCGCGCTGGGATTTGATGGTAATCACGTGATATCCTCAAGCGCGTGTTTAATGTCTTCGTAGACGGCGTTAAACGACTGCATGCCATCGACGTTTCGTAAGATTCCACGGTTGTCGTAATAGTTGATCAGCGGGTTGGTTTTGGTCTCGTAAATGTTCAGACGGTTTCGGACCGATTCAAGCTGGTCGTCTTCACGCTGGTAGAGTTCGCCGCCACACTTGTCACAGATGCCGTCGACTTTCGTCGGTTTAAACGACAGATGGTAGGTGGCGCTGCAGCGTTTGCAGACGCGGCGTCCAATCATGCGTTCTAAGATGGCGACTTTGTCGACTGTGATGTTGATGACTGCCGTCAACCTTGAGTTCATCTTTTCAAGCATGTCGTCGAGCGCTTCGGCTTGTTTTACCGTGCGTGGGTAACCGTCGAGCAGAAAGCAGCGTTCGGCGTCCTTACGAAGCAAGCGTTTACAGACGATTTCGTTGGTGATGTCGTCGTCGACGAGTTCACCGCGTTCGATGTATTTCATGGCTTCGATGCCGAGAGGCTCGCCGTTTTTATATGCTTCACGAAACATTTCACCGGTCGAGATGCTGGTTAGGTCAAAGTCCTTGACGAGCCGCTCGGACTGGCTTCCTTTTCCCGCTCCCGGGGGGCCCATAAGCAGTATTTTCAACCGTAAGACCCCCTATCGGATAAATCCGGTATAGGATTTGCCTTGAACATCGGTTTTGATTTGTTTGGTTGTTTCGATGGCGACGCCGACGACAATCAAGAGCGAGGTTCCGCCAATTTGAACGTAAGTGGGCAGGTCGAATGCCATCGCGAGAATAATGGGCATAAGCGCCACGACAACCAAGTAGAGCGCACCGATGATGGTGATTTTAAAGAGCAACTTGGAGATGTAGTTCTCGGTTTCAAGTCCCGGGCGAATGCCTGGGATGTAGGCATTTTGTTTTTGCAGGCGCTTCGACATTTTTTCCGGGTTGATCTGCACGAACGAGTAGAAGAACGTGAAGACGATAATCAGCGTGGCATAGACCACGAGGCCGGCCGGACGGGTGTAGTCGAAGACTTCCATAAGCCAGGTCGCGCCAACGCCCATTTGGTTCGGGTTTTGGAATGCCGGTAAGAAGGCGAAGAGCGTTTGTGGCAAACTCAGGATGGTGACGGCGAAGATAACGGGGATAACGCCTGCTGAGTTAATTTTAAGGGGAATGCTCGAGTCTTGTTTTCCGCGGGTTTTGGCTGCCGTGCTGCGGTTAGAATATTGGACGGGGATGTTTCGTGTGGCCGATTGCATGTAGGTTACCCCGAGCAAAACCGCAACATAGGTGATGATAATCAACCCGTAGGTTGCGTATGAAGCGATGTTGGCGTCTTCGCCGAACAAGTAGTCGCGTCCAAGCGTCGCAAACATCGCAGGGATGCCAGAAACGATACCGGCAACGATGATCATCGAGGTGCCGTTACCGATGCCTTTTTGGGTGATGAGGTCGGCGAGCCAAAGCAAGAACGCCGTTCCCGCGGTCATGACGAGCGCGAGGTAGGTGTAGGTAAGGAAGTCTGGCGTGCCAACGGCGACGCGGTCGAAAAGTCCAGGACTGGTCATGTGGAACCCGATAATCATACCGAGCGCTTGCACGAAGGCAAGGCCGATGGCGAGATAGCGAGTGATCTGGTTGATCTTGCGTTTTCCGGTTTCCCCTTCTTCGCTCCACTCTTTCAACTTCGGCACGATGTCCATCTGCAAAAGCTGCATGACGATTGACGCCGTGATGTAGGGACCAATCCCTAAGGCGATGATCGAGAGGTTGCTGAGGGCGGAACCGGTAAAGGCATCCATGATGCCCAAGAACCCGGTCGGTTCGGTGAAAATGGCGCTCACTTCGTCGCGGTCAATGAGCGGGATGTGGATGTAGACGGCGAGTCGATAAACCAAAAACACAAGCATGGTAAAGAGAATCTTATTCATGACCGACTTGTTTTTGAATACCGCTTTGATGGTCTCCATCATTTAAATCACCTCGACGGTTCCACCGACGGCCGTGATTTTCGTTTCCGCGGATGCCGTGAACTTGTGGGCTTTGACGGTGAGTTTTTTGTCGAGCGATCCATTTCCTAGTATTTTAATAGGGAGCGCTTTTTTGCGAATCAAGCGATCGGCATAAAGCATCTCAGGTGTGACGGTGGTGCCTTCGTCGTAGCGGTTTAACGCAGAGACGTTGACCACCGAAAACTCCACGCGGTTGGGGTTGATGAACCCGACCTTGCGTAGGCGTTTGACGTAGGGCGTTTGTCCGCCTTCAAAACCGGGACGTACGTTGCCGCCCGAGCGTTGCCCTTGTCCTCTATGTCCTCTGCCGGCCGTTTTTCCGGTACCACTACCGGTGCCACGACCGAGCCGTTTTCTGGGTTTTTGCGAACCCGGTGTCGGTTTCAGTTCATGAAGTTTCATGGGGTACCTCCTACTTCTCGACCACGTTGACGAGATGAGAAACGATCGCGATCATTCCCCGAATGGTGGGCGAGTCTTTTTTAGTGACCGTTTGTTGCATTTTTTTGAGGCCGAGCGCCTCGACGGTTTTACGCTGGTTCGGCTTTGAACCAATCGGGCTTTTTACAAGCGTGATTTCTAACGTTTTCATCAGCTCAAAATCTCCTTTGCGGTTTTTCCGCGAACGCGAGCGACTTGGTCAGCGGTGCGCAGACGACTAATGCCGTCCATGGTCGCACGAACCATGTTGATCGGGGTGCTCGAACCGAGAGATTTGCTGAGGATGTCTCCGACGCCTGCGGCTTCTAAGATGGCGCGTACAGGGCCGCCAGCGATGACGCCGGTACCTTCAACGGCCGGTTTCAAAAAGACTTTTCCGGCACCGAAACGTCCAGTGATTTCATGGGGTATGGTGGTACCGTACATCGGCACTTTGACGAAGTTGCTTTTGGCTTCTTCGATGGCTTTTTTGATGGCATCGGGAACTTCTTGTGCTTTACCGGTTCCGAATCCGACTTGGCCTTTTCGGTCACCAACGACCACGAGGGCACTGAAGCGGAAACGGCGTCCACCTTTGACGACTTTGGCGACGCGGTTGATGTTCACGACGCGTTCTTCGTAGATGTTTTCTTCGCGTTTTCTGCGTTGTTTTCTTCTCTTCTGTTGCATCGGCTTACCTCCTTTTTAGAATTCCAATCCCGTTTTACGGGCGGCTTCAGCGAGCGCTTTGACGCGCCCGTGGTACAAGTATCCACCGCGGTCGAAGACCACGCGTTTGATGTCTTTTTCGATCGCGCGCTCGGCGAGTTTTTCGCCGACGAGGCTTGCGCCTTTGACGTTTCTAGCGTCGGTTGCTTCGCAGTAATCCTCAAGTGAGGATGCGCTGACGAGGGTGACGCCGTTGACGTCGTCGATCAGCTGCGCGCTGATGTTCTTATTCGAACGGAAGACGCTAAGACGAGGCTTAAGCGGCGTTCCGATGAGCGACTTGCGGATACGCAGGTGGCGTTTTTTACGTAGGGTGTTGCGAGCTTTCTTCTTAAACATATCGTGTCACCTCTTACTGCCTATTTAGCAGTTTTTCCTTCTTTGCGACGTACATGCTCATCGACGTAGCGGATGCCTTTCCCGAGGTAAGGCTCGGGCTTGCGAATCGCACGTACGTTAGCGGCGAATTCGCCGACACGTTGTTTGTCGATGCCTTCGATGGTGATCTGGGTGTTCTTGACCACTTCGACGCTAATTCCTTCCGGAATCGTGGCTTCGACGGGTTGTGAATACCCGGCGTTGAGCACGAGGGTGTTGCCTCTGAGCTGGGCGCGGTATCCGACGCCGATCATGCTCAGTTGTTTTTTATAGCCTTCGCTGACGCCGACGACCATGTTGTTGATTAATGAGCGGGCCGTGCCGTGCAGCGTTTTGTCTGTTTTTGTCTCTCCGGTTCTTTCAACGATGATGCTGTCTTCCTCGACGCGTACGCGCATGGAAGGATGCGCCTCCATTGAAAGCGTCCCTTTGGGACCTTTGACCTCAACGGTCGTTCCGTTCACCGATGCGCTTACGCCATTTGGCAGCGCGATCGGTTTGTTCCCAATACGACTCATGGTTTTACCTCCTTTGTCTGATTACCATACGTACGCTAGGATTTCTCCACCGATTTCCTGTTTGCGGCACTCACGGTCAGTCATGATGCCCCGTGACGTGGAAACGATGGCGATTCCCAGTCCGTTCAGCACTTTCGGCATTTCGCCGTGTTTCGCGTACACTCTAAGGCCCGGTTTAGAAATCCGTTTGAGCCCTTTGACGACGCGGTCGTTTTGCATGTATTTTAATGTCACGCGAAGCAAGTTGACCGGTTTTACTTTGACGAGCGCGACATTGGCGATGTAGCCTTCTTCACGCAGCAATTCCAGCACTTGTTGCTTCAGCTTTGACGCGGGCATATCGACCGTTTGTTTTTTCATTTGGTTCGCGTTGCGGATACGCGTGAGCATATCAGCGATCGGGTCTGTCATTACCATGGGTTGTTGCCTCCTCCCAAAAGTTTAGAAATAGCGTTACCAGCTTGCTTTTTTGACGCCGGGTATTTGTCCTTTGTATGCGAGTTCGCGGAA
This sequence comes from Candidatus Izemoplasma sp., assembly GCA_007123975.1. Classification (GTDB taxonomy): domain Bacteria; phylum Bacillota_I; class Bacilli_A; order Izemoplasmatales; family Izemoplasmataceae; genus SLQR01. Next base: position 6,233 of record SLFZ01000114.1, on the reverse strand, counting down.
ACAAATACGGCACAGCTTGAACTTGCGAATGACGGCGTGGGGTCTGCCGCAGCGTTCGCAACGGGTATATTGACGAACTTTGAATTTCGGCGTTCGCTCTGACTTTTTAATCATTGACGTTTTAGCCATAATAGCCTCCTTAGTTTTTTCTGAACGGCATACCGAGTTGACCGAGCAACTCTCGTGCGTGTAAATCCGTTTCTGCCGTCGTCACGACGACGATGTCCATGCCGCGGACGCGGTTGACGTCGTCGTAGTTAATTTCCGGGAAAATCAACTGCTCGCGGACGCCGAGCGTGTAATTGCCTCTCCCGTCGAACGCCTTGGGACTAACGCCTTGGAAGTCGCGCACGCGTGGAAGTGCGATGTTCATGAGTTTGTCCAAAAACTCGTACATTCTTTCGCCACGAAGGGTGACCTTGCAGCCGATCGCCATGTCTTCACGTAGTTTGAAGTTGGCAATCGATTTTTTGGCTCGTGTAATGACAGGTTTTTGTCCGGTTAAAAGGGTGAGCTCCTTGACTGCATCGTCAAGTGCTTTGGTGTTATCAACGGCATCGCCGACGCCCATGTTGACCACGACTTTTTCGAGTCGGGGTGCTTCCATGACAGACGAGAATTCGAACTTCTCGACCAGGGCGGGGCGCACCTCGTTAGTGTACTTCTCTTGTAAACGATTCATCCACTGATGCCTCCTCTCTCAGTTAGTCCAAGACTTCGCCGGTTTTTTTTGCGACGCGCACTTTGCGTGTCACGGTTTTTTTCTTGACCGTTTCGGTGACGGTTTTATGGCCTACTCGTGTCGGGTTCCCTTTCTTGTCGACAAGCATGACGTTGGAAGCGTGAATGGGCGCTTCGAACTCGATGATGCCTCCGTCGGGGTTGGCTTGAGTAGGTTTCGCGTGTTTTTTGACGACGTTGACGCCTTCAATGAGCACGCGATCGGTTTTGGGGAACGTTTTCAGTACGGTGCCTTCTTTTCCGCGGGCTTCGCCGGAAATGACACGTACTTTGTCGCCTTTTTTAATCTTCATGCGGTTTTCCTCCTACTCCGTTATAGTACTTCCGGGGCAAGCGAGACGATTTTCATGAAGCCTTCTTCACGAAGTTCTCTCGCGACGGGCCCGAAAATCCGCGTGCCGCGCGGTGATTTGTCGTCGCGGACGATGACGGCCGCGTTTTCGTCGAACCGGATGTATGTGCCGTCAGGACGACGGGTTTCGCGCTTGGTACGAACGATGACGGCTTTGACGATTTCACCTTTTTTAACCGTACCACCCGGGGTGGCTTGCTTGACGGTTGCTGTGATGATGTCGCCGATTCGTGCGTATTTTCTTCGGGTTCCGCCGAGCACCTTAATCGTAAGGATTTCTTTGGCACCGGAGTTGTCTGCGATTTTTAATCTCGATTCTTGTTGAATCATGGTAAGTACCTCCTTATATGCGCGTTAAACGAGCACTTTGCTTTCTACGATCTCAAGCAAGCGGAACTTCTTCGTCTTCGAAAGCGGACGTGTCTCCATAATTTTGACGACATCGCCGATTTGCGCTTGGTTGTTTTCATCGTGGGCGGCAAACTTTTTGGAATTTTTGACGCGTTTTCCGTAGAGTCTGTGTTTTTTATAGCTTTCGACCATGACGGTTATCGTTTTGTCGGTCTTCGTCGAAACGACGGTACCGGTTAGGATTCTTCTACTGTTGCGTTCCATCGAATTCTCCTTTCGACCTATTTCGCATTGCGCTCGTTTAGGATTGTTTTCATACGGGCAATGGCTTTTTTCACTTTGGGGATACGGGCGGTGTTCTCGAGCTGTCCTGTCGCTTGTTGGAAACGGAGGTCAAAGAGCTCCTTTTTCAGTGCGACAATCTCGCTGTTGATTTTGGCGGTGTCCCATTCTCTAATGTCATTAGCGGTCATTAGAATCACCAACACTTTCTTTTCTGACTACTTTCGTCTTGACCGGAAGCTTGTGCGATGCAAGGCGCAACGCTTCGTGGGCGATTTCTTCAGTTACCCCGGCCACTTCGAACATGATGGTGCCCTCTTTGACGACGGCGACCCAACTTTCGGGTGCACCTTTACCGGAACCCATGCGCACTTCAAGCGGCTTGGCGGTTTTTGCCAAATGCGGGAAAATGCGAATCCAAAGCTTACCTTGGCGTTTCATGTAGCGATTGATGGCGATACGGGCAGCTTCGATTTGACGGCTTGTGATCCAAGCGCCTTCGAGCGACTGCAGGCCGTAATCGCCAAAGTTGACATACGTTCCGCCTTTGGCTTTGCCTTCATAGGGTACACGGTGAGGGCGTCTGTATTTCGTACGTTTAGGCATTAACATGTTTAGTTAGCCCCCTTGTTCTTTTTCGCAGGTAGGATCTCGCCTTTGTAGATCCATACCTTGACGCCAAGTTTCCCGTAGGTCGTCATGGCTTCACTGGTGGCGTAATCGATGTCGGCACGAAGCGTATGGAGTGGGACGTTGCCCTCACTATACCCCTCGTTACGAGCGATTTCGGCACCGCCAAGACGGCCTGAAACAAGCGTCTTGCATCCTCTAGCACCGGCGCGCATGGCACGTTGAATCGCCATTTTTTGCACGCGACGGAATGAGGCGCGGTTTTCGAGTTGTTGGGCGATGGAGTCGGCGACGAGTTGCGCGTCGAGTTCCGGCTTTTTCACTTCAACAACGTTTAAGATGATGTTTTTGTCGGTCAGCTTTGATAGCTTGTTGACGACTTCGTTTTTCACTTTACCTTCTCGTCCGATCACCATACCAGGTTTGGCGGTGTGAACGGTCAGGATTACGCGGTTTTTTAAACGTTCGATTTCAATTTTCGATACGGCGGCATTGCGATAAAAATCAGTGAGCAGTTCGCGAATCTTTATGTCTTCCTGTAGCCAATCAGCGACAGTGTTTTTATCAGCGTACCAACGTGCGTCCCAATCGCGAATGATTCCGAGACGCAGTCCGACTGGACTTACTTTCTGGCCCATTCGATAACCCTCCTTTACTCTTTCTCAGCAACGACAACGGTGGCGTTACTGGTCCGTTTCAGTATTCTTGATGCGCTTCCTTTGGCACGAGGACGGATGCGTTTGAGCGTCGGTCCTTCACCAACGAAGATTGATTTGATATAAAGGTTTTCGGTATCCATATCGTAGTTATGTTCCGCGTTCGCGATGGCGGAACGTACGAGTTTTTCTAGATGGGGCGCGGCTGCTTTGGGGGTCATTCGCAAAATCGCCAGCGCGTCGTTCACGTCTTTTCCGCGAATCAAATCCATGACCAGTTTCATTTTGCGAGAAGAGATGCGGATGAGTTTAGCTTTTGCAATGGCTTCCATAGTATCCTCCTCTTATTTCTTCTTAACTTTCTTGTCTTTTTCGTGTCCGCGGTAAGTACGAGTCGGAGCGAACTCTCCCAACTTGTGACCAACCATATCTTCAGTAACGTAGACAGGTACGTGTTCACGGCCGTTGTAGACGGCGATGGTGTGTCCGACGAATTCGGGGAAAATGGTCGAACGGCGTGACCACGTTTGGATAACTTTTTTCTTGTTGGCTTGGTTCATTGCTTCGACTTTCTGCATGAGATGGTCGTCGCAAAATGGACCTTTTTTAATTGAACGTGCCATGTATGAGTTCCTCCTTTCCTACTTCTTCTTACGGCGAACGATCAAGCGATCGCTGGCTTTTTTCTTAGAACGAGTCTTGAGTCCAAGCGCCGGTTTCCCCCACGGCGTCACAGGGCTCTTAAGTCCGATGGGTTGACGTCCTTCACCGCCACCGTGTGGGTGGTCGACGGGGTTCATGACTGAACCGCGGACGGTCGGGCGAATGCCTTTGTGGCGATTGCGTCCGGCTTTTCCGATGTTGACGAGTTCGTGGTCTTCGTTGCCGACTTCACCTATGGTGGCGCGGCAGGTGCCGAGGATTCGGCGCACTTCGCCTGAAGACAGTTTCACGAGCACGTATTTTTCTTCGCGTCCGAGAATCTGCGCGCGCGTTCCTGCAGAGCGAGCAAGTTGTCCGCCACGTCCCGGCGCGAGTTCGATGTTGTGGACGACAGTCCCGACGGGAATCTTGTTGAGGGGTAGGGCGTTACCGACTTTGATGTCGGCTTTGTCGCCTGACTCGATGGTCATGCCTACTTTGAGTCCCTTGGGTGCGATGATGTAACGTTTTTCGCCATCGACATAGTTGATGAGGGCGATGTTCGCGGTGCGGTTCGGATCGTATTCGATCGTGGCGACGCGCCCGTCGATGTTGTCTTTATTGCGTTTGAAATCGATGACGCGGTACTTACGCTTGGCGCCACCGCCGCGATGACGGACGGTAATTTTACCTTGGTTGTTGCGGCCCGATTTCTTATTGAGCTTCACCAACAGCGATTTTTCCGGTTTGTCGGTCGTGACCTCGGCGTGATCCAAGGCCGTCATGTTGCGCATCCCGTTGGTGACTGGCTTGTACTTTTTCAGTGCCATTACGGTTTACCTCCTTTAATGGTGAATGCTTACGACGAGAATATCTCGATTTTGTCTTCCGCCTTCAGCGTGACGACGGCTTTGGTCAGTTGCGGTTTGTATCCTTCGTGGCGTCCAACGCGCTTTTTCTTCGGGGTCGTGTTGATGATGTTCACCTTGGTGACGGTGACCTTGAAGAGTTCTTCGATGGCTTGTTTGATTTGAATCTTGTTTGCGCGTTTGTCCACTTCGAATGTGTACTTGTTTTCTTTTTCAACGAGTTGCATGCTTTTTTCTGTGATGAGGGGCTTTCTGATGATTTCGGATGCCAACATTAGCCAAGCACCTCCTCGAATTTTTTAACCGCGTCTTGGGTTGCCAAGACGGTGGTGACGTTGAGCATTTCGTACACGCTCGCTTGGTCGACGGTGCGAACCACCACGCCGGGGATGTTGCGGGCGGCGAGGCCGACGGTGTCGTTGGCGGCGTCTAAGACAATCATCACTTTCCCTGAAAGCGAGAGATTGTTCAATACCTGGACGACTTCCTTGGTTTTCGGTGCGTCGATGGCGAAAGCATCGAGGACAAAGAGTTGCTTGTCTGCGACTTTCGATGAGAGCACCGAACGGAGGGCGAGTTTACGAACTTTCTTGTTGACTTTTAGGCTGTAATCACGGGGTGTCGGCCCGAAGGTAACACCACCGCCGGTCCATAGGGGCGAACGGATTGATCCGTGACGGGCACGACCGGTGCCTTTTTGTCTCCACGGTTTGCGTCCACCGCCGCGGACTTCGCTGCGGCCTTTCGTTTTATGTGTTCCTTGGCGCATCGCGGCGCGCTGCGCTTTCACAACTTCATAAAGTACTTGCTGGTTGGGTTCGATTCCGAACACGGCGTCGTTGAGTTCAATGTTTCCAACGTTTTCACCAGCTTGGTTATGCAATGTAATTTTCGGCATGTCAAATCCTCCTTTCAGCGTTATTCAGTCGTTTCTTCCGACGCTTCGCTTGTTGTTTTGACGTATTTTTGCGGGTCGAGCGGTTCGACTGAAGCACCCTTGACGGCGTTTTTGACGACGACAAGGCCGCGTTTCGGTCCCGGAACGTTGCCTTTAATCATCAGCAAGTTGCGTTCAGGATCGACTTTGACAATGTTCAGGTTTTGTATGGTAACGGTTTCCGCTCCCATGTGACCTGGGAGTTTCTTCCCTTTGCGTACGTGGTTGGGGTCAATCGGGCCCATCGAGCCGGGTCCACGGTGGTAGCGCGATCCGTGAGACATTGGTCCGCGGGCTTGGTTATGGCGTTTGATAACGCCTTGGAAGCCTTTCCCTTTCGATGTGCCGGTGACGTCGACGACTTCACCGTCTTCAAAAATGTTGACTCCAATCTCCTGACCTACTTCGAAATTGCTCATTTCCGTACCGGCAATTTCTTTAACGTAGCGCTTAGGATTTGTGTTGGCTTTGGCAACATGTCCCATTTCGGGTTTGTTCGCCAAGGTTACACGCTTGTCTTTGAAGCCGAGTTGCAGGGCTTCGTAGCCATCGCGTTCGATGGTCTTTTTCTGTAGAACAACGTTCGGTTCACAACGTACGATCGTCACGGGAACGAGATGTCCGTCCTCGTTGAAGACTTGCGTCATTCCGAGTTTTGTTCCTAAGATACCTTTGGCCATGAGTACACCTCCTAGATTTTTTCGTTATTTCAAAATGATATCCACGCCAGATGGTAAATCCAAGTGCATGAGTGCGTCGATCGTCTGTGGTGT
>SLFZ01000028.1 GCA_007123975.1 Candidatus Izemoplasma sp. | reverse complement strand
GTTCGATAGGGCATACCCGATGGCCAACGGTGAATAGGCAACAATCTGAATGCCTTTTTCTTTGCAGTAGGCATCAATTTCATCGTTGTCTAGGCCGATGAAATAGGCAATCTGGTTTACATGAGGCACGGTGTCGCTGTGGGCGAGGATGTTTTCGATGTCCCGCACGGCAAAGTTGGAAACACCAATGGCGCGGAACTTGCCGGCGCGATAAGCTTCTTCCATCGCCCGCCAGGCATCGACGTTGCCTTCGTCGCAGTTTTTGCCCATCTCGCTCCACGGCCACGGGGCGTGGATTAAGAACAAGTCGACAGCCCCGATATCAAGCGCGCTCAGCGTCGCTTCAATGGCCTCTTTAGCTCCTTCGTAGGTTTTGATGTGGCTTTCGAGTTTGCTTGTCACAAAGATCTCTTCGCGCGGAATGCCCGATTCACGGATGGCACGGCCAACGGCCGCTTCATTTTGGTAGCCGGCGGCGGTATCAATATGGCGGTAGCCGTGTTTTAAGGCGTGCAGCACGGCACGGTATCCATCGTCATCAGACATCTGCCAGGTTCCAAGGCCAATCTTTGGCATTTTGACACCGTTTGATAAGGTGTACGTTTGATTGAGAATGCGCATCGAATCATCTCCTGCTTTTTTTTTATTATACCAGATTCATTATAAAGACATACCATGGTGCGCTTGCGTTATGGTAAATCCGGCGAACTGCGGTGGTTCGTTTCACGTTCGTAGCGCCGTGCGAGCGCGAAAAGCGTTTTTTCGGCGAACGCCTTGCCAATAAAGAGGAGCCCTTTCGGGTTTTTATCCGTCATTTTCTTTGCCGGGACGATGAGTGAGGGCAGTCCACCAACCGCGGCGTATCCGTTGACTTTCGGTGTGACAATCGCATCGACACCGTGCGTCTCAAACAAGGTTAAAAACGCATTCACGGCAGCGATTTCTTTGAACCGCTGATTCAGGTACGTTTCATCGGTAAGGCGTTCATCGGTGGCTTCAGCTTGCAGAAGGTGTTTTTGGCCGTATTTGAGGTTGCGTCGTGCGTTAATGTTGTTCTCATCGATGATGCCTTTAAGGGTTTTCACCGGTGCGTTGACGGTGTGCGCTAAAAAGGCGTTCATGTTGCGCTTGAAATCGTGGATAAGGGTGAGGAGGTTGTTTGGGAGGTCGTAGAGATGATCGATGGATACGCTTTTGACGCCGGCTTTTTTTAAGGCGCGTGAGGCTTCGTCGAGGATTGCCTTTTCCTCGTCGGTGTTTTCGTGGTTGGTGAAGTTGAGGAGTCCAACCCTCATCCCTGCGACGTCGGCGTCGCAAGCGGCGAGGTAATCGACCGACCAGTCGGGAACGCGCGCGGTGGCGATGTCTTCTGGGTCAGCACCAACGATTCCTTGAAGCAATAAAGCCGCGTCTTTGACGGTCTTTGTCATGGGCCCGGCCGTGTCTTGAGACAAGGAGATTGGGATGATGCCACGGCGTGAAACGAGGCCGACGGTTGGTTTAATCGAGACAACGCCGTTTTGTTGGGCGGGGCTCATGAGTGAGCCGTTGGTTTCGGTGCCGATTGAGGCGGGTGCTAAATCGGCGGCGACGGCAACGGCGCTTCCCGTGGAGGAACCGAGGGGATCGATGGTGTCGTCGTAAGGGTGTTTGACCTGACCGTGCATCGAACCGTAGCCTGAGGGCATCGTGCCCATGGCCATGAAGTAGGCGAACTCAGAACAATTAGCCTTGGCCAAAATAATCGCCCCGGCATCCCTGAGCCGTGTTACAAGGTGAGCATCTTCGCCGGCGTAAAAACCTCGAAACACATGGCTGTTTGCGGTGGTGCGCATGGTGTCGCGGGTAAGAATGTTGTCTTTGATAAGAATCGGCACGCCATGCAACGGTCCGCGCGGTCCTTTGGTTCGCCGTTCTTCGTCAAGCGCCTCGGCGATGAAAAGCGCTTCATGGTTTAAATCGGCGAGGCTGTTTAGGTTGCCATCATAACGAGCGATGCGCTCTAAATAGCGCAGCACAATCTCTTTTGATGTTGCCAATCCTTGGTCGAGTTGCTTGCGAATCTCTTCGATGGTCATCGTGCTCATCCTCTCTTAAAGAAAAAGCGTGAAGCCGGCCCAAGGGCCGGTGTTTCACGCAAGTCGTGATAAGACAGTGATAATCAGGGATATAAAACTATCGTTGACTTTAGCGGCCACCTCAATGACCTCATCGTGTGATAGTGGCTGGTCTAAAATGCCCGAAGCCATGTTGGTAAGGCACGAGATACCGAGCACGTTCATGCCCATGTGGGAGGCGGCGAGCGTTTCAGGGACGGTCGACATGCCGACGGCGTCGGCGCCAAGGGTGCGAATCATCCGGATTTCGGCCGGGGTTTCGTAGCTCGGTCCTTTCCACCACGCATAGACCCCATGACGCAAGGCAATGCCCTGTTCTTCTGCGACTGTGCGAGTAAGTGTGCGTAGTTCTGGTGTGTAAATGGCGCTTGCATCGGGAAAGCGTGGACCGAGTTCGTCGTGGTTCATGCCCACGAGTGGGTTGTCAAAGACAAGGTTGATGTGATCGTCAATCAGCATTAAGTCACCGGGCGCAAAAGCGGTGTTGACCGCGCCTGCGGCGTTGGTGACAATGAGGGTCTCTGCACCGAGCGTGCGAGCAAGCCGCACAGGGAACACCACGGTCTCAAGCGTGTGCCCCTCGTAATAATGCATGCGTCCTTGGAAGGCGGCGATGGTGTGTCCCCCGAGTTCACCGATGACGAGGTTCCCGGCGTGGCCTTCGACGTTGAGTGTGGGGAAATTGGGAATCGTATCGTATGGAATGGAGATTGGATTTTGAATGCGGTCGGCAAGTGCGCCTAGTCCCGACCCCAAAACAATGGCGATCGTAGGCTTTTGCTTGATGCGTGAAGCGACAAAATTGTATGCTTCTTTGATGTGTGCCATGGATTCCATAGACACCTCCGAATGGTCTTTTTTGCGCTGTAAAGTCCTCGCATTCAGTATACCACAACGGCGATTTACGTGCGAGGAGAACGTGCTAGAAGCGTCAATCCGTGAGAAGGCTTGTGTGCATGCGCATGGCAAGCTATAATAAGGGTGTTAACGATAAGGGGGGAGTTCATGGATTATCGTGAGTTGCTAGGCGAGCTGTTTGAGGGGGCCTACATCGTCGATGACGAGCGCAAGATCATCTTCTGGAACTCAGAAGCTGAACGCATTACCGGATACAGTGCCGAGGAAATGATTGGCAAACGTTGTTACGAAAACATTTTACGCCATGTCGATGACAAGGGGCATCAGTTGTGCCATGAGGGATGCCCGTTGCTGGATACGATTGAACATGGTAGAACGAACCGCGCACAGGTCTATCTACACCACCGAGAAGGATACCGCGTGCCGGTGCTGGTGAAAACCATGCCTTTTGTCGATCCGCTTGATGACAAACCAAAAGCGCTCGAGATTTTCACCGACGCTCCCGACCCGAAATCGGTGAAGCAAAAATACAAGCAACTGCAAAAAAGTTCTGTAATCGACACTCTCACAGGCACGTACAACCGCTCTTTTCTGGAGTATCAACTCGACTTATGCCAACGTGAATATGGTGTTTTTCAGACGTCCTTTGCGGTATTGTTTATCGACATTGATCGCTTTAAACACGTCAATGATACGCATGGTCATGCGGCAGGTGATGCTGTCCTTCGCACAATTGCGAAGACGATGCAAGCAAACGTGCGCAAAGATGACATCGTCGGTCGTTGGGGTGGTGAAGAGTTTATCATCATATTGAGGCATGTTGATCATATGGATGCCCGCATGGTTGCGGAAAAACATCGGATGTTAATTAAAGACACGCACGTCTCGCATGGTCAGCAAACGCTGCAAGTCACCGTATCAATTGGTGGAGCGATGTATCGCGAAGGTCTCGGTGTTGAGAAACTCATTGAAATCGCTGATGGCAATATGTACACCGCAAAAAAACAAGGTCGAAACCGTGTTGTCATGGATAATCCAATGTAAAAAAACCGGGCGCGTTTGCGCTCGGTTTTGTCTTTTATGGCGGAGGAAAGGAGATTCGAACTCCCGCGCCGCTTCCACGACCTACGAGCTTTCCAAGCCCGCCCCTTCAGCCACTTGGGTATTCCTCCGGCTGACGTTGCAGTAATGAAGCGTAGTTGGTGCTATAATAACATAACTGCGTACACCGTTGAGAGCACTAACGCAGTGTATAGCACACTATACAAGACATAAACGCCCAACAGCGCTGGGGTCATGCCAAAACTTATTTTTTTCAGTTTTTGTCCGAGCACCGTTAAACTGACACTCAATCCGATGGCAACAAAGAAGCCAATGGAGGCAAGGATGTCGACGGTACGTCCTTCGATGGTGCCGGCTTCGCTCATCCGCAACAAGACCATTGTGTTGATGATGACGCCGATGAGGAGTGAGGCAAGCATCAACACCATGACAACTACAAGCATGTTCTGGACCGGTGCGCGTCGTTCGATTTCATCCAAAATAGCGAGGCGTTCCTTGTATCGCTTGATGCCCCATTTGATGAAAACAACTTGCAGGATTGAGGCGAGGACGAAAACCATAAGGACAACGATGATTTCAGCGTTCATGTCCCAGCACCCATAACCCAGACGGAAGGTTACGGTCCTTTCAAATGATGGTCTCTCAATGGCGGAGGAGAAGGGATTCGAACCCTTGCGCCGGTTCCCCGACCTACTCGCTTTCGAGGCGAGCCCCTTCAGCCGAACTTGGGTACTCCTCCGTTTGGCTCCATGCCTATAGTAGCATAAAGCCGCCGGTTGTCAATAGAAAATGCGCGTCTCCCGCTTGTCCTATGGCGCTTTCAAGCGTATAATAAACGCATGAAAGTGAGGGGTTCGATGAAGAGGGCAATTCTATTCTTGTTTGTCAGTATGGTGGTGGCGCTCACAGCCATCCTTGCGATGCCTTGGTCGTTTGTCGCACACGACACAAGCGACCAAGATTATTCCACCTGGATGGCCGATCACGTGCATCCAGACAGACGGCTTGTCGATGTGGCGATGCCGGGCGCTCATGATGCCTTTGCGCGCGGGTACACTCTGCGCAGTCCACTCGATCAAGTGGCGATGGATTCAGGCTATGGAAACGCGCTCTTAAATCCCCCCGTCGGGTCATTTATCAAAGGCTTTATGATTCGTCAATCGACGACCCAAATCGGCGATGTGACGTCACTTTTTGAAGCCGGTGTGCGCTACTTTGACATTCGACTCACCTATGACGATGGGTGGCATATCACACATAACTACATTGCACCAGTGGACGTGCTTGAAGAACTCCGTGCCCTTCGTGATAAACTCGAGTCGACCAGCGGTGAAATCGTCTTGCTTGATTTTCAATGGGTGTTCGATGCGCGAAGTGTCGACTTCTTTGCCGATGCGACCACCTATGACGACCTTTTAGACCTTATTGACGAGGCCGGCCTGACACCGTATGTCTTGCCTGCGAGCGAGGTTGATTTAACGAAGCTTACCTACGATGAGGCTAGAGAAGATGGTTCTCGGGTGCTGTTGATTGCAAAGACCGGTGCGCATCCCATCTTCTTCGACCGCGAGGCACATCTCGAGTCTGTATGGCACAACACCGATTCATACGACGTGTTGATTGAAAACATCGCCGCCACCTCGGGTGATGTCGATTGTTTCCGCGTGATGCAGGCAGTGAAAACCATTCAGGTTGACGCCGGCGGTGTCATACAAGCCATTGGAAGCTGGTCGCTGTTGCGTCGGGCAGTGGGTTTTCACACTGACTTGCTGGACGAATCGGACTTTGAACGCTGGGTTCGCTCGACACCGATTGTGATGAGCGATGCCTCGGATATCAACGTCGACGGGTTTGTTGACCAGCTGATGGAGTTGATTATCCAGATTAACTTAACGCCATAAAAAACACGGCTTAGCCGCGTTTTTTAAGGCCTATCGATAAACGTTAACACAAAGGCGTCGGTCATCTTGTCGACGGTTCGGTCGGAGACGCTGTTCTTCCGGAACAACACCGTCATGATAAACGAGAAAACAACACCGCCAACGGCGGATGATACCACAGCCTGTGACAGCGGATCATCGTTCATCGCCATGGTGATGAGTGTCATGACGCCTGAAAAAAAGATGAAGTATAGCCCTGCCATTACCGGCGTTAAACGGGATCTGAAAAAACGGGCGTTGAGAGTGACAAAACGTCGAATCGTTCGTTTGGCATCGGCGAGTGTGGTATTGTGCTTAGCCAACACCTCGTGAGAAGGTGCGTCGGCGTCGACAATGTCAACCAACAAGGCCTCACGCGTTTGCAGTGTGGGGTCTTTTTTTATCGTGTTCTTAAAAAATGTTTCGGCTTTCGTTTCGTCGATAAGAAAGCGTGTGAGAGCGCCAGCCCCGTAAGCGTCGATGAGCGTTGCATACATGCGTCGGTGCACGTCCATGGCGATCATCCTTTCGGTGCGTCCCATTATACCATGGTCGCACGTTTTTGATAAGGGCTACTCAAAAGTGCCCTTATGTAGGGTTTTTCTCGCTTTAACGGCAATGTCACCGGTAAGGATCAAATCGTGAATCCCTAGGTTTTCATCAAGGATGAGCAAGTCCGCATCAAAGCCGATGTCGATGCGTCCCTTGCCTTTGAGGTTGTACAGTGTGGCAACGTTTTCTGTGACAGTTCGCAAGGCGGTTTCCATTGAAATACCAGCTTTTTGCACTGCTTTTCTAAGGTTGTCATAAAGTGCGTGCACGCGGCCGATTCCCATCGTCAGGAAACGGCCTTCTTCGTCAAAAACAGGCAAACTGCCCTGCCCGTCTGAGGACATCATCAAGAGGTGCTCGTCCACTCCGGCATCGAGCGCCTGTTTTAACGCGTTGTATGCAGACAGCTCATCGTCCTTGTGGCTGTAGGCCGTAAAGTCGAGCGGTACACCATGAGAAAGCGATAGCGCAACGCCCGCTTTTAGCACTTCCGTGTTGCGGTTGATGTGTGTGGGAATCAGTTTTCGAGCCGATACGTCGGTCTCGTCAAGCAGCGCTCGAAGTGGTGTAAGGCCTGTTTTGCCAGAACCTACGTGCACATTAAGCACGCCACCTTTCCCTGATAATAACCCACCGACATGCACCGATGAAAAGATTTTCTTTAACTCTTCTAGTGTTGGGGAGCTGCTTCGGTGATCGCTGATGGCGATCTCACCAGCACCGATGATTTCCTCGATGAACACCATGTCGTCTTCAATCGATTCGGTGAAGGTGCGCACCGGCACTTGATAGGAACCGCTTAACGCATACGCGCTAATGCCGTCGGCGCGAAGCGCTTTCGTTTTGGCAATCAAATCGCGCATCGTGCGTGTGTGGCCGTCAGTCCCCAAAAGTCCGACGACGCTGGTGATGCCGGCTGCCACAAAATCGCTGACGATAATCTCTGGCACCCGGGATGCGTAACCGGCTTCTCCACCACCGCCGGTGACGTGCACGTGGTTGTCGATAAACCCTGGCACCAACGTATACCCTTCGCGATCGATGACGTCATGTTCGACGGTGTCCAGTTGAATGTTTTCATCGATGGCAACGATTTTCCCACCCGCGAGCAACACGTCTTTTTTGCCAAGCGGCTCGGGGGCGTACACGGTTGCGTTTTTAATCAGTATCATTGTCGTCCTCCTTGCGTCGTGATGCTCGTTTTTGTGCGGATATCACGCGATGGCGGTGCATGATATCGATGAGCAAACGGGTGCCTCCCATGAGCATAAGCACGGCAAACGCCACCCATAACCACGCGTCCATCCTCACACCTCCTTTGTGTCACCAATCGCTTTCATTATAGCATATGCGTGGCATTCACACCGTCCGTAAAAAACTCTCCTCCCAGCGCGGTGAGAGGAGAGAGGTTAAGCGGTTTGTGTTGTTTTAAACCAACCCTTGGTTTTGTTGGCGATTCTCACCAACAGCAACATAATCGGCACCTCAATCAACACACCGACAATCGTCGCAAGCGCAACACCCGGGTTTAACGGGAACAAGGCGATCGCCACGGCGACGGCAAGTTCAAAGAAGTTGCTGGCGCCAATGAAGCCTGCCGGTGCGGCTACGTCATGCTTGAGCCGAAGTTTCCGCGCAGCGGCGTAGGTCAATGCAAAGATGAAGAACGTCTGAATGGAAAGCGGGATTGCAATCAACAGGATGTGGCCGGGGTTCTCGATAATCAAATCGCTTTGCAAACTGAAAATGAGCACCAATGTCAGCAAAAGCCCGATCATCGTCATCCTTGTGAACTTAGGAATGACGCGCGTGTTCAAGTAATCCACGCCGCGTCGTTTGATGATGGTGCTTCGGACAAACGCGGCCGCCACAAGTGGAATGACCACGAAGAGCACCACCGATAAAAAGAGTGTCAACCAAGGAATGCTAAATCCACCAACGCCGAGCAAAAGTCCGACAATCGGAACGAACAAAGCCAAAAGAATCAGGTTGTTCGTGGCCACCTGCACGAGCGTGTAGGCGGGATTTCCCTTGGTCAGCTGCGACCAGACAAACACCATTGCCGTGCACGGTGCGGCGCCGAGGATAATCGCGCCGGCGAGATAATCGTTGGCGAGGTCTTCGGGGATGATGTTGCGGTATATCACGGTAAAGAAAAGGCTGGCGATGAGAAACATCGTAAACGGTTTGACAAGCCAGTTTGCGGTCCATGTGAGATAGAGTCCGCTCGGGTTGTTTTTAATGTGCTTCACAGACCCAAAATCAACTTTTAACATCATCGGGAAGATCATCAGCCAAATCAAGACGGCGATGGGCAAACTGATTTCTGCAATGGTTAGTCGGTTTAACAAATCCGGTATTGCGGTTAAGTATTGACCAATCAAAATGCCAACCACCATGCAGCCGAGCACCACGAGGGTTAGATACTTTTCGAACGCTTTCATGACATCACTCCTAGCAGGCCTCTTCTGGCCACTTTTCCAGCATTGCTTTAAGTTTCTCGAAAATGGTGTCCATCGCGTTGGTATCCACGGTATAGTTGATGCGTGTTTTTTCTTTGACACCCTGAATGAATCCGGCGTCACTCAACACCTTCAGATGGTGCGAAAGCGTTGGTTGTGTCAAGTTAATGCGATGAATAAGCTCGCAGCCGCAGTGCTGCCCTTGATGAATCAGCGCCAGCAAATGACGGCGCGTCGGATCGCTTAACGCTTTAAGTTGTGCACTGAGTTTGTCGTCGTTCACGGCCCACCTCTATCGATATGTATCTATATTTATATTCGTCTATATATTATCATATAACCTTTTGCACGTCCAGCGTAAAATATCGAAACTTGACTTGCTCGTTATCCGCATCTGTGCTACTATATACGCAGATGCATATATAACAGTCGAGGTGAGTGTATGAACAAGTACGTCAATCTATTCAAGGCGCTGAGTGATGAAACACGCTTACGGTTAGTGGTGTCGCTTGCCCACGGTGAACACTGCGTGTGTGAGTTGACGGAAATGCTTAAACTGTCACAACCGAAGGTGTCGCGTCACCTCGCTAAACTCAAGACACTCGGCATCGTTCAAAGTCGCCGTGAAACACAGTTCATCTACTATTCGCTTGCCTCTAATCGTGAAGATGTCATCTCGATCGTCAACGTTATTGAAAAACGCACGGTGAATGACATAGACAGCACGAAGGGGCGTGGATGATATGGAAGCATTGCAGTATATGGGTGAGGCGTTGCTTGAGGGATTGCGCTTCCTCAGAGAGTATGTCTTCTATCCGACGGATGGCGAAACTTTTTCATTGATACGGCTATTTTCGCTTTTCATCGCTTTCTCGATTTCGGGTGCTCTGGTCGTGTTTGTGTCGCAAGGCGCTATTTTAAAACACATGGGGCCCGATGCCAAACCGGTTAAGGCGTACGCCGTTGCGGCGGTGTCTGGGGCGGTGTTGGCGGTGTGTTCGTGTTCGGTGTTGCCGATGTTCGCCTCCATCCGAAAAAAAGGTGCTGGACTCGGACCGGCTGTTGCGTTTTTGTTTTCCGGCCCTGCCATTAACGTGCTGGCGCTCAGTTTTACCTTTAGTGCGCTTGGCGTTGACATTGCGCTTTCACGCGTCATCGGTGCGGTGGTGCTCGCGGTGTTGATTGGCTTCTTAGTTCACCTCATCTTCCAACGACAAGAAGCAAAATCGTCGAACGGCAACGGATTTGCGGCGCTACCAACGAGCGACGCGGCGCTTGCGCCCTGGCAAAAAGGCCTCTTCTTTTTGACGATGTTTGCGATTATGATCTTTAGTGTTTACCTGCTCATTCCAACATTGATTCTTATCGTTTTGTTGATTGGGCAACTTGTATTGTATTTCACGTGGGAAGACATCAAGGCGTGGGCGTATGAAAGCTTCGTGTTAATCAAAAAAATCATACCACTCTTTATGCTCGGGGTATTTTTCGCTGGCGTTGTGCGCTTCCTTGTGACCGAAGACCTCATTGCCGGCTTGGTCGGATCCAACAGCTTCTTCGCAAACGCCATCGCCGCGGCGAGTGGCGCGCTGGTTTATTTCGCGACGTTGACGGAAATCCCCTGGGTTGAAGCCTTGCTCGATCTCGGCATGCACCGCGGACCGGCGGTTGCGCTGTTGCTTGCGGGGCCGTCCTTGAGCATTCCCAACATGATTATTATCACCAAGGTTATCGGCATTAAACGTTCCGGCACCTACATTGTGCTTGTCGTCATCTTATCGGCACTGGTAGGGTTGCTCGCCGGTATGATATTCGGACTATTATAAAGGAGGAATAGCATGATTATCAAAGTTCTCGGCAAAGGTTGCAAAAACTGTGACCGGTTAGCCAAAAACGCGCGTCAAGCGGTTGAAGGACTTGGCCTTGTCGCCAGCATCGAAAAAGTCACCGACATCGACACCATCGTCGAGCACGGCGTGATGCGGACGCCCGCCCTAGTCATCGATGATACCGTTATGTGCCAAGGCAAAATACCGAGTGTCGACGACATTAAAAAAATGCTTGTGTGAACAAACCATCAATGAAAACCGTATCCCTGCAAACTCATCACGGCCCGACCAACCTCGCCATCATGGAACACCTCCTCAAAAACCTGGAGGAGGACTTTTTCCTCCTGTTCGAAAACCGCAACACGCTGATCGTTGGTCGTCATCAAAATACCGATGACGAAGTGAATCCAACCTTCGTCAAACGTCATCGTCCCACGATACTCAGACGTTTAAGCGGTGGGGGTGCAGTGTACCAGGATATCGGAAACCTTAACGTCGTCTTCATCACCTCGGCAACGCATTTCAACGACTTCACACGGTTCACGAGCCCCATTCTCAATGTGTTGCGCAATCTAGGATTGGATGCGCGGTTCACCGGACGCAACGACATCACCATAGACGGAAAGAAAGTGTCGGGCAACGCCCAAGTGACACACGGCACCCGGATGATGCACGGTGCCACGATTCTCTTTGACGCCGATTTGACCTCGATCGCAAACGCCCTGACCCCCGACCGGCAAAAACTTGCCGATAAAGGCGTCAAATCGGTTAGGGCGAGAATCCAAAACGTCAAGCCTTTGTTGGCCTCCCCGATGTGCATCAATCAGTTCAAGGACCTCATCATGCATGAGGTGTTGGGTGGTGAGGCAAACGCCGAACACGTGTATCACCTTACCGACGACGACCTCCGCCAAATCGAGGCGATCCAACGCGCCCGTTACGAAAACCGCGACTGGAACGTCGGAAAATCTCCCTCGCTCACCCACCACGTCATCACGCGCACCGCATTCGGAACCCTTAGCGTCCGCTATGCCATCCGGAACAATCACCTCACCGACCTCGCCATCCATTCCGATGCGCTGACCGATACGGATCACATCGACGTGGAAGCCTTCTTTCGTGGTGTTGAACTGACTGGCGGTTCGCTCCTTGAGCGCGCCAGCGAAGCAAAAGCCGAAGGCTATGACGCTGCGCTCATCGACGCCATCGTCGACTGTCTGAGCAAAGTCACTTGAGTGCCATACCGGTTTGGTGTATCATGGACATACATAGAAGGGGTGAGTACGATGCGTGTTCACATCGTCGAACGTTACCAACCGATAAACACACAAGAAGCGGCCGATAAGCAACTCATGATTACGGTGGCGAAAACGAACGACAACGCCTTCTACCGCCATTGCCTACATGCACACTTCACAAGCTCCGCTTTCATCGTCAATGAAACGTTCGATAAAATCCTCTTTGCCCACCACAACATTTACGGTGCGTGGGGGTGGCTAGGCGGCCACAACGATGGCGATGAGGATTTTTTACGTGTTGCGCTGAGAGAAGCCCGCGAAGAAAGCGGCCTCACCGAGGTTCGTCCTTTTAACGGTGAGGTGCTGACGCTCGATGTCATCTTTGTCGAAAACCACGTCAAACACGGTGAGTACGTCCCCGACCATCTGCACATGAACCTTGCGTTTTTATTGGTGGCCAATGAGTTGGCACCGTTGCGCGTTAAACCCGATGAAAACAGCGCTTTGCGTTGGTTTTCACTTGATGATGTGCTTGAGCATGTGAATGAGCCACGGATGATTCCTGTGTATGAAAAAGCCTTTGCCGCCATTCGACGGCTCAAAAATTAACCACTCGTGAGGGTGGTGTTTTTGTGAAACGGGATACCTTAACCAGACAATAGGGTTACTTTGTCGCAATCAGTTTTGTAAACAGGTGCTTGAAAAAGTTCGTCAGCAACCACCGTTTCTCTGCTATAATTTGATTAAATGTTCGCGAAAGGAGGCGTTCGCATGGCCCGATATGTGTTTTGGCGTCTCATCTGGATGGTGCTGCTTGTCTTGATTATCTTTGTGATGATTTATTTCATCACCAGCATCACGATGCTTCGCCATTGGGGTCGACCGCCTTACGACCTTCGCGAAGAGTTTTTCTTCACCGTGCACCAGTTCGTTCAATACGTGCGAGGTATCGTGACCGACTGGAACTGGGGGACCACGGGAATTTATCGTGAAAATGTCTGGGATTTTGCTGCGATTCGCATGTGGCGAACGCTTTGGTTGAACCTGCTCGCGTTGTCGATATATTTGCCGCTTGGTGTTGGACTTGGCATTCTCTCCGCGTTAAAGAAACATAGCGTGTTTGATAAAACCGTTCACGTCTTGACCATGGTGCTTGGTTCCATCCCGCATTTTATTTTAGGGTTTTTGCTCATCGTGTTCCTTGGCATTCGCAACCGTTGGCTGCCGTGGCGTTTCCCTGGTTTTAACACCGACGACACCGAGCGTTTCTTGCTTGGACTCGTGATACCGCTGATTGCGTTGTGTTTGGGTCCGATTTTCAAGTTTACGCGCTTGGTGCGTGCAGAATTCATTGAAGCTGAGAGCGAGGACTATCTCTTGCTTTGTAAAACCAAAGGCATGAAAAAAGGGCAAGCCTTGCGTCGGCATGCCTTTCGAAACTGCATGGTCCCGGTGATGCCGGAGCTTACCCCGACGTTCCTTTATGTCCTTGGTGGTTCTTTTTTCATCGAACTCATGTATGGGTTTGATGGCGTGGCGCGACTGATGATGCGAAGCACGATCGAGCCGATGATGGATTTCTTCATCATCAACATCGACATTCCCGTTGCGGTGGTGACAACGGTCTTTTACGCATCGCTTGGCATGATGTTTGCGCTCATCGTTGACATTACCTACCCGCTTGTCGATCCTCGCATTCGCATCGGGAAAAAGAAGGCCATTTTAGATTAGCTTTTAAGGCCGATGGAACCCTATTCTTCACCCCATGAACAGTGTTTGATGTGATTCAATACACTGAACATGCGATATCTCATTGAGTCATGCGCTGACTCATGCTATAATTTTTTAGGGCAAAACACTTTGGAGGTCATGATGAAAAAAAACGTGCTTAAGTACTTGTTCTACTTCTCTGTTATCTTTACGTTCACAACCATTGTCAGCAGCGTCATCCAACTAGT
>SLFZ01000116.1 GCA_007123975.1 Candidatus Izemoplasma sp. | reverse complement strand
GCCAAACAAAAACAAACCCTCATCAAGCTCAAACAAGGGAAAATCGATGTTGTCTTGGGCACGCACCGGTTGCTTTCAAGCGATGTTCTGTTCAAAGATCTCGGGCTTTTGATTATCGACGAGGAACAGCGTTTCGGCGTCGAACACAAAGAGAAGATTAAGGCGCTGAGAAAACACGTCGACGTGCTCAGTTTGAGCGCAACGCCGATTCCAAGAACCCTGCAGATGGCAATCACTGGCGTCAAGCAGATGAGTTTACTGGAAACCCCTCCGAAAAACCGACACCCCGTCCAAACGTATGTGATGCGGCGCAACGAATCCGTCGTCAAAGACGCCATCGAACGAGAACTCGCGCGTGGCGGGCAGGTGTTTTACCTCTACAACCGCGTCGACACTATCCAAACCATTCGCCGACGCCTTGAGCGCTTGGTTCCCGATGCGCGCATCGTCTATGCGCACGGGAAGATGAGCCGGGCGAAACTCGAAACCGTGATGGAGGATTTCCTCGATCACCGCTTTGATGTGCTCGTCTCCACGACCATCATCGAAACCGGCATCGACATCCCCAACGCCAACACCCTCATTGTCCACGATTCCGATAAACTCGGCCTTTCCCAGCTTTATCAGATCCGTGGCCGCGTCGGTCGGAGCGACCGCATCGCCTACAGTTACTTGATGTATGAAGAGCACAAACAACTCACCGAAGAAGCCGCCAAGCGCCTGGAAGTCATTAAAGAGTTCACCGAACTCGGCTCAGGCTACAAGATTGCGATGCGTGACCTCACCATCCGCGGCGCCGGCGACATCCTCGGCACCGAACAATCCGGCTTCATTGACAGCGTCGGCATCGACCTCTTCATGGAGATGCTAAAAGAGGAAATCGAACGGCGGAAAACCGGCAAGGTCGATGACCGGGCCGACCGTGAAAAGGCCAAACAAGCGTTTAAAGTCGACGTCGACAAAACCATCGATTCCGCCTACATTCCAGACGACGACCTGCGCCTCGAACTGCACCGTCGCATCGTTGACCTCGATTCCAGCAACGCCCTCATCCTCCTAAAAGAGGAGATCGAAGACCGCTTCGGCCCATGCCCACGAGGCTTGGCGCTTTACATGACAGAAAAACTTTACGAAACCCTCGCCCTGGATAAAGGCGTCGAACAGGTGTTCGACAAAGCCAACACCTTTGAATGGGTGCTCTCGCCCAAGGCCTCATCGCAGATTAACGGCGAACGGCTGTTTTCACAGATCAACGACATCAGCCCACACATCGGCCTGCGCTACAAACGCGAACGGCTCCACGTCATTTTTGAAAAGCATAAACTCAACCGCCACGTCCTCGAAGCGGCCGTGGAAGTGCTTGAAGCCATTTAGGGGAAACCGCCACATTTCGGGCTTTGTCACGTTGACAGTGCCCGTGGTCTTTGTTACACTTAAGTGGGCTCAAACCTGGACAAATTATAACGTGCCTATTGCACGTTAGGAGGCAACACCATGAAAACCATCACCATTGTCGGCACCCAGTGGGGCGACGAAGGCAAAGGGAAACTCACCGACATCCTCGCCGCCGAAGCCGACCTTGTCGTCCGCTACCAAGGCGGCAACAACGCCGGCCATACCATCGTCTTTGGCGGCCGTAAATACGCCCTTCACCTGATTCCCTCGGGCGTCTTTCATCCCAACACGAAAAACGTCTTGGCACCGGGGATGGTCATTGACCCGATTGCCCTCGCAGACGAGATTAAAAAACTTGAACTCGCCGGCGTCGACACGTCAAACGTCGTGGTATCCGACCGATCCCATGTGGTTTTAGCACCCCACATCGCGCTTGATGAAGCGATTGAAAACGCCCGCGCCGACAAAGTCGGCACGACCGGCAAAGGCATCGGTCCGGCGTACGCGCTTAAGGCCACGCGCACGGGCATCCGAATGGTTGACTTTATCGATGAAGCCCAGTTTAAGACCGCGTTAATCGCCCACCTAAGCGTCGTTAACCCGATGCTTAAGGCTTTTGGGGCACAAGCCCAAAGCGCCGAACGCATTGTCCGCGACACCGCCGAGGCGAGGAAGGTCATCGCCAAGCGTGTCAAAAATGCCTCCGTGCTGATCAACCAAGCGCTTGAAAATAAAAAACGCGTTCTTTTTGAAGGCGCACAAGGCACGATGCTTTGTTTGGATCACGGGACCTATCCATACGTGACATCGAGTTCGCCCACCGCCGCCGGGGTACCGCTTGGAGCTGGCGTGCCACCGCAAGCCATCAAGACGGTCCTCGGAATCACCAAAGCCTACACCACCCGCGTGGGGGAAGGGCATTTGCCGACAGAAATCAAAGGCGAACTGGCCGATGATATCCGCACCCGCGGGAATGAATTCGGCACCACCACGGGACGCCCTCGACGCGTCGGTTGGCTTGATGCTGTCGTGCTCAAGCATGCTAAACGCATCAGCGGCATTACCCATTTGGCGGTGATGCTTCTGGATGTGCTCCGCGGCGTGCATCCGCTCACGATATGCGTTGGGTACCGGTTGAACGGGGAAATCATCGACTGGATCCCAGCGTCAGCTCAGGACCTCGCACGGTGTGAACCCGTGACCATCACGATGAACGGCTTCGATGAACCATTGGAAGGCATTGAGCGTTTTGAAGACTTACCGAAGAACGCGCAAGCCTACGTAAACAAGGTCGCCGAGTTGACAGGAACGAAGGTCGCTTTTGTCTCCGTTGGCCCCGACCGAAACCAAACCCTACGGCTTATCGATAACCTATGGGAGGAAAACAATGGATAAAGAGAAGGTAAAAGAACGGTTCACCTTTTGGCTCGAGACACTTAGGCTAAAAGATAATTGGGACGTGACCCTCAAGTTTATCGAGGATGCGGCGTTCAAAAAAACAGGCGACTTCAAGGTCGACCCCGATGACAAAAAAGCGGTGCTGTTGCTCAATGCACAGAACCCTAAACACGAAAACCTTGAAGAAGTCATCGTCCACGAGTTGATGCATCTGAAACTCTACCCACTCGATCAAGTTACCGAAGGATTAATCGACGCGCATTACGAGAAAGGAAGCGACGCGTACCGTTTCGCGTACGGTCAATTTATGCGCACCCTCGAACAAACCGTCGCCGAACTCACCAAATGTTACCTCAGAGCGTTTGGCGACGATACGACGATGTCTTATGGGCGCGTCGACTCGCAAGAAGGATACAATGCCCTTTTCGATGGACTGAAACCCTATAATCAAGATAAAGAGGAATAGTGGCGACATCAAAAAAAGGCGGTTAGCGTGGCTAATCGTCTTTTTTGAGTGCTTCATCAAGGGACATCAATGTTTCCATTAACCGCGAGAACTTCTCTGGTTTAAGCGATTGCGCGCCGTCGCTGAAGGCGCGGACCGGGTTCGGATGCACTTCGATCATCAGCCCATCGGCCCCGACGGCGAGTGCGGCCTTCGCGAGGCCTTCGACGTAGGCGTACTTTCCAGCCGCGTGCGAAGGGTCGACAATAACCGGTAAATGGCTTAGTTCACGGATGGCGAGCACGCTTGAAAGGTCGAGTGTGCTGCGGGTGTGGGGCTCGAAACTACGAATCCCGCGCTCGCAGAGAATGATTTGGTCATTGCCGTGGTTCATCAGGTATTCGGCGCTCATTAACCATTCTTCAACGGTGTTGCCGAAGCCGCGTTTTAAAAGAATCGGCTTGGTGGATTTACCCAACGCTTTTAAGAGGTCAAAGTTTTGCATGTTTCTCGCGCCGACTTGAATGACGTCGATGAGTTCTTCGAAGAGCGGAAGGTCTTCTTTGGCAACGATTTCGCTGACGCTGATGAGCCCGTTGGCTTTGGCGGCGTGCGAAAGCATTCGTAAGCCCTTTTCGCCTAGCCCTTGGAAAGCGTAGGGGCTGGTTCTCGGTTTATAGGCGCCGCCGCGAAGCGCGTGCGCGCCGGCGGCTTTGACGATGCG
>SLFZ01000077.1 GCA_007123975.1 Candidatus Izemoplasma sp. | reverse complement strand
TTTTCGAATTTGTTGACGCGTCGTTGGTGTCTGTCCTCGCCTGAAAAGTCGGTTTCTAGCCAGATGTCAACGAGTGTTTTCGCCAGTTCATCACCGAGGATGCGGCCACCAAGCGTTAGCACGTTCGAATCGTTGTGCAGTCGAGTGGCTTTCGCGGTGTAGGCATCGTTGACGTTGGCGGCGCGTATGCCTTTGATTTTGTTGGCCTGAATGCTCATGCCAACACCGGTTCCACACACCAAAATGCCGCGATCGGCTGTGCCATCGGCCACCGCGTGGGCAACCACCCTAGCAGGCTCGTTGTAATCGCAGCTGTCGGTATTGTGGGTGCCGACGTCCTTGACGTCGATGCCTTGATGCTTCAGATGGTCAACGATTTTTTCTTTTAACTCGTATCCGCCGTGATCGGCTCCTATAAAGACTCGCATCGTTTCACCTCGCTGACGCGTTTTTTTCATTACAATTATAACAAAAGCGGTCGATAAAACAACCTTTTTCCTATATTAATATATTATGGGTTTAGTTTCTTTCGTTATCGTATGACAACCGTGCCTTGGCGTAAGGTTTTTCGGTTTTCCACATCGTAGACGGTGGAACTGACGCTTTTGAGATTGCCGCCGTCAATGACGTAGTCGACGTCCGACATGAACGGTTTGACGTCGTCAAAACGCATAATAGGCGGTTCGTTCGAAAGGTTTAAACTGGTCACCGCCATCGGGCCGAATCGGTTTAATATGGCGCGGGCAATCGGATCATCAGGAATTCTCAATCCGACCGTATCAAGCCCTCTAGTAACATAACCAGGCACGGCGTCGCTCTTTCGGACCACAAGCGTTAATGCCCCGGGCCAGTGGGCGCGGGCGAGCGATTCAAAGGACTCGAAATTTTCGCTTAGACGTTTCGCCTCATCAAGGTTTCCAATGAGCACGGGCAGTGCTTTTTTTCCTTCTCGACGTTTGAGTGCATAGATTTTTTCCACACCGTGTTGACTATCTAGGCGGCATCCGATCCCGTAAACGGTGTCGGTTGGAAACACGACGATTTCGTCGGCGATGGTTTTCGTAAGCAAGGTTTCTAAATCAATTTTCATCGGATGTCACCTCCAGGGATAGATGGGGCTTTAGTCGCTTCGCCACCGGCCCAAACGTTCGCCGGTGCAAAGGCGATACACCGTGTTGGTCGAGCGCCGCAAGGTGCGCTTTGGTCGGATATCCCTTGTGTCGATCGAAGCCGTAGGCCGGGTAGCGCGCCGCCATCGCAAGCATGTGGTTGTCTCTGGCAACCTTGGCGACGATGCTCGCGGCGGCGATTGAGGCGCTTCGCTGATCGCCTTTGATAAGGCTGGTTTGAGGTGTATCGATGTCTAGGGTGAGGGCATCAACGAGCACATGGTCCACATCCAAGGGTAAGCTTTCAACTGCCCTTTTCATGCCCTCTCGCGTCGCTTGTAAGATGTTGATGCGGTCAATTTCACGGGCATTGATAAACACCACCGACACGGCTCTTGCGTGTTGGCGAATCAGCCCATCAAGCATTTCGCGTTTGCCTTGGCTCAGAGTCTTCGAGTCGGCAAGACCCTCGATCGTCACTTCTGGGTCGAGCACCACCGCGGCGCAAACCACGGGTCCGGCCAGTGGTCCTCGCCCGACTTCATCGGTGCCGGTAACGCACTGCTCACGCTGCCAAAGCGGACGCTCGTAATCATACATCCGCATCGTCCTCTAATACATCGAGCATGACAGAACCGAAACGGGCGTTCCGAAAATCGTCAAGAAAGATTTCCATGACGCGGTCATAATCGATCTCTCCACCTTTTTTCAGGCACCCGCGCCGCTTGCCGATGGCATCAAAAATGTCCATCGGATTGTCAGGGTCGGCATCGATGCCATAGCGTGCATCAAAGGCTTGCTTGTAGTGGGTGGCGAGGAATGTGAATGCGCTAATGACGACGTCGTCTAAAGCGACGACAGAATCTTTTAAAGACCCGATAAGCACCAACTTTTTCGCGGCCTCTTGGTCGTCGAACTTCGGCCACAGCAACCCCGGCGTATCGAGAAGCTCGAGGTCTTCGTGAATGCGAATGACCTGAAGGTGTTTGGTGATGCCGGGGACGGCGCCGACGTTCGTCGCGCGTCGGGAGACAAGTTTGTTGATCAGGGTGCTTTTGCCGACGTTGGGCACGCCGACAATCATCGCCCGAAGCGGCCTTGGTTTAAGGCCGCGCTTGGCGTCTTTGTCAAGTTTGTCTTTTAGGAGTCGACGGCTTTCTTTGACCAAGGCATCGACTGGCAGTCCGGCCTTGGCGTTGATTGCCATGGCGCTGATGTCTTGCTTTTTTAGATGAGAAAGCCAGGCGTCAAGGGGTTTCTTGTCCGCTAGATCCGCCTTGGTTAGGAGGACGATGCGCGGTCGATTTCCAATCAACTCCATCAGCATCGGATTCATTGTCGTCTTTGGTGCGCGCGCGTCGCGAAGCTCAAAGACGATGTCGGTGAGTTTCAGTCGCGCCGCAATTTGTCGCTTTGCTTTGGCCATGTGGCCGGGAAACCATTGGATGGTTGTCATCTAATCCACCCTCCCAAAACCGCCAATTGGCATGGTGCGGAAAATGATTTTGCCGTGGAGTCGTTCTTTCGGTATGGCACCAATGTCGCTGTCGCGCGAATCGCTTGAAACCGGGCGGTTGTCACCGAGAAGGAAATATTCATCGGGACCCAGTTCAACCGTGCTTCCTTCCTCCAACAACCCTGAACACGTGCCGCTTGGGTTGGTGAGGTAGGGTTCTTCCAGGGTAAACATCACGCCGGCGGCGGCGGTGATGATAAGCGAGTGTCCAACGCAGGCGATGGTGTCACCCGGTACCCCGACGATGCGTTTGACGTAGTAGGTCGCATCGTCGATGCGGGCCACAACGATGTCGCCCCGTTCATAGGTGATGCCGACGTGGCGTATAATCAGTTGATCGCCCGGTGCAAGCGTTGGAAGCATGCTGTCGCTGTTGTCGATGGCGATGCTTGCCAAAGAGAAGAAAAAGGCATTGACAATCGTGAAGAAAGCGAAGACACCCAACAGAAAGTTGGTGAAGTCAAGGGCGTCGGTGTGGCGTGAGACGGTGCGCTCACCGCGCTCGCTCTCACGCAAACGCTTTGAAAGGGCAGTCATGAGCACCACGAGCACATAAAACGCCACTAAAGCCACCACAGCGATAAAAGGCGTGGCGTTATGAATCAGGTCAAAGTCGCGTTGCACTGGAAATACGATGGGTAAAATCGCGATAATGGAAATGCCGAAAAACGCCTTGACCAGGCGTTTTTTTAGTTTTTTTTGCATGAACTCCACGCGGTCGCGCCGGCGTAGGGTTTCGCGTTGTGCGGGATTAAAATACCCGTCGATGGAAGGCTGTGTCATGACATCACCTGTGTTTGGTTAGCAGTTCATCGAGCGCGTCCTCGGCAACAAGCACCTCGCGGGCACGTGAGCCAAGGTTTTCGCTTACGACACCCAGCTCTTCAAGGCCTTCGACGATGCTTTGGGCCCGGTTAAAGCCGATGCCGAAACGTTTGCTGATTTTGTTGATGGAGGCTTCTTGTTCGGTGACGACGTAACGGGCGACGTCGTCAAAATACTCGTCGCGTTCGAGCGCTTTAGCAACGTTTTTCGCCAAGGTTTCTTGGTCGAACAGATAATTGGGTTTCATCTGCTGGCGAATGTAGGTGGTGACTTTGTCGATGTCATCGTCGCTGATGTAAGCGCCTTGGACGCGGATTTTTCCCTGTCCGTTCGTCGCAAACAACATGTCGCCGCGGCCGAGCAGTTTGTCGGCGCCGCTGGCGTCGATGATGGTTTGTGAGTCAACGTGGCTGGCGACGCTGAAAGCGATGCGGGTAGGAATGTTGGACTTAATGGTGCCTTTGATGACGTCGGTCGAGGGACGTTGTGTGGCGATGATTAAGTGAATGCCGCAGGCCCGTGCTTTTTGCGTCAGGCGCTTGATGGCATCTTCGACGTGTTGGCTTGACACCATCATCAGGTCGGAAAGTTCATCGACGACGATGACGATGTAGGGCATTTTGTCTTCGGGGTTGTCGGTGCTTTGGTTGTAGGCGTCGATGTCACGGACGCGGGTTTCGGCGAAGGTGTTGAAGCGCCGATCCATTTCCTCAACCACCCATCGTAAGGCCGCGGTGGCGGCTTTGGAATCGGTGATGACGGGGGTGATGAGGTGGGGTATGTCGTTGTAGCTGCTGAGTTCGACCATCTTCGGGTCGATAAGGATAAGTTTGAGTTCGCTTGGTGTGTATTTAAGCAAAAGGCTCATCAGCACCGTGTTGATGCAGACGCTTTTCCCGCTGCCGGTTTGACCGGCCACGAGCCCATGTGGCATCGAACGGATGGAAGCATAGACGGGGCTTCCGTCGATGTCGAGGCCGAGGGCGATGGTGAGGGGTTGAGCCGCTTTGATGAAGCGGGAATGGTCGATGATGTCGGCGAAATGGACCGTTTGTTTGATTTCGTTGGGGACTTCGATGCCGACGGTGGATTTTCCGGGGATTGGTGCTTCAATACGTATTTCCTTAGCCGCAAGTGCCATTTTTAAGTTATCTTGCAGTGCCGTAACTTTTTTGACGTTGACGCCTTTGTCGAGCACCACTTCATAGCGGGTGACGGTGGGGCCTTGGGTGTGTTTGATGACCGATGCGCCGACGTTAAACTCGGCGAAGGTTTTATCGAGAATGTCGATGTGCTTTTGAATCGATTTGGTAAGATCGGGTGGGCTTTCTTGCGGTTTTGATATAAGCGACATCGGTGGAATGCGGTAGTTTTCAAGCGCTTTGGCATCTGAACGGACAAACCCTTCTTTTGGAGTCATTGACGAGGCGTCGTCTTCGGGCGTTGGCTCCTCGGTGGTGCCCGGCTCAACAATGTCTCCGTTTGGTTCTTCTTTCTGAGGTTCAGTTGGCGCCGGCTCTGAAGGCGTCTTAGGTGCTTGTGGTGTGGTGAAGGCGTTGTTTCCATTGGTGTCTGGTTGGGGTTGGGTGGTGGGTTCTGTCCCGCTTTCTGGTGTGCCTTCAATGACGGTGGCTTTAACGGGGCGCTCTTTTGGTTTGCCTTGGGAATCGAGCGCTTCTTGGAGGTTCTTTCCGCGCACAAGGTCGAACTCGGGGTAGGCGGTGCCGTACTTCTCAATGAGTTGTTCCTTGGTGAGTTTTGGTTTGGCACGGAAGGAGTCGAGTTTGTCGAGATCGCGTTTTTGGTCGGTCATGATGGGAATGACGACTTCGTCTTTGGCATGCTTGCCAAAAATCGGACTGACGAAGCGGTTGCCTCGGTAGGTCCGTTTTTCTTCGGGCTCTAAGATCTCATACACTTGGAAAGGGGTCTCATCGGGTGTGCGAGCGAGCGGGGGTTTAAGTTTGCGTTTGCGTTTGAAAAACATCAACGGTCACTTCCTTTGGCGATTGCGGTGTCTAAAAACGTCTTGACTTGTTCAAAGGTTTTGCGTTGTTTGTCATCGTAACGGGCGATTTCATGGCTGTCTTGATACACGATGTAGGCCGGCACGCCCTCGGGTTTAAAACGCTCCGTAACCTCCGGCATGTCGTCACGGTTGATGCGGAGGCATGTCGCGCGTGGATACATTTTTTCGATGTAGGGCCAGTATACGTCGCTGTGGGCACAGTCGGCGCACCAATCGCTTTTGATGTAAATGATCACGAGGCCTTGTGATGGGACTAGGTTAGGCATCCTCATCGTCAGCCTCAAGCGCGCGAAGTTCTTGGTCGACCAAATCGAGTTCAACGTCTTTGTCAAACAGCTTCTTGGAATAAACCTTGATGGTTTCCTCGCCGACGATGGCGAGGCTCATAAGCGCGATGTGGGTGGTAACGAGATCAACGCTTTTGTTAATGACGAGGCGGCGGAACCAATACGCGGGATTCATGAAGTTAATCGCGCCCATCGTGTATTTCATGGTTTTTTTCACGGCCTTGCTGCGAGCCGCCTTGACAACTTTCGCTTGTGAGATGGCGCGTTGGGTTTCA
Organism: Candidatus Izemoplasma sp.; assembly: GCA_007123975.1. Taxonomy (GTDB): domain Bacteria; phylum Bacillota_I; class Bacilli_A; order Izemoplasmatales; family Izemoplasmataceae; genus SLQR01. The sequence continues at coordinate 8,135 of SLFZ01000077.1, read as the reverse complement.
TACATCCTGACAATTTTGGTGACCCGGAGGTTCCGGGTGTTGCGAAGCACCGGTTGATTGAGTATGTTTTCAATGCGTTTGGCGATGTAGTGGTTGAGCGCCAACATCTCGTCGACGCTGAGTTCTAAGGTGGGGTATTTTGATTTTGGAAAATAGCTGCGGGCGATGTCGTCGACCATCTCGATGGAAAGATCGAGCACCAAGCGCGTCGGGCTTTGGCCCTTCTTCTTGCCTTGCTTGTAAGCGTCTTGTTTTGCTTTGACGATGGCTTTGAGCTCTTCATCGTCAACATCCGTGGCGTGCCGTTTGCGCCAGTCCTTATCAATGCCTCGCCCGCGGACGACGAAATAGGTGTACAATAGGGCAAACAGGATAAACCCGGAAAAAAGCCCCAACAAAAACGTGATTAACGTGGTGAAATATTCCATCCCGTTCACTCCTTTCCCTGCTTCCTTCATTATATCACAAGACATGGCGAAAACCCGCAAGGGCAAACAATAGTTTGCCAAAAACCGTCGTTTGTGCGATAATACCTTCGGTGATTATTTCATGAAAAAACACTTGATAGCGCTCGACCTCGATGGAACGTTACTGTATGATTGGGATACGCTGCTTCCTCGCGCGGTCGACTACTTGAAAAGCCTCCAAGCCCAAGGCCACACGCTCGTCATTGCGACCGGTCGCCCTTACCGAAGCAGCGAGCGTTTTTATCGCATGCTTGAGTTAAACACGCCGATGATCAATTATAACGGCGGGTTGATTTCATGGCGCGGCAACCCTGATTTTAAGGAAGTTGGCCACCATGTTGATCGCGATAAAGTCCTGGATATCTTTGAATCCAACCGCCAACACATTGACAATGCGTTTTGTGAAATCAAAGACGACATCTACTTGCTTGAAAAACGCGAGGACATCATGGGCCTGCTTCATTATTTTAACGGGGCGAAGTTGCACGTTGGACCCTTCAATGAAACCCTGCCCTCCGACCCGCACGGCTTCATCGTGGTCGCGCATAAGCACCGCGGACAATACATTGAATCCTACGTTAAAAAACATTACCCCAACGACATCCTCGTTCGCAACTGGGGCGATGATTACCGGTTTATCATCGAGTTATACACCCCGAAAACCAACAAAGGTAAGGCCCTTGCCTTTGTGGCGGAAAAGTTGGGGTTTGAACGCGACGATGTCATCGCCTTTGGCGACGGCCACAACGACATCGAGATGCTCGAGTGGGCCGGGCTCGGAGTGGCGATGAAAAACGCCCACGAAGGACTCTTAGAGGTCGCCGACATCATCAGTCCGCACACCAACCGGCAACACGCTGTCGAACGCTTCTTACGAAACCATTTCAACACAAAAAAATAGCTCCCGAAGGAGCTACTAGCGATAGTTTTTGAAGGGGTCATCATCGTCATCGACCTCGTCAAAAAGATCGTCGTACTGTTTCATGAAATCATCCTCGTCCGAGGCTTTGTCGGTCGAGGTTTTTCTTTGCGGTCGCTTATCTGTTTGCGTGTCTTTGGTCTCTTGAGTATGGTGCGTGTGAGCGGTGTGATGGTGTCGGCGCTGGCCTTGTTGATTTTGGTGGCGTTGGCGGCTTGCGTCAATCGAACCAGAAATGACGGCGATCAGGATGAAGCCAGCAACCACAAAAATGATTAATCCCATGATGTTCCTCCTTTGTGTTTAAAAGCGAAAGCCTCCGCGGTTTTTCCCTTTGCCTTTTTTGCGCTGTTTCGGAGCTTGAGATGGCATGTTTTTCATCGGGTTTTTCGGGTCAATTTGGTTCGGATCCATTTTCGACATGCGTTTAAACGACTGCATTTGTTGGTCTAGGTTCTCAATCAGGCGGTTGACATCGGCGACGCGACGGCCGCTTCCTTGCGCGATGCGCCGGCGGCGCGAAGAATTGCGCTTCAACAGCTCGGGGTTTTTGCGTTCTTGTTTTGTCATCGACTGAATCATCGCTTCGATGTAGACGATTTGTTTGTCGTCGATGTTCGCGTTTTTGGTGAGTTTGCCCATGCCGGGGATGAGTTTCATCAGCCCGCCGAGCGATCCCATGCGTTTAATCATTTTAAGTTGTTTGAGGAAGTCGTTGTAGTTAAACTTCCCCGAAGCCATTTTTTCCATCATGTTCATCATGTCGTCTTCATCGACGTTGTCGGTGACCTTGTCAATCAAGGTCATCACATCGCCCATGCCGAGGATGCGGCCGGCCATCCGTTCGGGATGGAAGACATCGAGGGCGTCGAGTTTTTCACCGAGTCCCATGAACTTGATCGGCACACCGGTCACGTGCCTAAGCGATAAGGCAGCGCCACCGCGGGTGTCGCCGTCAAGTTTCGTGATGATGCTTCCTGTGACGCCGAGTGAGCCGTGGAAATGCTCGGCCACGCTGACGGCGTCCTGCCCGGTCATGGCATCAAGCACGAGGAATATTTCATCGGGCTTGAGCGTTTCTTTGATACGGGTGAGCTCGTCCATCATCGCTTCGTCGATGTGCAAGCGCCCGGCGGTGTCGAAAATGACGAACGTATGGCCGTGTTCTTTGGCGTAGGCAAGGGCCTCTTTGGCAATTGATTCGGGTTTAACATCGGTGCCTTTTTCAAAGACGGGAATGTCGAGTTGTTTCCCGAGGGTCATCAGTTGTTCAACCGCGGCCGGACGGTACACATCAAGCGCAACAAGCAGCGGCTTGGCCGCGTGTTTCTTGCGCATGTAAAGGGCGAGTTTTCCCGCCGTGGTCGTTTTCCCTGAACCTTGCAGTCCGGTGAGCATCACCGTGGTGAGCGAATCGCTTTTGACCGCGTACTCGGCGGTGTCACCACCGAGCAAGTCTCGCAGTTCATCGCGGACGATTTTGACGACTTGTTGGGAGGGGTTCAGGCCTTTGATGATTTTTTCATCGAGCGCTTTTTCTTTGACCGCTTTGGTAAACTTTTTCACCACGGCGAAATTGACATCCGCCTCAAGCAAGCTTAGGCGCACGTCGCGCATCATTTCTTCAATGTCTTTTTCGGTGAGCCTGGCCTTTCCGGTCATACGGCGCAAGGCCATTTGTAGGCGGTCGGACAAGTGGTCAAACGCCATTTAATCCACTCCTTTTAACGCTTCAAGCAAGGCGTTGACGCGTTTATCGTCGGACGCCTTTTCCATGGCTTTGATAATCTCGACGCGCTTTTCTTCACGCGACGCGAGGTGCAGTTTCGCTTCAAAATCTTCGAGTTTTTTGACGGTCTTTTTAAGTTGATCAAAGACCGCGTTGCGGCTGACGCCGTCTCGCTCGGCGATTTCACCGAGGCTTAAATCGTCGTGGTAATAGGCGATGACGAGATCGCGCTGTTTGGCTGTCAAAAGAACTTGATAGTGGCTGAATAGACGGTCCACGTCGAGTTTTTTCTTAAGGTCGTCCATCATACCAAATCCGAAAACATGCCGTAAATGTATTCTTCGATGTCAAAGTAATCAAGATCATCGAGTTTCTCGCCAAGCCCGATGAGTTTGATGGGGATGTTCAGTGTTTCTTTGATCGCAAGGGCGATGCCGCCTTTTGCGGTCCCGTCAAGTTTGGTGAGGACGACGCCGCTTAAGCAGGTTACTTCGTTAAAGACTTTCGCTTGATTCATGCCATTTTGGCCGGTGGTCGCGTCGAGCACAAGCAAGGTTTCGTGTGGTGCGTTTTCAACCTCGCGGCCGATGACACGGTGGATTTTTTCAAGTTCTTTCATGAGGTTGGTCTTGTTTTGAAGGCGTCCGGCGGTGTCGCAAAGGAGGACGTCAATGTTGGACTCGCGTGCCTTCTTGATGGCGTCGAACATGACGCTTGATGGGTCGCTTCCTTCGGGTTTGGAAAAGAAATCACACCCGACCCGTTCGCTCCAAACGCGCAGTTGGTTAATCGCGCCGGCACGGAACGTATCGCCGGCAACCATCATCACGCGTTTGCCTTGGGCGGTGAGGAGGTGAGCGACTTTGGCGATGGTGGTGGTTTTTCCAACGCCGTTCACGCCGACAAAAAGCAGCACCGACAGCGGATGATCAACGTCGAGGTTGGTGTCGACAATATCCCCTTGTACGTAACGCTCAAACATCGCCTCGACAATCTCTTCCCGGAGGTCTTCGGCGTCTTTAATCGCCTTGGTTTCGACGGTGTCACGAAGGTGCTCGACCAATGCTAAGACAACATCGACGCCCATGTCGGCAGCAATGAAGACTTCTTCAATCTCTTCAAACAACGCCTCATCAATTGGCGTTCCTGAAGCGAGCAGTTCATCGAGACGACCAAAGACACGCTCACGGGTTTTTTCCATGCCGATGCGGTATTTTTGCGCACGTTGTTTCGCTTTTTTCGTTTGGAAGAGTTTCTTGATAAAGCCCATGGCGTCACCTCCTAGTCAAGTCACATCGTATTATACCATAGCAACACGCCTGATAAAAAAGAAAATCCCTATGAAAAGGGAAAATCCGCCTTGCGGCGGATTAAGGAAGGGGATGTGTGAATACGAATATTCACCATGCTATGTAAGGGATGTTTCACCATCTCTCGATGGCAATTTTATGATACCATAGCCTTCATAAACATGTCAACCCTTGTACCATCTCTTTATCCCAGTTACAAATTTTTGTGCTCAGTTGCTCGGTGTTTCGCGGACGTATCCGCACGCTTTTTTGTCGTCGCAGAAGATGTTTTCTTCGTCGTCTTCCACGAGGGGTTTTCCGCATTTCGGGCAGGCTTCGCCAATCGGACGGCCTTGCATGATGTGCTTGCAACGCGGGAAATTGTCGCAGGCGTAAAAGCGGTTTCCTTTGTTCTTTCCGCGCTTTGCGACGCGTTCAACGAGGTGTCCTTTTCCGCACGACGGGCAGGTGACGTCGGTTTTTTCAAGGTCGTTTTCTTTGTCGTCACCGTTTTTAATGTACTTGCATTCAGGGAAGCCGCTGCAGGCTTCGAAGGTGCCGTAGCGAGACTCACGGTAGACCATCGGTCGACCGCATTTCGGACAGGGTTCGCCCGTCGTTTTCGGGGCTTCCTTTTCCATGTTTTGGTTGGCTTTTTCAACGAGCGGAATGAAGGTGTGATAAAAGTCGCTGACGATGTCGGTTTGGTTGGCCTCGTCGCTTGCGATGTCGTCGAGCACCGATTCCATCTTCGCGGTGTAGTCGACGCTGATGATGCGTTCGAAGAACTCGTTGAGTTTGTCGATGGTAAGGCGTCCTTGGTCGGTGGGGAAGAACTTCTTCTCTTTGATGGTGACGTACTTGCGTTTCTTCAAGGTCGTGATGGTTTGTGAGTATGTGCTTGGGCGACCGATGCCGAGTTCTTCCATGGTTTTGATCAGTTTGGCTTCGGTGTAGCGCGCCGGAGGTTGCGTGAAGTGTTGAGATTTTTCAAGCTCGTTTGCAACGATCTTCTGTCCTTCTTCAAGCGAAGGGAGCGATGTGGCGTCGATTTTTTCGTAGTCGCCGTAGGCTTTTAAGTAGCCATCAAACGTCAACGCCTGGGCGCGCGCTTTGAACGTGGCTTCGCCGGTGGTGAGTTTGATGGTGGTGGAGGCGAGTTGCGCCGGTTTCATGAGCGACGCGATGGCGCGGAAGTAGATCATTTTGTACAGGCGATACTCGTCTCGTGAAAGCTTGCTTTTGACATCGCTCGGATGCAAGCGGGCGTCGGTCGGGCGAATCGCTTCGTGGGCATCTTGGGCATTTTTCGAGACGGCTTTCACACGTGAACCGCCGACATAATCGTTGCCATAGGTTTCGTGAATAACTTGTTTTGCTGGGGCGATGAAGGCGCCTGAAAGGCGTGTTGAGTCGGTACGCATGTAGGTGATCAAGCCGACAACTTCGTCGCCAAGGTCGATGCCTTCGTATAGCTTTTGGGCGATCATCATCGTCTTTTGGCCGTTGTAGTTGAGTTTGTTTGAGGCTTCTTGTTGGAGCGATGAGGTGGTGAATGGCGGCTTAGGCGCTCGATTGCGGCTGCGTTTTTTGATCGATGACACGGTGAAGTTTTTGTTGATGGTTTCTAAGAACGCGTCGGTTTCTGCTTCGTTTTGGAGTTTGGCGCGTTTTTTACCAATGTTTGAGAGTTCGGCTTCAAAGCCGTCGAAAAGCGCCTTCACTTTCCAGTATTCTTCGGCGGTGAAGGCTTCGATTTCTTTTTCGCGTTCGACAATCAGCTTCAAGGCGGCGCTTTGAACGCGTCCGGCGGATTTCGAACGGATTTTGTTTTGCAAAAGCTTGCTGAGTTTGAATCCGATGATGCGGTCTAAGATGCGTCTGGTCTCTTGCGATGAAACGAGGTGTGTGTCGATGTCACGGGGCCGCTCGAAGGCGGCTTGGACGGCTTGTTTGGTTACCTCGTTGAAGATGACGCGGAAAGTTGGCTTCTGATTGACATCAAGCACTTCTTTTAAATGCCAACTGATGGCTTCTCCTTCGCGGTCGGGGTCGGTGGCGAGGTAGATTTCGTCGGCTTTTTTTGCCGCTTTTTTTAAGTCGCGTACCGTCTTTTCCTTTTCTTTGATGATGTCGTAGCGAGGTTTGAATTGGTTTTCAATGTCCAACCCAAGGCCGCCGACGTTGGATATTGACAGGTCGCGTATGTGGCCTTTTGACGACTGTACGTCGTAGTCGTCACCTAGGTATTGTTTGATGGTTTTTGATTTGCTTGGGGATTCCACGATGACAAGTTTTTTCATTCCATCGCCTCCAGTCCGTGTTATTATGACACACATAAGTTGAGCGTGTCAAGACGACACGCTCGGTAGATATATGGATATATCTACGTTTTTTTTACGCTTTTTTTAATACGAAGGTCATGCGGTCTTTTCCTTGCATGTCTTGTTTCTGGATGATTTTTACGTGTTTGAGGTGCTTGCGGATAAGGCGTTTTAAAGCATCCGCTTTATCGTAGGCGTGCTCGAAAGCGATAATGTAGCGTTTCTCGAGAATGCTTTCGGCGTCTTTTAAAATCGCGCGATAGTAATCAAGGCCATCTTTACCACCGAAGAGGGCAATGTGCGGTTCATGGTTTTTGACCAAGGGTTCAACCGCTTCATCGTCGGGTATGTAGGGTGGGTTGGAAATCAACATGTCGAACCGCATTGATTTCACCGGTTCAAGCAGGTTCCCGTGGTGGAAGGTGACGTTGGCGCCAAGCGAATCGCTGTTGTCTTTGGCGACGCTGACGGCGGCTTCGCTGATGTCGGTGGCGTGGGCTTCGATGGTTTTGTCTTCGAGGGCCAAGGTGATGGCGAGGCAACCCGATCCCGTGCCGACGTCAAGGAGTTTGACAGGCCCATCGCCAAAGTACTCGTCCTTGAGGTCAAGCACGTAGCCGATAAGTTCTTCGGTTTCGAACCGCGGAATGAGGACGTCGCGGTTGACGCAGAAATAATGGCCGAAAAAGTACTCGGTGCCAGTAATGTATTGAACCGGCTTGTGGTCGACGATGTATTGGTTCACGGAGCGCAAGAAGGCTTGGTAGGTGTCGTCTTCCATCGGTTCATCCATGCGAGCAAGCAAGTCGGCGCTCGACATGTTCGCATGGTGCAGCATCAACAACTTCACCGCACTTGGTTCTTTGTCGTTGTCGAGGGCGTAATGTTCGTTTATTTTTAGGGCATCCTTATAGGTTGGCATGGCAATTCTCCTTACGTGGTCGCCGGGGATTTAAGTTTACGTTCAAGTTCTTCGGCGATGAGCGCATCGACAATCGGGTCAAGCCGACCTTCCATGACGCGGTCAAGCGTTTGGATGGTGAAACCAATGCGGTGGTCGGTGATGCGATTTTGCGGGTAGTTATAAGTGCGTATTTTTTCGCTGCGATCGCCGGTGCCGATTTTGCTGCGGCGTTCCTCGCCTTCTTTTTCCATGCGTTCTTGAAGCATTTTATCGTGGAGGCGGGCACGGAGGACTTTAAAGGCCGTCGCTTTGTTCTCGTGTTGGCTTTTCCCGTCTTGGCAGCTGACCACGAGGCCCGTAGGCACGTGGGTCAAGCGGACAGCGGAGTCGGTCGTGTTGACGCTTTGGCCGCCTTTGCCGCTTGAGCGGAAGGTATCGATGCGAACGTCGCTCATCGACAGTTCGACCTCGACATCTTCGGCCTCGGGCAAGACGAGCACGGT
>SLFZ01000081.1 GCA_007123975.1 Candidatus Izemoplasma sp. | reverse complement strand
GGGAACTCGTTTTTACATTACGATTCATCCAAAAACAAACTTTTCAGTTCACGGAAGGCGTGCCGCATCAACACGTTTTGATAATCGATGTTTTTGGCAGTTGCCGATTCCTCATGCAAGGCTTCTTGGAAGTAATAACCCGGTTTGGGCGATGGTGTATCGATTAACATCATGTAGGTCGGCACCGTCTCTTCGGGTTTAAAACCCTTGCGGGTGAACCAACGCCAGAAAAACGCATACATTTTGTTGGTATCCTTTGTGCCGATGTCGGTCTTCACGCGTCCGGGATGAACCACATAGAATTTCACATTGTCGACCTCACGGCGAAAGTAGGCGGTCATCATGTTGTTGTAGAGTTTGGTTCGACAGTACGATCTAAACGGGTGGTAACGCTTCAACGCATGGATATCTTTAGGATTAAAACGGGCGCGCTTGTGCGCATCGCTTCCCGTGGTGATAACCTTCCCCTGGCGACGCGCAAGCAACGGCATCAACCGATTGGTGACATGCACATGCGCCAGATGGTTCACCTGGTACTGGGTTTCGAACCCATCTTCGGTAAAATCCTTCTTCGCCGGTACCGCTGCAGCGTTATTTACCAGCACATCAAGACCGCTTTTTAGCTTCTTTTCCAGGCGCTTTAAAGCCTTTTCGACGGCCGTCAGCGAGCGAAAGTCGGCATTGATGGGAATCAGCGTGCCTTTGGCCTTTTTGAGCGCGCTCTCTAAATCATTTAGCTTTGCTTCATCGCGTCCAAACGCGTAGACCGCGTGGCCGTCCTCGACCAAGCGAATGGTCAATGCTTTTCCGATGCCACTTGTGGCACCGGTCACCACGATTGTTTGCATATCCATCACCCTACCTCATTATAGCACGGATAAAGAAAACGCCCCAAAGGGACGTTGAGTTTTACGTGGTGCCGCTAGCTGGATTTGAACCAGCAACCTCTTCCTTACCATGGAATTGCTCTACCGGTTGGAGCTATAGCGGCATCGATAAGAATTTCTACGTTATTCTAACACAAAACCCCTTATGTGAAAAGGGGTTTTGTAAACTTTTTCACACCAGGACAAACACGTCGTCGTCTTCTACTTTTGTTACGTAAGTTTGCGCTTTTTTAGTCGGTATCTTCATGAACAGAACTTTTGCTTTTTCTTGGATTTCTCCGCTAACCACGTCGATGCGCGCGTTGTGACGCTTGCACGTTACCAAGCCATTTTCGAAGTGTCCATCATGGAGCGATGTTTTCATGTGTGGGCATTTGTCGCTAATGGCGTGGACATCGTCATCGTGATACGCGAGAAACACCGGTTTTTCATCGAGTTCAACACGCATGGTGACGGCTTTCTTGAGCGCTGATAACTTTGCAGCAAACTGAAACGCCATGGTCCCCTCCTTATTCTTGATACTTTTATTGTAGCACAAAAGCGGTTGCAAAAGCGATGGCTTCTGTTAAAATGGAAATACTCACTGATTTAAAGGAGTGTCAACCATGTTCACATTGACCATCAACGGCGAAGCAAAACAATACAGCAAAAAAGTGCAATTGCTCGATCTCATTGACGATCCTGACAAGCGGTATTTCATCGCGCTTGTCAACAACCGCTTGCGCGAGTTGAACTACGAAGTCGACTACAACGCAACCATTGAATTTCTAGACACGACAAACCACGAAGCGATTTTTACCTACGAAGCCGGCTTACGATTTTTAATCGCCATGGCGTTTGACAACCTCTATCCGGACTTGCAGTTCAAGTTCAACTACAGCATCTCCCGGACGACGTTTTGCCATATTCTGAATGTCGAAGATACGCGAAGCATTCGCGAGATTATTGCCAACGTCAATAAGGAAATGCGGCGGCTCGTCGAGTTGGATTTGCCGATTGAACGCCTTGAACTCCGCAATCAAGACGCCATTGCGTTTTACGAAGAAAAAAACTGGCACGATAAGATTGACATCATCGCCTATCGCCCGGAGTCCACGGCTCACTTTTACGTCTGTGGCGAGTACAAAAATTACATGTACAACTTGATGGTTCCATCGACTGGGTACCTTGCACATTTTGACCTAAAAGCTTATCCACCGGGATTTTTGCTGCAATACCCTCGTGCCGAAGCCGGCGGCGCAATCCCAGCGTTTGAGGATGCGCCTATTTATGGTCGCACCTTACGCGATGCCAACCGTTGGGCTGAACGAATCGATGCAAACACCATCGCTAAAATGAACGAGCACGCCCAAAGCCGCACCATGCCCGAGTTTGTGCATGTCTGTGAGGCGAAGCACAATCAGATGATTGCTGAAATCGGCCAAAAAATTCTCGGCGACATCGACAACGTCCGCCTGATTGCCATCGCCGGGCCATCCTCAAGTGGAAAGACAACCTTCTCAACTCGGCTTCGCATCGAACTGATGGCGCTCGGACTCAAGCCGGTGATGATTTCACTTGATGATTACTACCTCGACCGCGACGCGATTGAGCCTGATGAAAACGGAAAGATCGACCTTGAGCACATCAACACCCTCGACATCGATCTCTTTAACCAAAATATGCTCGACCTCATCGATGGGAAAACCGTCGATGTGCCAATCTTTGATTTCATGACCAAGAAGCGTTCGGGTTATCGTAAAATGCGCGTCACCGAACAAAACCCAATCATCATAGAAGGCATCCACGCCTTAAACGAAACCTTAACATCGCTGATTCCAAAACACCAAAAATACAAGATTTTCATCAGCCCGCAGTTGCAGATCAACATCGACCATCACAACCCAATCAGCATCACCAACCTGCGGTTGTTGAGACGGATTGTGCGCGACCGCAAATTCCGCAACTCACCCGCCAGCAAAACCATCGCCATGTGGCCAAGCGTACGCGAAGGCGAGTTTAGATGGATTTATCCCCATCAGGAAGGCGCTGATTTCATCTTTAACAGCGGCCTTGCGTACGAACTGTGCGTGATGAAAAAGTATGCCCTTGACAGCCTGATGGAAATCCCACGAGAAAGCGAACACTTCATCACCGCAAACCGGCTCATCAAGTTTTTGAAATACTTTATTGACATCAACGATGACGTCGTTCCCTGCAACTCGCTACTGAGAGAATTTATCGGAGGAAGCTGCTTCGACATGTGACACCGCGGTTGCGGTGTCATTTTTTTGTTTGCACAAAGACAAACGAGCGGGTCTCTTCCACAACATGCGAAAACACGTAATCGCCAACCTTGAGTCTTTTGACTGCATCAATCGATGCGATTGCGCGTTCGGCCAACTGCCGCACCATTTTTCCTCTCAGTTGCTTCACGAGCATGCTGGAGGCTTTCTCAAACTTGACATGATAGACAGCAAGCTGATTATCCAACGCAGCCGCATACTCGCCAGATGCAAGGTTAAGCACCACGGTTTCCTGCACAAGCACCTTGAATAGCTTAGCTCGCCAAAACGACGCAAGACTCGTGCCATCGAGCCTTTCACCCATCGGAAGCCGATAAAGCCCAATTGAATCTTCAGGACGCACAAGCCCATACAAGCCGCTGATAATATAGAGGTGCTTACCGAGGTACTCAACCGCATCCACGCTTAGTGTCGCAATATCAAGCGACTTGAACTGTGCCCCCGTGTAGGCTTCGATCGCACGATATCGAGGTTCGAAATCGGCGTGCATCTCTTGTGTTTTCGCAGCCAACGAAGGGCTCAGCGAAAACGCCTTTTCAAGGGTCGTCTCATCCATTGCTTTGAGTTTGTTCATGAGTTTGTCCGCCTCGTCCCAAAACATCGGCGTTGTGTTTCCCATCTCTTTCGTCTGACGCATGGTTTTTGATGGTGAAATCAGTATGATCATAAAAGGCCTCCAAGCTATTGAAATGGCTGTGCTTTTGCTTTTATAGTGAATTGTTGCTATTCCTCATTAATTGATAGTCACAAATCTATGCAGTGTCTAACACCTTATGAAACAAGGGTCAATCTCGTAGAAAGGACGTCCCTTACGAGCCGTCCTTTTCAAAGAGATGTTTGTATTCGGCGTACCCTTCAGCGTCCAAGCGATCAACCGGGATAAATCGTAGTGAAGCGGAGTTGAT
>SLFZ01000128.1 GCA_007123975.1 Candidatus Izemoplasma sp. | reverse complement strand
TGTCAGTGAACACGGGCGGGTTGTAGGCAAACTCACTGGCAATATGGACTTCGACGGGTTTCCCTGTCAGTGTTTTGAAAAGCTGTTTGCCGATGAGCCCGGCATGCATGCTCGTGCCGGCAGCGAGGATATGAATTCGATCGCTTTGACGAAGGTCTTGGATAATCGCCTCGTCAATCGTGAGTTTCTCGTCGTCAAAATACTTGGAAAGGATCTTGCGCACAACGAGCGGTTGTTCCATGATTTCTTTGAGCATGAAATGTGGGTATGGCCCGCGTTCGGCCATGTCGTCGTCAAAATCAATGGGTTCAAACGTGATCTCCGCTTCGTCGTAGTCACGGTTGTATATGGCGAGTTTGTTTCGTTCAATGACGGTCATGGTGTAATCTTCAAGCGGCGCGTAGTCGTCGCTGTACTTGCCTAGCGCCATCAGGTCGCTTGCGACAATAAACCCACGCTCGCTTTTACCAATCAACAACGGGCTTTTGTTTTTGGCCGCAATGAGGCGATTGGGTTGTTCTTGGTCGAGCACCAACAACGCGTATGATCCTTCTAAGAGTCTCAACGCTTCGTGCACCGCTTGCGGCGCATCCATGGTGTGTGAAAACTTCTCGATAATCTGGACGATAACCTCAGTATCCGTTTCACTTTCCAGTCTCACACCATCTAAAAAATCGCGTTTCAACGCACGGTAGTTCTCAATGACCCCATTATGGACGACGATAAAACGTTTCGACGTCGACACGTGTGGGTGCGCGTTGGTGCGATTTACTTTTCCATGGGTGGCCCAACGGGTATGTCCGATGCCAATGGTTGAATCATCAACGTCCTTTAAGAGCGTCGTCAAGTGGGCAACCCTTCCCTTGTCTTTGAACATGTCAAAAACACCGGATTTTTGATTATATAGGCTTATGCCAGCGGAGTCATAACCCCGGTACTCTAGTCTCTGAAGTCCTTCAAGGACGATGGCTTTTGCGTTTTTATCTCCTAAAAATCCAACGATTCCACACATCGACTGCTCCTCCTATTTTCCCGTAAAAGTTGTGGCTTATTATATCACAGGAAATCAAAAAAAACAATATTCAGTACGCCTGGCGGCGATAAATCGATAGTGCGGTTATGACATACACAAGGCCAACAAACGCCTGCATGCGGATGGGCCATACCACGCCAACATCCTCGACGGTAAACACATGCGCATTCGCAACCAATGCGTTGACGAGCAATGCCGTGTGGGAGAGCGCTTGGCGCGAACTGCCGAAATCAACCGTCATCTCGGTCAACCAAAACACGACCCACACCAACAAAAGCGCCATCAGGTGCTTAAAACGAACACCCACGACGCCAAACAGTGCCGTGTACACCACCATCATTCGTAAAAGCGCACCCCACGCATCGACACCAACAACACCGTGCACCTGCCCATGCACCACCATGCCGATGATTTGGGTCCAAACCCACCACATGCTCGTAAAAGCGATGGCGCTGATGCTAAGCAACAGAAGCTTACTCACGTATATTTTTATGTAATGCACGCGTTGAACCAAGGCGATATCGTAGGGCGTCATCACAAACAACTTCATCGCCACGTACGTCATGAGCGCAAGCGTACACACCTTCATCATCATGAAACTTTCCAGCGCAAAATCAAACACAAACGCATCCATAAAAAGCACGCGTTCAACGCGACTGGCATGCACACGGCTTGCGCCAAGCAGCGTCGTAAAAAACACAACGCTCAACACGATGACGAAGCGGCTGGTTCCGCGACCAAACACATGCCATGCGTGCATCTGAACAAGCGGGATCACAGTGGAATCACCGCTTCTTTTATCGCCGCAAAGGCAGACGTTTGGTGGGTGGATATGATAAAGGTTTCCTTGCGTTCGGCAATGACCTTGACAAGCATCCCAATCGCGGCATCATCAAGCCCGCTCGTTGGCTCGTCTAGCAAGTACGCATCACGCGCTTCGGCCAAGGACGCAATCAGATGGGTCTTTTGTCGCATGCCTTTGGACAAGGCTGAAAACGGCTTGTCGAGGTTGTCGCCCATGCAAAACGCCTCGATAAGCCACCGTTGACGTCGCGTGTGCACACGTCCCATCTTTCCAAGCAACCGCAAATAAGCGCGCGGCGTCATCGTGTCGGGAAAAGCGGGATGTTCATCGACGTACAGCGTGCTTCCGCGCACATTGGCAACACCCTCATGCGGCGTGAGCCCGGCTAGCGCTTTTAATAACGTCGTCTTTCCACTGCCGTTGCGGCCGATGACCAAACACACACGCGCCTTCGTGTTAAAATCGGGAACCCGAACCGTCAGCGAGCTATACCGGCGTGCGAAATCGGACACCTCAATCATCGACGAAAACCTCGCGATGTGCCGCCGACTCATGCAGGGCCATCGGCGTCCGAATCATCGTAAAATCATCGCCGACAAGTTGATGCGTTTCGCCCTCAACGGTATAGGAAATAATCAATGGATAGCGATGCAACGCAAGCGGCCGTTGATACGAAAACGGCACAAAAAACCACGCGGTCTCTCCGGCCGCTACGGTCGGCGATACGGCGATGGCCCGGGCCGGTGCGAGCGCATCATAGCGCCTGCCAAGCAACGTGTCAATCGACAAAAACGGATCGGCGTCTCCCTCAAAACGTCGCAGGGCTCGCATGTCGGGGCGCACCGCGCTCCCACCAAGCGACACATCGTCGATCGTGAGCGATGCATCGCCGCCGTTGCGCACGCGAAAGATGACGCCTACCGACGTTGGCATCCCAAAAGGTTCGGCATGCACATTGTGTCTGTCATAAAGCCTGAGGTGCGCTGGTTCTGACAGGTCGAAGCGGTAGTAAAACGCGCCAATCGGGATGCGAAGGGCGTTGCCATCAACGCTTTTCAAAACCAGTTCTGCCTCATCGATCGCCACCAAACCATCTTGAATGACAACACCGATACGAAGTTCATACGAAAACGCGTGCATGCGCACATCGCCACGCGTCACCTTGCCTTCCTCATGCACCGAAACCAGCGTCACAGGGACTCGGTCGCGTTGGCACGTTGATTCAACGTATGCCCTCACAATGCCTTCTTCCATCGCAAACGGCGTCGTCGCATCGTTCATCGCGACCGGCACATGAAAGGTCTCATGCTCGCTCGTGTAGACATAGGTGTGCATCGTTTCAAGCGTCACGACTCGCAGCGGCAGCGCTTCGGTGCACGCGCGCACCAATAGCCATGCGGCCACGCTGAGTGTCAAGACCACACACAAGCTAGCGACTCGGTGGAACATAGATTTCCTCCTTAACAATAGAGAAATACTCCGTCGTCACCAAAAACACTTCCCAACCACCGCTGCGAACGTTTCGCCAAAACCGGTAGTATCGCGCCACGCCGTTTGAAAGCAACCCTTCGCCGTACACTTCGACCCGCAAGCGGGTGCCGGGATCGACTTGCAAGCGTATCTCGACATGTTCGCTTTGGGTGTGGCTTCGCTCGCGGGCGTAGCGCACATCGATTTCGGCATCGAGGTTCAAGCGAAACCCACGGATGTCGCCGCTTGATGAGGTGCCGATGTTGCCGCTTGCGCTCACCTGATACTTGCTTGCAAACGTGGTCTCAAAAAAGTAGGTTTTGTGCACTGGGCTGGTGCCGGCGTTTTCAATGACGTATAGGGTTTCTTTTTGGAAACGCACTGGTTCATGGTCGTTGGCCGTGTACGTCCGCCAACCCCAAAATCGTCGACCGGCCAAGCGATCGTAATAGACATCGTAGTGCCACGACTGATACTGCCGAAGCAGCCGTGCGTCGTCGTTAACAAACTCAATGTTCTGATAAGTCAGGTACTCACCTGCCCTCACCGTGGTCAACTCCAACGCCGCCAACAAGGCAACTAGCGCAAGACACCATAGTTTTTTCATGTTACCACCTCCACCCCGATGGTACGCGCGCAAGGGTGATTTACTCACCACATAAAAAAAAACACCCTCGGCGTCAGGCCGACAGGTGTTGTATGCGTCAAGTGTTTTCACTTTTTAAGTAGCGTTTGACAAACGCTTGACCGTCACGGTATCCGATGTCGATGCGTTTTTGGTTAAGTTCGGGGCGAAAATCGAGGATGCCATGCAATCCACGGGAGGGCTTGATATGGTGGACGCGTGCATCTTTTTTCGGGAAACGGTGCCACTTCATGCGAAAGCGAAACAAGTCGATAAGAAAGATTTCATCGCACCCGGCATCGTAAAGCGGCTTCCATGGGGTGCGGTCGAGCACGCCACCGTCATAAAAGGTCTTCCCATCGACAACCACCGGTCGAAAAATAACCGGAATCGCACAACTTGCGAGCAGCGTGTCGATCACTTCGTTTCGTTCAAGTTCCTTGAGCAAGACGTAATGAGTCAGCGATTCTTTTCCAAACGTGTGGCGCCAGTTTACGCTCAACAAGTCAAAGAAACCACTCGATGCGTCGCCGGCGCACGTCGTGGCGACGTAGATGTCTTGATTGACAATGGCCTCGTAATCGATCAAACTGTCGATCATATCACGTATCGGTTCACTGTCGTAGTAACCGGTTTGGATGATGTTTCCACTGTGTTCACGGAGGTTTTTCCAGTACGTTTTGTCCTTGATTAAAAAGTTTTTTTCATCCAGCGTCGTCCAAATCTCTTTCGCGCGTTCTAGGTCTCCTGCGGCCAAAAGCGCGGCGTTTAAACTGCCGATGCTGGCTCCGCTCAGAGCACAGATATCGTCCAGTAAGCCGGCTTCATTGAAGGCGATAAGCACGCCGATTTGATAGGCGCCGCGGGCGCCACCGCCCGCCAACACAATGCCACGTTTCTTTTTCATACTGTCTCCTAATAAGGTAAGGCGTCGTTTCCTTTTAAAGCGGTTTGAATCGTGCCACCGCCAAGGCACTCTTCACCATCGTATAAGACGCACGCTTGGCCTGGTGTGACCGCACGCACGGGGCGTTCAAAGCGCACGGTGGTGACGCCGTTGATTATCTCGAGGCGCACCGGGGTGTCTTTTTGGCGGTGACGAAACTTCGCTTGAAGGCTGCGCCCCTCAATTGCCGTGTCGGGGACGATGAGGTTTAGGTTTTCAAGCGTGCAGGCGTCGGCATACAACGCCGGATGGTGAAAGCCTTGGACAACGTATAGGGTGTTGGTGTCAAGGTCTTTTCCAGCCACGAACCAAGGATCGTTGCCATGGCGCTCTGAACCACCGATGCCAAGCCCTTTTCGCTGGCCGATGGTGTAGTGCATGAGCCCGGTGTGTTTGCCGATTTCTTCTCCATCGAAGGTTTTGATTGGTCCCGGTTGAGCGGGAAGGTAGTTGTTGAGAAATTGCGAGAAATGCCGTTCGCCAATAAAGCAGATGCCGGTAGAGTCTTTTTTGTCGGCGGTGGGGAGGTTGTTTGCTTCGGCGATTCTTCGGACCTCGCCTTTCTTGAGTTCTCCAACCGGGAATAGCACGTTTTTGAGCTGTTCGGATGAGAGTTGCGATAAAAAGTAGGTTTGGTCTTTGTTGTGATCAAGGCCTCGTAAAAGCCTTGGGGAGCCGTTTCGTTTCACGCGAGCGTAATGCCCCATGGCGATGAAATCGGGCTTGAACTGCGCCGCGTGTTTGGCGAAAGCGTCGAACTTGATGTGTTTGTTGCAGAGGATGTCGGGATTGGGGGTGCGTCCGCGTTTGTGTTCATCGAGAAAATGCGCGAACACGTCGCGCCAGTATTCTTCGATGAAATCGACCCGGTGCAAAGGAATCCCGAGTTTGTCGGCGACGCGTTTGGCGTCGTCGTAGTCGATCATTTGCGGGCAAGCGTCGTCATCCACGGTGGGGTTTCCGAGCACGTCGCGGTTGGTGGTCGAATCCCAGTTGCGCATGAAAAGGCCAATGACGATGTAGCCTTGTTCTTTTAAAAGCAGCGCAGCGACGCTGGAATCGACGCCGCCGCTCATGCCAAGCACCACGCGTTTGCTCATGGTATCAGATCCTTATTGTTTTGATTTTTTCACGTCCGACGGCATCCTTAAATCGCCGCGAGGCGAGAGGGAGACGTCGAGAATTTTCGGGGAGTCGGGGGTTGCTTGTCGTTTGAACTGTTGGCTGTAGAATCGGTCGAAGAAATTGCGTACGTACGCTTGGCTTTCTTCTTTGGAGAGGTCAAACGTCTTTTCAATCAACCAAGCGATGCGGCCTTCAGTATCGCCATAGCGGAGATAGCGATGCAAGATGAAGTCGTTGACCTCGTACTTGCCGATGACCTCTTCTGTCAACTGGTTGAGCACGAGCTCGGGCGATACCGGGGTGTCCAACACATCGTGCACGACAGACTCAATCTTGTCGCCGAACTTCTCGTGAGCGTAGCGTTCAATCATGAAGCGTACGAGCGTTTTGGGAATGCCGGCGTTGATGCCGTACATGCTCATCTGATCGCCGTTGTAGGTGCACCAACCAAGGGCGAGTTCGCTCATGTCGCCGGTGCCGAGGACGAGGCCGTTTTTCATGTTGGCGAGGTTCATAAGAATCATCGTCCGGGCGCGCGCTTGAGTGTTTTCATACGTCGCATCGGTGGTGATTTTGTCGTGGCCGATGAGCTCGAAATGGTCGTTGACGTGGTCGCGTATGTCGATTTCTTTCAAGGTGACGCCAAGGTGGTCAATTAATGCTCTCGCTTGTTTCAAGGTCTTATCGCTCGTGCCAAACGCCGGCATCGTCACGCCGTAGATGTGTGAACGGTCCATGTTTAGCTTGTCGGCGACGCGGGTCGCAATGAGAAGCGCCAAGGTGGAATCAAGGCCGCCTGAGACGCCGATGATGATCGCATCGGCTTGCATGTGTTTCATGCGCTTTATCAAGGCGTTTTCTTGCAGGGCGGCGATTTTTTCAAAAGCTTCAAGCTCGTCGTGTTTGGGGACAAAGGGGGTTTGGTCGAGCGGGGTTTCAAACGTGAAGTCATCGGATGGGTCGAGGTGGAGGTCGACGGTAACGGTGTCGAACTCGAACTTGTTTAAGGTGTCGCGGAACGACGAGTTGAGTTTTCGTGAGTAAGCGATGCGGGAAAGGTCGATGTCGCCGTAGATGACTTCGGTGTTTTGCGAAAAGTTTTCCGTCTCAACGAGCAACTCGCCGTTTTGGGCGATGACGTTGTGGCCACTAAAGACGGTGTCGCTTGTGGACTCGTTGACACCGGCTGAGGAATACACATAGGCGCCGGCGTTGCGTCGGCTATGCTCGACGATGGTGCGGCGGCGCATCGCGCGTTTCGATAAGTACTCGTTCGACGCGCTCAGGTTCAAAATCATTTTCGCCCCAGACAACGCCAGCAAGTTTCCGGGGCTGATGGGCGCCCACATGTCCTCACAGATTTCAACGCCGAAGCTGATGCGACCATCATCGGTTTTAAAGATGATGGATCCAAAAGGCACGACCTGGTTGAGGTAGCGAATCATCTTCACTTTCTTGACGATGTCGTAGCCGCTGGTGAACCAGCGTTTTTCGTAAAACTCTTGCGTGTTGGGGAGGTAGAACTTCGGCACGATGCCAAGCAGCCTGTCTTTTTGCACGATGAACGCGCTGTTGTATAAGATGCCGTCGATCTCTAAGGGTGCGCCAAAGACGAGAATGCCTTCAAAGGGGTTTTCGTTAATGAGGCGGGCGATTTGTTGCTCGGTCTCTTCCAACAACCCGTGCTGAAAAAAGAGGTCGTTGCAGGTATAGGCGGTGATGCCGAGCTCCGGAAACACGGCAATGCTGGAGCGCAGCGTGCCTAAGACCTCCAACATCTCATCGACGTTGTAGGTGGGGTTTCCAACCTCGAGTTTTGGTGTGACCGAGGCCACTTTGATGTAGTTTTGATAGTACATGCGCTCACCTCATGTATAAGTCGTGTTCTTCTATGTACTGCCTAACGGCGGTGTGAATCATGTCGGCATTCATGGTGCGGCGGTACTCGGTGCTTGATACGGGGGAGTTAAAGTCGTTAAAGATGATGAAATTATCGCGGTACTTTTGAAGAAATGCATCGCGTTCGATTAAGGCGTTGACGTCAATACCGTCGCGCCCTAGGACGATAATCTTGAACTCACCGAGTAAACTCCCCGCCCATTTCCAGCGGGGAAGGGACGGCACGTTGTCGGCACCGATCACAAAGGCGACGGTGCCCACGTTGTCATCGGATAACCGCACAAGCGATTGGTATGTGCCTTTGAATGAGTCGTCTTTCATCTCGAGTTCGCTGATGTCCACATCCTCAAGGCCCTGAATCATCAGCCGCAACATGTTCAAGCGATGGTAATCGCTTGCCAATTCGCTTTTCGTGTAGGCGTTTGACACCGGCAAATAGGTAAACCGTTTGACTGGCAAACGCGACTTCAAAAAGTGATACGCTTCCAAGTGCGCCACCGTGGGTGGGTTGAACGCACCACCGTATACGACATGCATACCATCACCTCAAAATCATTATATCATATTGCGTGTTTTTAGCCATAGGCAGCGTGTTTTTGTGCTATAATTGTCACGAGGTGATTGACATGAACATCGATAAAGACTACATCCTCGGACTCGCCGAGGAAATACTCACCATTCCTAGCCCCAGCGGCTACACGAAAGACATTGTCGCGCGCATCGCCAAGGAAGCCGAGCGTTTCGACTTGGTCTATGAAACGACAAAGAAAGGCAATTTAATCATCACCGTCCCCGGTGGCGAAGAGCGAACCGTCGGTTTGAGCGTTCACGTCGACACGCTCGGGGCAATGGTTCGTTCGGTTGGCTCTGATGGCACGCTTAAGTTCACATCGATTGGCGGCCCGAGTTGGCCAACGCTCGATGGCGAATACTGCACGATTCGCACGCGTGAAGGCAAAGATTACACCGGCACTTTCCTCTCAACCAGCCCCGCCGTCCATGTGTATAAAGACGCAAACACCAAAAGCCGCAGCCCGGAAAACATGGTCGTCCGCATTGATGAAGTCGTCAAAGACAAGGCGGATGTCGAAAAACTCGGCATCGAAGTCGGCAACTACATCTTCTTTGACCCGAAGACCACCATTACCCCAAGCGGCTACATCAAATCACGCTTCCTTGACGATAAAATTAACGTCGCCAGCATGTTTGGATTGGTCAAGCTTCTAAAGGATGAGAAACGCAAACCAAAAGCCACGCTCAAACTCATTATCTCGACCTATGAGGAAGTCGGCCATGGCGCGGCGTTCATCCCCGAACTCGATGAACTCATCGCCGTCGACATGGGCTGCATCGGCGACGATTTAAGCTGCACCGAGCACGATGTCTCAATCTGCGCCAAGGATTCAAGCGGCCCCTACGACTACGACATGGTAAGCGCCTTCGCTTCCATCGCCAAGCGCGAAAAACTCGGGCATGCGGTCGACATTTATCCGTACTACGGATCCGATGTCAGCGCCGCACGCAGCGGCGGTAACGATTTTAAGGGTGCGCTCATCGGCCCCGGTGTTCACGCCAGCCACGGCATGGAACGCACGCACTACAGCGCCATTGAAAACACCGTCAGTTTGCTTTTTCATTACCTGACATAATGAAAGGACCGCTTCCCTGAGGGAACGGTCCTTTTTTTATGTGTAGTTGCCGGTGTAAGCACCGCGGTCGATGATGAGTTCTTCGACCCCTTCGCCATCGATGCCGTAAACCTTGAGGTCTGGGCTTTGGAAGATGGCATCGACGTGGATGCGGCTGTGGTTCAAACCCGCTTCTTCCAAGCCCTCACGGTTGAGTTTGTTCCCACCGTGTAAGGTTTTCGGATCGGCTTGACCAAACGCCACGTGACATCCAATGTTCGCATCGAGCATTTGCATTGAAAAGTAGGTTTTTAAGTTGGCCACCGGCGAGTCATCGCCGACGAGGGCGATTTTTCCGAGGTAACTGGCGCCCTCATCGACTTTAAACAACCGGTCGATGGCGTCTTTTTGATCGGTCATGATTTGCTTGATTCGGCCCTCTTCAAAGTTGACGGTGAAGGGCTTTAGAAACTGTCCTCGGACGTTTAAAGGTGCCGTCATGCGAAGCGTGCCCTCAACGCCGTATTTGTGCGGACTCGTGTACAGCCGGTAATCGGGCATCTGGCGCAAGAATGCGCCGTTTTTATGGTCGTGCAACACCCCGACGAAACGGTGGTCTTCGGGCAAAGCGATTTCCAGTTGGGTTTCGCGGCTACGGATGCGCAAGGCTTTGTAGTTGCGTTCATTGAGGAGTTTTCGACGACGCTCAAGGTTTTCAATCGCCGCATCCCAGGCTTCTCGGGGATGCTTTTCATCGAGGTGCATCATATAGATAAAGGCATCGACAAGTTTGTCGTACGCGGCATCTTCTTCAAGTTTGGGATAGACGCGCTTTGCCCACGCTTTATTCGGGTAGGGTACAACGCACCACTTTAGTTCGTTGTACATTTTCTGGTCAAAGGGTCGCACCTTCGGCGCCGTCAGTTCGCTCGCTTTGCGTAAACGCTTGGGGTCGATGTCGCGCATCGCACCGGGCAAGCTTGAGCTGATGTTTAAGACGGCGGCGCCGCGCTTTAACATCGTGTCGTAGCGTGCGAGGATGTAGTTTGGCACGTCCCCAAGGACTTGGTCGCTCGCGTGCTTCAGTTTATGGCGGCTGATGGTGGCGTCGTTCCAGTTAACATGGACGGTGCCGCTATTGAAACGTTCGTAGGCGAGTTTAACCAGCGCTTCAACGAATGGGGCGGCGTCGATGGGTGCGTTAATCAGCAAATCTTCTTGGGGTTTTACGTTGATGCCTTTGGCGAGGACTAAGTCGGCGTAGGCGTCAAGGTGTTTCATGTGGTAGCCTCTCCTTTCGTGGTGAAGGGGTCTTTCTTAAACGGCTTGAGAACAAGGGTAACCACGCCTTTGGGGAACCCGTATAAACCTTCTGTGATGACGCGAGGCATCAGCCTAAACGCTTCTTTGAAGGCGGCGACGCGGATTTCTTGTTGGCTCATCATGCGGTTGTCTCTGAACATGTAACGGCGGGTGACGATGCCGATGCGGCACGTAAGCATTCCGTTGGCAACACCTTGAAAAACGGAGTTTGTGGCGGTGCGCAAAAACGGCACGTCGGTAATCGCTTCGCCGAGTTTTGAGGGCATCATCTCATGGAAGCGAACGCCTTCTAGCCCTTCAGCAATCATTGCAGTGACGGCGACGTTGAGCCCGAGTTTGCCGAGGTCGACATAGCTCGGACGAAATCCGCAGGATTCGACAATTGCCTTGGTCATACGGATGTTTGACATGATCACCGCCAGCATATCCAAGTTGCCGTTTTGGCTGATGGCGGTTGTCATCAAAACGGTTTTCGAGTGCTTGACGATGATGCGATCGACCTGTTTACGAATCGTGCCTTGATAAACGGTTTTTAACGCAGAGGGCAACCGCTCTTCGTCGCTTAAAGCTTCCCGCAAAAGCGTGCGGTCGGACTCGGTGAGCGTGTCCATGTGCAGCAAGTTTCTCGCCGCTTTGGCAAACGCCTTGTTGGCTTGTTTATCGGTCGCATCAAGGTCGACAGCGAAACTTGGCGCAAAAAAGATAACCCTAAGTGGGTTGAGCACCAAGAGATAAAACAACAAAAAGGCAATGACGTAAAACGCAATTTCCGCATACTGATGAACTTGGCGCAGGCGTTCCCCGACGTTGATGGCGCTTGAAACCACCACCATCACCAGCATAATCAAAACACCGATTAACACCAAAACCCAAAATGTTTTTCGTCGCATGATAAAACCCCCTCTCACACATTCATTGTATCACAAGGGCAAGGCCATTTTATGCAAAAAGAAAACCGCATGCGCGGTTCTCTTCGTTACTCTTCTAAAATGGCCACAACCGGGATCATCAAAAACGCCAGCCAGGCAATTGCCCACGCATCGAGGAAATAGCCCGTTAGGAAGAAAATAAGCAAGGCGACAAAGGGGCTGAGTTCGGTCATCAACCGACGCCCGGGTTGCAACACAATAGCCAGCATTGGTGTGATTAGCAAGAACAACCACGAGACCACAAAGGCTGAGTAAAGCGCGCCGACAACGATGAACGCAATCACGCTCAGCACAAAGACAATCTTCAGCAAGAAACTGTGTTTCCCTTGGTACGTGATAATGGTGATGTTCCCGGTCATCAAGCCCACGAACAAGAAGGGTGCAAACCCCACAAGCGCAATGACCCACGTTGTCACGTAAAAGCCGAGCACGAGGTATAGCGCAATGGAGACGAAAAACGAGGTCAACAACAACGCTTTATACTCAGACACTTTCTTTTCGAGCAACCCGATCGGTATCGGCAGGAGCAGCACCAACCACGTCGGCACGTAAACGCCGGTGGCGTAGCCAATCAAGATGAAAGCGATGACGCCGACAAAGACGCTCAACCCCGCAAGCATGCCGATGGTCACGCCGCTTTGGCGGCTGCTTTCCAAAATCCCTGACATCGGAATGATGAGGAAGACCAACCATCCGGGATGCCATGCATCCAATGCGAACCCGAGAACCATGAAGGTGATCACCGCGAGGAACGGGCTTGCGGCGGTCAGCGGAAATCCGCGCTTGCGATTCCACCCGTCCACGAGCACCGCCGACAAAGGAATCAACAAAAACGCCATCCACGACACATGCCATGCGTCGAACACAAATCCCCCTAAGAAAAACAACAACACCGCCACAAAGGGCATCACAGCGATAACTTTGTGGCTGTTTTTCCGGTTGGATTGCTTGAGCTTATACGTCGATCGCAATCCCTTTTCAACGGCGTCGACGGTGCCGATGCGAGCGATAATCTCTTCGTCGGTCATCCCTTTATCAACGCCATCGTCAATCATTTGGCGGTAATCGTCGAGGATGTCTTCCTTTTCTTCATCGGTGATGGCAAACTTTTCAAGCATGCGCGCTAACTTATCCAAGTAATCATGCATTCTGGTTCCCTCCTAAGATGGCGAGGACGTTGTGTAAGAACGTCTCCCATTCATTTTGAAACGCCGAGAGTTTGCTTCTTCCCTCGTCTGTGATGCTGAAGACTTTCCGCGGCGCGCCAACGGGTGACGGTTCTTGCGTGGCGGTAAAATACCCTTGGTTGGTGAGCCGACGTAAAATTGGATACACCGTGTTTTCGTTGACATCGACGGTTTCGGCGAGCGCGTCGATGACATCAAAACTCGTGCGTGGTTTATCACCGACGACCTTCAGCACAAGCATTTCGACAATGCCTCGTTTAAATTGTGCATTCATGACGGTCCCCCTTTTATTGTGTATAACACAATTATACATTATCATGTTTTTGTGCAACGCACAATAAAAAAGTAAAAAAAAGTGAAATTCAATCGAATTTCACAAAACAGACGATGTTTTTATCTTGGCTTCTGACAAACCCAAGCGTGGTGTAAAACGCGTGCACATGCGTATCAGCCAAGTCGGTGATTAAGACTTTTTGACGGACGTGACTAAAATCTTCAAGCGCCCGCTGCATCAGTGCCTTTCCGGTGCCCATGGTCTGGTAATCGGGGTTGACCAAAATATCCTGGATGTATAAAATATGTTCGCCATCGCCAACCAACCGAACGAGGCCAATGAGGGTGTCGCCTTCAAATGCGCCATAACAAGCCAAGGATTTAGAAAACATGCGGGCGAATCTTTCGTCATCTTTCAAGTAGTTCACCCAGCCCACGCTCTCGTACAACGCGCGTAATGCAGGAATGTCATAGTTTTTCAGACGGTTAATGTCCAAGGTCGCCGCCTCCAATCCGAACCCATTATACACAAAGCGGCTGCGACTTGCAAGGCGTTCTATGCGTCGGGGTGGGGAATGCGGCTCTCTTCGACCACACGACCGTTTTCAAGAAAGACAATGCGGTCGGCTATCGCCTTGGCGTCATCGTAATCGTGGGTCACAAGGATGCTCGTCATCCCGGTTTGTTTGATGATGGTGCGCAACTCAGCGCGAATGCGATGCTTGAGATCGGTGTCGAGGTTGCTGAAGGGCTCATCAAGCAGTAAAATGCTTGGGTTTGGGGCCAGGGCACGCGCAAGCGCGACACGTTGCTGTTGACCGCCAGAGAGTTCATGAGGATAACGATGCCGTTTTTCCTCAAGCCCGGTGAGCGCGAGCATTTCCGTAATGCGCTTCTGCCGCTCAAGGCGAGGGAGTTTGTGCAAGCCAAACGCGACGTTTTTCTCCACCGTCATGTGCGGAAACAGCGCGTAGTCTTGAAAGACCATGCCAACCCCACGCTTTTCTGCATCAACGAACACCGTGGTTGAACAAAGGGTCTTTTCATCGATGACAATGTTTCCACCACCGGGCATTTCAAGGCCACCGATTAGGCGAAGCAGGGTGCTTTTTCCCGATCCGCTCGACCCTAAGACGGCGACGATTTCTCCTTCTTGCATGGCGAGTGAGACATCGTCTAATACGTCGTCGTGTTTTTCATAGGCGA
>SLFZ01000031.1 GCA_007123975.1 Candidatus Izemoplasma sp. | reverse complement strand
TTGAGTCGTGAGCATGTTGAACGCAACGAATACCGTTACATCCCCCTCGGTGTCGGTGTCATCATCACACCGTGGAACTTTCCGCTCGCCATCTTAACCGGCATGACATCGGCGGCCGTGGTCAGCGGCAACACCGTGCTCTTAAAACCCGCAGGCACCACCCAAGTTATTGCCCACACCTTTGTCGAAATCCTTGAGGAAGCCGGCTTGCCTGCCGGCGTGGTTAACTTTATTCCCGGCAAGGGTTCGCAAATCGGCGATTATCTCGTCACACATCCTAAGACACGCTTTGTCAGCTTTACCGGCAGCAAAGAAGTCGGCATCCACATTTACGAAAACGCCGCCAAAGTTCGACCTGGCCAAATCTGGCTCAAACGCGTCATTGCGGAAATGGGCGGAAAAGACGCCATCGTTGTGGATGACGGCTACGACATCGATGACGCCGTGAAGATTGTCGTCGATAGCGCCTTTGGTTTTAGCGGCCAAAAATGCAGCGCCTGCAGCCGTTTAATCGTCCACGAGAACATCTACGACGAACTGCTGGAAAAACTGAAAGACGCTGTCGCCAATGTCCGCGTCGGCAACCCCAAAGATGCTGACACTTTCATGGGTCCTGTCAACGACGAAAACGCCTTTAAAAACATCACCGACTACATCGACTTCGGCAAAAAAGAAGGCCGCTTATTGATTGGCGGAGAGGCAGATGCATCGCGCGGCTGGTTCATCAAGCCGACGGTGTTTGTCGATGTGGACCCAAAAGCGCGCATCATGCAAGAGGAGGTTTTTGGTCCGGTGCTTTCCGTTGCGAAAGCCAAAAGTTTTGATGATGCACTCGACATCGCCAACGACACCGAGTTTGGCTTGACCGGATCGGTGCTTTCCAACAATCGCGAACACCTCGAGAAAGCCCGTGAGGATTTCCACGTTGGGAACCTCTATTTCAACCGTAAGTGCACCGGCGCCATCGTCGGCTATCAACCCTTCGGTGGGTTTAACATGAGCGGCACCGACGCCAAAGCCGGTGGCCCTGAGTATTTGCTTCTGCACATGCAAGCGAAAACCATCACTGAGGCATTATAATCGCACCGAGAAGCGTGAGCCCCTCGAATCGAGGGGCTTTTGTTGTCTTGAACTTTTTCCCTTCATAATGTGTTTCAAGTGTCGCATATCTTTATCGGTGATACAATAAAGATAGAGGCGATCGTTATGCGTAAACCGATTATTTTTGTCCTATTGACGCTGTCATTCACGTATCTTTTGCATGGCATTTTGGCCGTGCGTTTATTGTATGGCGATGCTGGTTTTTACGACTTTTCAAGCATCGTGCTTTTCACCTTGGGTGGCGCCACCCCGACGGTGTTTGCGGTGGTGTTGATTCTTGCCTCACGCAACCGCAAAGAAAAGCGACGGTTTTGGGCCTCGCTTGTCTCTTTCAAGCACCGTGTGCGGCATTGGATGTTCGCCCTCTTGATTCCACCGATTATCGGCGCGGGTTTCTTGATTGTGTACGCCATCGGCCGAGCGGAACCGCCAACGCTCACCAACGCATGGTACTGGTATTTTTATTTCCTAGCCTATTCGCTTGTGGTGGGTGGTTTAGAAGAGGTTGGATGGCGCGGATACCTTCAAGAGAAACTACAAGGTTCGATGCCGCTGATTGTGGTGGCGTTGCTTGTTGGAATCGTCTGGGCGCTTTGGCACGCACCGTTGCTGTTTATTGCTGGGAACGGACAAGCGTTGGTCACCATGATTCCTTACCTCGTTGGTTTGTTTATGTTCAGTTTGTTTATCACATACCTTTACGCACGGACAGGAAGTCTTTTCTTGGCAATTGTCTTTCACGCATCCATCAACGCCACGCGGCGGATGACAAACTTCCGAATCGTCTGGGAACCTTCGTTGATTACGTATAGCCTAATCGGAGCGTTCACGTTCATCGGCATCATCCTGATGTGGCGTGTTCAACACCCAGCGATGCTTACGTGGAAAGACAAGACTCAATACGCAAAACAAGCGTCATAAAAAACCGCATCCTTTGTGTATACAGGAAGCGGTCTTGGACGCTTTTTTTATCGGTTGATGTCTTGCAAGGTTTGTTTAATTTTGGTGGCGATGAGGTCGACGGCAATGTCGTGGCTGCGATCGTTCGGGATGATGACATCGGCGTGACGCTTTGTCGGTTTGATGAAGCGGTGGAACATCGGTTTTACCGTGGATTCGTACTGTTCGATCACGCTTTCAAGGGTGCGCTTGCGTTCTTTCATGTCGCGTTGAAGGCGGCGAATGAAGCGAATGTCGTCATCGAGTTCGACGTAGATGTTCAAATCCGAAAGGTCGCGAATGCGTTCGTCTTCTAAAATAAGTATGCCTTCGACAATGATGACCGAGCGCGGTGAGACCGACTCGGTTTTTTCACTGCGGGTGTAGCGGACAAAATCGTAGACCGGTTTTTCGATTGGTTCCCCCGCAAGCAGTTTTTGAAGATGCCTCTGCAAGAGCGCGTTATCGAGAGATTTGGGATGGTCATAGTTGGTTTTCTTTCGTGTTTCCATCGGCACATCGTGTTGATCGTGGTAATAATCGTCGTGGTTGATGATTAAGACGTCGTCAAGGCCGGCACGGCGAACGATTTTTTCCACAACGGTGCTTTTGCCGGACGCGGAACCGCCGGCCACTAAAAACAACAATGGTTTCATGATTGCCTCCTACGATGAAGTCTTGCGTTGAACCGTGTCATACTCAACCCGGTTTCGTCCTTTATCTTTGGCTCGATAAAGCGCTTTATCGGCGCGTTCGTATGCGGCGTGAAAGACACCGTCTTTACCGAGGCCAACGTCGGTGACGCCGCACGAGATGGTGGTGGTTAACGGCTCACTGTTAACGTTGTACGTGCGTTCAGCGATGCGCGTGCGAATCGTGTCGGCGAGCTTGACCGCATCGTTTAAGCTGATGTTGGGGGCGTAGGCTAGAAACTCTTCGCCCCCCCAGCGGCACAATAAATCGTCTTGTCGGATCAACGTTTTTAAGTCGGCGCTTAGGCGTTTGAGCAGTTCATCCCCTACAGGATGGCCATGCGAATCGTTGATGCGTTTGAAATGGTCGAGGTCGATCATGATGAGGCAGCCTCGCCGGCGGCGGTCTTTGAGCTTTTCTTCGACGCGGGCCGTGAACGCCGTGCGGTTTAAAAGCCCGGTCATCACGTCATGGGTCGCTAGAAAGTCAAGTTGTTCGTTGGTGCGTTTGAGTTCGTCTTGTTGTTTTTGGATCATTCGGTGTTGGGTGATGTTTCCGGCCTTGCCTTGCCAGACGATAATCGACAAAAACAGGCCGAGTCCGGCGATGGTCAATCCGTTGACTTGGTTTGACACGCGCACCGATTCGTCCGGTATCACAAACGCCATCGTCACCGCAAACGCGATCAAGGCGAGGCTGTAAAGAATGATCGCGACACGCGGCCGTGTGTAAAAGGCGACGCCGGCAACCAAACTCGCCATGATGAATGGGGTGACGTTGGTGAGGACGAGTTGATCGATGGCTGTGATCGTGATGCCGAAGGCGAACACGATGGCCATGAGGGCGATGTGAAGCACTTTGTGTAAAGTGTGTTTATCTTGCCATTTGGTTCGAATGAGATGGCCCAACACCATCACACCAAGCATCACAAGCATGAGCGCGAGGTGCGCAAGCAAAATCCCTGTGCGCCAGGAGGCTTCGGTGGCGTTGGCGGGGTCTTTAAGCCAGAAGGCCACGATGTGACCGAGGCTAATCGGGGCGGCGATGGCACCGATCATAAAGAAGCGGCGAACGTTGATTTCGCTCGTTTCTCGGACGATGGTGTCGTTGCGGTTTTTTGCTTCTCGCAACCGTTTACGTAGGTTTTCAATCATGGCGATCACCACTCTCGTTTAGTTTGTTGATTATATGTTGTAGCGTTTTTCTAACCACTGACGGATGGTTCGGGTGACGATAATGCCAAGGTGCATCAAGGCCGCAGAGAAAACCACGGAAAACGCCACATCGGTGAGGAAGTGTTCGCCAAGAAAGACACGCAGCAACCCTTGCCCAACAATCCATATCACGACGCCTATTGTCAACGGCTTGACGTAACGGTTTAGACGTGGAATAAGCATCGCCGCAACAACAAACCACACCGCCATGGTCGCAAACGATAT
>SLFZ01000048.1 GCA_007123975.1 Candidatus Izemoplasma sp. | reverse complement strand
TGGTAAAAGAAAGCGCGGGTGAAGCCAATGCGTGACATGTTGACGATTTTTCGCAAGGAACTTTATCGCGTGTTTAGTGACAGCCGTTTGATTTTGATGATCTTCATTTTGCCGGGTGTGTCAATTTTCGCCATGTACTGGCTTATCGGAACCCTCATGCACAACCAAATGGAAGCGGTGCGTGAACACACCATTGTCATTTACGAAGAGAATATGCCCGATGCGATTCGCACACAGCTTGAAGGGTTGGCGAATCTTGAGAGGCCGATTACGTTCTCGTTTGTCGAGGACGAGACGCATGATCTTGAGGCGCTTAAAGCGCTCGTGCGCGATGGTGACATCGATATCGCGTTGCTTTTTGAAGCGGACTTTGACACGCGCATTGAAAACTACCGGGACGAAGCGCCTCCGGTGATTGACATTTTGCACAACTACGGAAGGCAACATTCTTCCTTTGCCTATAACACGGTCAGTTCGGTGTTGGATGCGTATCGCTCTGAGAAACTATTGGATCGACTGGAGAACCCTGATCACGCATCGATCTTTGAAAGCATCTACTACGCCGATGAGATCGTTGACGAGCGTCGCGTGGCCGGGCAAGGCTTGGCAACGCTCTTGCCGTTCCTCACCATCATCTTCCTGTTTTCAGCGGCGATGAGCATTGGCCCCGATTCAATCGCCGGTGAGAAAGAACGCGGCACCGTCGCGACGCTTTTGATTACGCCGATTAAACGCGGCGACATCGCGCTTGGTAAGGTTATCAGTTTGGGACTCTTATCGCTTGCGAGCGCCATATCATCCTTTATCGGCATCGTGTTATCGCTTCCGCGTCTGATGCAGTCCAATGACTTGAGCTATTCTATCTATGGCGTCTCAGAGATGTTGTTAATTCTTTTTACGTTAATGGCGACGGTGTTGATTATTGTCAGCTTAATCGCCGTCATCAGCGCCTACGCCCGCACCATCAAAGAAGCCTCGATGATGATTATGCCGTTTTACCTCGTGACAATGATCATCGGCATCTTGTCATCTTTTGGCGCTGAACCATCGCAGTCAGTGTGGGTGCACATCATTCCGCTATACGGGGCCGTGAATTTCTTAAACAGCGTGTTCGTGTTTGAGTATGCGATCACGAATTTCCTTGCTGTTGTGCTCACATCCGTGGCCTTTACGGCCGTGTTTGTCGTGCTCTTGGCACGCCTTTTCAACAGCGAAAAAGTTATGTTTCAAAAGTAATATATATAAGGGGTGACGACGTGGAATACATTGCGATTGGAACCGTGGTCAACACCCACGGCATCAAAGGTGCGGTGACGGTGAAGACCGACTCCGATTTTAAAGACGATCGTTACAAGACGGGAAACCGCCTCTTTATCAACGCGCGCAACGGCAGGTTGGAAGTCACCGTCAAACACCACAGCACGAAAAAGAACCTCGACATCTTGACGTTTGAAGAGTTCGACAACATCAACGACGTTGAAGCGTTTAAGGGCTGTGCCCTTGAAGTGGCAGCCATCGACCGTGAACCGCTCGAGGATGACGAATACTACGCTTCTGAGCTCATCGGAGCGGCGGTCTTTGTGAAAGATACGCCAATCGGCGTGGTCCGCACCATTCGCCATTACCCACAAGGTGAAATTCTTGTGGTTGAGCGCGAGGGCAAGAAGGATGTGCTTGTGCCGTTCCGCAAAGAGTTTATCGTGGCGGTTAAAGAGGGACGTATCGACATTGATCCACCGGAGGGGTTGCTATGAGGATTGATGTCTTAACGATCTTTCCCGACATGGTAAAACCGGTCCTTGGCCAGTCGATTGTCGGACGGGCAGTGTATGAGAAGAAGCTGACGATTCACGTCATCGATTTTCGCGAGTACAGCCCGAACAAGCACAAAAAAGTCGACGACACACCTTATGGGGGCGGCGCCGGCATGGTGCTTCGGGTAGAACCTGTCATCAACGCGCTAAGGGCCATCGACGGCTACGAAAAGGCGCATAAGGTGATCATGACACCGCAAGGTAAGCCGTATGCACAAACCGACGCTGCAAGGCTTTCAACGCACGATCATCTGATTATTCTATGCGGCCATTACGAAGGGTTTGATGAGCGCATTCACGCCTACTTCGATGAAGAGATATCGATTGGCGATTATGTGTTAACCGGTGGAGAGGTGGCAGCGCTTGTGCTGATTGAGAGCACCGTCCGACTGATTCCCGGCATCCTCAACAAAGACGAGTCTCATCAAGACGATTCGTTTTCTGATGGACTCTTGGAATACCCGCACTACACACGCCCTCGCGAGTTTGAGGGTAAGCGCGTTCCCGAAGTACTCATGAGCGGGAACCATCAGGCCATAGAAAACTGGCGTCGCACCGAAGCGCTCAAGCGCACCAAAACGCGGCGACCCGATCTTTATGCTCGTCATCAGAAAGCGCAAAAAAAGCACGGTAAATAGTTGCATGACAAGCCTCTCTATGGTATAATTTATCACGCTGTTCAATCAACGTGTTCCGCTGGCCAAAACGGGTTACGAACAGGTGTAGCAAAGGAGTGACCAACATGTCGCAAGAACTCATTCGTGAAGTGACGCAAGCACAGCTGAGAGACGATCTGCCCGAGTTCAACCCTGGCGACAACGTTCGCGTATCCGTCAAAATCAAAGAAGGAAACCGCGAACGCATCCAGGTGTTTGAAGGCCTCGTCATCAAAAAGCAAGGCAGCGGCGTCAGCGAAACCTTCACCGTCCGCAAAGTGTCGTATGGTGTCGGCGTCGAACGCACCTTCCCCGTCCACACGCCATCGATTCACAAAATCGATGTGGTACGCCGAGGCAAGGTACGCCGCGCGAAACTGCATTACATCCGCGGTCGAAGCGCCAAACAATCACGCATCAAAGAGCGTCGCTAAAGAAAAGCCTACTCGTAGGCTTTTTTTCATGCATGAATTTGGTTTGAAAACATTTTCATTCGGTGCTATAATGGTGAGGAGAAGAAGGTGATGAGCCATGAGCAAGGCGACCATCTATGATGTGGCCGGTAAAGCCCGCGTATCGCTCGCGACCGTGTCACGCGCCATCAACAACCCTGAAAAGGTGAAACCTGAGACCCGCGAACGGGTGTTGCGTGTGATCGAAGAACTCGGTTACAAGCCCAACGCGTTCGCCAAAGGCCTCGCCAGCCGCAAATCCACCACCGTGGCCGTGCTGGTTCCGGACATGACACGGGCCTCAATGGCCGAGATGATGAACGGCATCGCCGACATCGCACGGGTGTACAAGTATTCGGTGTTGCTTTACATTCTCGACAACGAGGAAGGCCATGAAGAGGACATCTTAAAAGAAATCGTCGCCGCTCAGGTTGACGGCATTTTATATTTGAACGATGAAATCACCGAGAAGCAGTTCGATTTCCTCCAGACAATTAAAAATGAATACAAGATACCTATCGTCCTCACCAACACCATCTATCCTGAAAGCGATGAGATTCCAAGCGTCTCCATCGATTACGAAAAAGCCGGGTATGAAATCACCAAAAAACTCATCGACGAAGGTCGGAAAGACATATTTATGATCTCCACGGTACGTAAATACATGGTTAACGACCTCAAAGAGGCCGGATACGTCCGCGCGATTGAAGAGGCTACCC
This sequence comes from Candidatus Izemoplasma sp., assembly GCA_007123975.1. Lineage (GTDB taxonomy): Bacteria > Bacillota_I > Bacilli_A > Izemoplasmatales > Izemoplasmataceae > SLQR01. The sequence continues at coordinate 577 of SLFZ01000048.1, read as the reverse complement.
TGACGCCGCGCATCATGCGTACCTCGGGCCGTATCGCCATCAACACCGACCATTTCAACGAGTTTTTCCGCGACCATAAAGTCGACGGTGTCATCGCCGTTCGCGATTCGATTGCCGTGTCGTTTATGAACGTCGCTCGCCAAAACCAGGTGCATATTCCCGACAAGATTAGCGTGGCGGGGTTCCAAAACACCAAGTACGCACAACTCGCGCGCCCGCAGCTCAGCTGTGTTGATGTGCCCATTTACGACATCGGCGCCGTCAGCATGCGCCTGCTTACCAAACTCATGAACGAAGAACCCCTTGATGAAACCCGCGTGATGCTCGATCACGATCTCGTGTTCCGCCGCACCACGCGTTAAACGAAAGACGATGCACAAGCGAAGTAACCTGCAATGCGTTTGAAGAGACCCGGTGGTTGGTGTGAACCGGGAACGCTAAGGGCGAAATACACTTGGAAGTCGCCGCGCCAAAAGCGCGGCCGGGTAAAACCGTTATCTTGCGAAGTGCCGGATTGACCGGAAGAAAGGTGGTACCGCGGACCGAACGTTCGCCCTTTTACGTGCCACCTTTTTGT
>SLFZ01000044.1 GCA_007123975.1 Candidatus Izemoplasma sp. | reverse complement strand
ATGGCGCGCGCATTCCGCACCACTTCTATCTTCAGGATAAAAAGCCCTTTTTATTGGCGGGTGTCTACCAAAAAAGTTCAGACGTTCCTAGTGGCTTTGCCGGTGTGATTTTAACCACCCAGGCCAACGGCGTCGTGGCACCGGTGCACCACCGCATGCCAGTGATGTTTACAGCCCACGAGGCGATCGACTGGTTGCGCGCGGAGCCGTCTGAGGCAAAAAACCACTTAAAGCCCTTTCCGGATGCGTCGCTTGCCGCAATCGCCGTTGGCGACCGCGTCAATCGCGCAGACGCCGACGATCCTAGCTGCTTAACCCCTCGCTAAAAGCCAAAAAAACCCCTCGATGAGGGGTTTTTGATTGGTTAATCTTCTTTTTGATGGGCTTCGACGATTTTTGGCACAAGGTTATCGGGCACTTCATCATAACGCGCGAACTCACGTTGGTAGAAGCCGCTTCCTTGGGTCATGCCCTTGAGGTCGATGGTGTATTTGACAATTTCCGCTTCGGGAATCTCGGCGGTGATGACCTGGCGTCCGCCGGAAATCGGGTCCATGCTGAGGACGCGTCCGCGGCGTTTGTTGACATCGCCCATGACATCGCCGACGTAGTCGTCTTTGACGGTGATTTCCACCTTCATAACCGGCTCAAGAATGGTCGGTTTCGCGGTTTTACAGGCGTTTCTGAAGGCGAGCGCAGCGGCGAGTTTGAACGAAATCTCGTTCGAGTCAACCGGATGGTAGCTGCCGTCGTAAAGCGTCGCTTTGACGCCGATGACCGGGAAGCCGGCCAAGGGGCCTTTTTGCAGCGTCTCAATCAAGCCTTTTTCAACCGCAGGGTGGAAGTTTTTCGGCACGGTGCCGCCGTGAATGACTTCTTCAAACTCAAACTCGGTTTCGTTCGGGTTGAGCGGCTCAAAGCGCATTTTCACCACACCGAACTGCCCGGCGCCACCCGATTGCTTCTTGTGGCGGCCTTCGGCTTCGACTTTTTTCTTGATGGTCTCGCGATAGACGATCTTTTGATCGGACGTTTCGACATCGACTTTAAACATGTTGAGCATTTTGTCGAGAATGTAGCCGATGTGGGTCATGCCTTGCCCGCCGATGAGCAGCTGAGCGGTCTCAGCGTTGCGGCGGGTTTCAAACGAAGGATCTTCGACGTTTAAGCGTCTGAGAACGCTTGAGAGTTTATCCTCGTCTTGTTGTTGTTTGGGATGAATGCCAAGGTATAGTGTCGGATTTGGCATGGCAGCGGCGGGGAATACAACCGGGTTTTTCGGGTCGGTCAGCGTGCAGCCGGTGAAGATGCTGTCGATTTTGGTGACGGCGCCGATGTCGCCTGCACCAATACCATCGACGTCGATTTGCTCTTTGCCGCGGACCGTGAAAATCGTGCCGACTTTGGCAGTCTTTTTGGTGTTGCCGATCATGATTTCGTCACCGCTTTTCAGTTTTCCTGAGAAAACTTTCACCAGGTTCACGGTGCCGATGAACGGGTCGACAGTGGTCTTAAAAACATACCCCGCGAATGGACCGTCTTCTTTGGTTTCACGGACGATTTCTTCGTCGGTGTCAGGGTTTTTTCCCTTCATCGGTTTTAGGTCGTTCGGTGCGGGCATAAACTTGGCGATCATTTCCAAGACGGCGACGATGCCGATGTTTTTGTCGGCGCTGCCGATGACAATCGGTTTCAGTTCGCCGGACAAGACGCCTTGGCGGAGACCGTTATGGATTTCCTCTTGCGTCAATTCTTCGCCACTAAAATGCTTTTCAAGGAGTTCTTCTGAGGTTTCCGCGACCGATTCGACGATCTGCTCGCGATGGCCTTCAACCTCGGCGGCGATGTCTTCGGGAACGTCGCTTTCAACGACTTTTTCGCCATCAAAGAGGCGGGTTTTCATGTCGACAAGGTCGACGTAGCCTTTAAAGTCGTCGGCTTGACCAATCGGCCACAAGAAGGGCACGGCTTGGTATCCAATTTTGTCACGAATCTTGGTGATCAGTTCATCGAACTTGATGTTTTGCTTGTCCATTTTGTTGATGAAGATAACCGTCGGGACATGCCGTTCGGTCAACTCATCCAAAATCCGTTCGGTGCCGATGTCGATGCCTTTGGTGCCATCGAGGACCAACACGGCGCCTTTTGATACGTGAAGCGCTTGGTTCAGTTCGGCGACGAATTCTTCGCTGCCCGGGGTGTCGAGCAAGTTGAACTTATAGCCATCGTGCTCGATGGGAATCAAACTCATCGATAAAGACGATTGTTTGTTGTGCTCCTCGACGAGGTAGTCCGATGCCGTGTTTTTATCTTCAACACGACCTTTCTTTTCTTTCGCACCGGTCAAAAACAACGCCGATTCCGTGAACGATGTTTTGCCGGAACCAAGGTGTCCGGTGACCGCAATCGTGCGGATGCGGTCGATGTCGTACTTTTTCAAGGGGACTCATCCTTCCATTTGTAAAAATTCGCGCTAACTACATTATAGCAAAACACGACGATAAATGGCAACGCTTTCGACAAACGGCCAGTAGGATTGTCTTAGGTCGTGTGTTGCGGTGAAAAAAGGGACGCCGTGGCGTCCCGGGTTTAAACGGTTTTGCTGCGCATCAAGGTGAAGATGCTCGGCGTGTCGGGGTCGACATCCCCAAACAAAATGAAAATCGCCATTTCTTCGGTAAACGCACCGATGAATGAAAACAAGATCGCCGCCAAAAACCACGTGGTGTCGGTAAAAAACGAGAGGATAATCAGCATGTAGACCAACACGGCGTTGAGTTTTAACCAGTACGTATGCATCATCACCGGTTTGCCTATCCGGATGAACGACACAACGAACGAAATCGCCAAGACGCTTAAAAACACATAAAGCAGCATCAGGTTCGGTTCAAGGACCGCCGGGAAGAGCTGATACATAAACCACGCACACGCTAAATAAAAGAACAAGTCGGCGAGTGAATCAATGGTTTTCCCAAAATCCGACGTCATGTTGAATTTGCGGGCCACAAGGCCATCAAACGCGTCGGTTGAGCCAATCACAATAAAAATGATTAAGAAGGCCGTGTCCTTGCGCATCAACGCCAGGGCGATGAGCAGTGGTAAAAAGACAATACGGGAAAAACTTAGGGCGTTGGGGATGGTGAGAATATCTCGTTTGAACATCGGAATCCCTCCAAGGGTTCTTAGACGCACACACGCCTAAAGAAATGCTTAAAACGCGACTTTGACAGCTTGACGTTGGGAATCGTCGTCCACTTCAAAGAATGTGGCCGCTTTAAACTTGAACATGCCGGCGACGATGTTGCTTGGGAACATTTCAATCTTGTTGTTGAGTTTCATGGCGTTGTCGTTATAAAACTGACGGCTGTAGGCGATCTTGTCTTCGGTCTCTTTTAAGTCACCCATCAGCTTGTTGAACGACTCGTTGGCTTTGAGCTCCGGGTATTGCTCGGCCACGACCATTAAGCGGGAAAGCGCGCCACTAAGGCCTCTTTCTGCTTGTGCCGCTTGCGCGACGTCGCTGGTTTGTGCTGCTTGCGCGTGCATTTTACGTGCTTCAGCAAACTGTTCGAAAATCTCTTTTTCATGTTTTGCGTAACCTTTGACGGTCTCCACGAGGTTTGGGATCATGTCAAAGCGACGCTTCAGTTGGACGTCAATTTGACTCCAGCTGTTTCGCACGCGGTTGCGAAGTTGAACCAAGACGTTGTACACACGGACGATGCCAATGATAAGGAATAACCCTAAAACCGCTGCGACGATGCCAATGATGGTGCCTGTTCCAATTAATAACATTGCGTTTCTCCTTCCTTGCGCATCAAGCGCCTATCTCTTTAATCACATTATACACCATGGGTGTCCATTCGCACCACGATTTATCCGCGACGGAATCCGCCGCCGCCTCCGCCGCGTGAACTGCCGCCGCTGAAGCCGCCACCGCGGCCCGCAGACGATGCGCGTGAGGAGCTGATGGTGCGTCGCGCGTTGCTTCTTGCACGTGAAACGGATGTGTTGATGCGGCCAACGGTGTAGGCAAACGCCATCCGGCGAGGACCATACCCATAGCCGACGCCGAGGTACGTCGATTGCCGTGCTGTTTCTTCGGTCATCGGCAGTTTAACTTCGAGTTGCTTCATGACTTGATCGGCAATCTTAAAGGACGTTGCGTAAACAAGGTAGTGTTCCCACACCGTGACACCAGGCATCGGGTAGTCTTCAAAGGTGCCAAACTCACTCAAGAAGT
>SLFZ01000093.1 GCA_007123975.1 Candidatus Izemoplasma sp. | reverse complement strand
GCAAAGTAGTCCTTGATGGCGTACGGACTGCCTAAGGTGCCTTTGCGGTCAACCTCGCCGATCGGGTTAATCGGAAGCAAGTACACAACATCGGTGCCTAGGTCTTTAATGCGATCTAAGTCGTCAATCACACCGCGGAAGGTGCCTTCCGCGGTGTGGTTACGGACGTAAACTTGGTAAATCATCAGGCCTCGCCAAGCGAGGGGTGTGGTGGTGGCCATGGAGAAATCACTCCTTATCCGACAATAATATCGGTTTCCGGGTAATGCACGCCAGTCTCGCCGCCGCGGTCGGGCCTAAACATCAAAAGCAGGGCCAAGACGCCGATGCGGGCGATGAACATGACGATGACGAGCACGAGTTTACTAAAGGTTGCGAGGGTCTCGGTAATGCCCAAGGATAACCCGGTGGTGCCAAACGCGCTGATGACCTCAAACGACACGGCGTGAATCGGCGCGACCTCAACCAGCGACAACAACGCTATCGCAAAGAAGACCAACATGACGCCCGTCATGATGGCGACGAAGGATTTTCGGACGGTAAAGTCTTTGATTTTGCGCTCTCTGATGATGACGTCTTGCTTGCCCAGGGAGAAGGTGCGCATCGCCGCCAAGACAACGAGAACGGTGGTCGTGCGAATACCGCCGCCGGCGCTGTTGGGGCTTGCGCCGATAAACATCAAGACCATCATCAAAAGCTGGGTCGTGACACCAAAGTCATTCACGTCCATGGTCGAGAACCCGGCGTTGCGGGTGGTGATGCTCATGAAGAGGCCGTAGTAGATCGATTCGATCAGGCTTTTATCGGCGAGGAAGCCGCGGCCCTCCAAGGCGATGATTAAGACAGCACCCACCACGAAAAGGACGAGGTGGATCGCCACGAGCATTTTCACAAAATAGCTGAACTTAAACCGTTCGCCATGCCGTTTGGCGACGACAAACTCCTTGATTTCGGCAAGCACCCAAAAGCCGACGCCGCCCATGAAAATCAAAAAGATGGCAGCCGACTGCATAAAGTAGTCGTTGGCGAACATCTGGAAGCTGTCGTTGTTTGGCGCGAGGTCAAACCCAGCGTTGGTGAAAAGCGAAATGCTTAGGAAAACGCCTTGTAAAATGGCATCGCCGATGATCGGGAAATGGCCGGAGAAGTATAGGTAACTCGATAGCGTGACGATGGCGATGCCCTCGATGATGAAAATCATGATCAGGACGTTGCGCACAAAGCGGACAATGCCTTGACGGGAAAGTTGGTTTTGGTCGGTCATGATCATGTTGCGTTGTTTGAAGCCAATTTGACGGCGGGCGATGAGCCAAAACAACGCCACCACCATAATCAACCCGATGCCCCCGAACTGAATGATTAGAAGCAGCACGATAATGCCGAATAGCGAGAAGGTCTCTGCCGGCACGATGGTGGTCAGTCCGGTGGTGCTGATGGCGCTCGCTGCGGTAAACATCGCATCGACCGGGGCTAAACTGACGCCCGACTGTAGGCTGATAGGCAAAGACAGCACAAATGCCCCCAAGGTTATCACGATTAAATAGCTTGAGAAAAACCCACGAGCGTAGGTGCCGAAGAAGATTTTTCGCAAACCCTTGAGCACAATCATCAAGACCATCTCCTTTGCCCCTTATTATACACCCGTTCGAGTGGATTTCAATAGGGTGTTCACATAATTATTATCGCATGCACAACATACCAATGTATGCTATACTATGGTTGTATCAAACCCGTTGGGGAGGCCCTTATGAACGTGTTTATGGAAATCGTCATCGTGACCTTCTTCTTGGTTTCATTCGTTCCTGTCATTGTCCTGCATCGGTATCGACACTACAAGCGGTACCGTCTTTTGCGTGGTTTAATCAATGTCGTGTTTGTCTACTCCATTGTCACAATTGCGTCGTATTTTTCCAGCAACCTGACCATCGTCTACTATGCTTCGCTGTTAATATACCCGCTTGTCTTTGCGGTGGTGTATTTGGCTTTTGAAACGATTTTTCATTTCCTTGGCTACGCCATGTGGCGGGGCGTTCGTTTGTCGGCGTTGGTGTATTTCTGTGTCAACCTCACCATGGCCCTCACCAACCCCCTCCATCGATGGTACATAGAACTGACCCCGTCCGAGGTCACGGATCGCGCCGATGTCTTCTTCGCATCATACGGGCCGTTTTTCTTCCTGCACACGGCCATTGGCTACGCCGTGGTGCTTTTGTCGGTGGGGTTGTTGCTTTGGCATTTCAAGCGTCCGCGTGAGACGCATTATGGCTACGTCCCATTCTTTTCTGTCCTGGCGATTGTCGTCATCGGGTTTGGGTTAAACATATGGCATGTGTTCTACACCCGCGTCTATTTTAGTCCTACGTACATCATTTTTGTGCTCTTCGCGTTCTTCTTATACTGGCTTGTCTTCACAAGGGACTTTCGTTTTAGGTTGTTGTCGGGAAGCCGCGATGTCTTGATTAATGCGATGCGCGAGATGTACATCATCGCCGATAAAGACGGCAACGTCATCGAGTATTCGAATGCACTTACCGAGAAGTATAGTGTGCCCAAGCAAGCCTTGCAGAAACTCGATTCATTCCTCGATGCACTAAGAAGCCACGCGGTGCTATACAAAACCTTTGACCACATCAAAGACGATCCCTATCAAGATAAAGCTTACCTTTACACCATTATTAAAAACTTCTCAATTCCTAACTTTAAACAGACAGGAACCCTCGTCTTGATGTACGATGAGACGCGGTTGATGCAGCTGGTGGATCGACTCAACTACTACATTCGCTACGACGACATGAGCGGCATCTTCAACCGTAACTTTTTTGAAAAGAACCGCGCGTCTTATGAAAAAGAGCATCCCAAAGCCGGCATCATCATCAGTGACTTAAACGGCCTAAAACTGCATAACGACTACTTTGGCCATGCGGCCGGCGACCGTTTAATCAAACGCTACGTCGCCATCCTCAAACGCTTTGAAAGCGAGAATATCCTCGCCTTCCGGATGGGTGGGGATGAGTTTATGCTCCTATGCAAGGCGTGCGACGAAAAGACCCTAAAAAAAATGAAACGCGATATCCTCACCGCCGCCGAATCGACGGACCTTGATGAACACATTAGCGTCTCAATCGGATGCGCCTTGCGTCGCGAGCATGAAACGTTGGAAGAAACCATGCGCCGGGCCGATGATGAACTGTACGAAATGAAATCATTGATTTCTCCAACCTACCGCAACACCTTCAAAGCCTGGATCAAAAACCGGAAATCCTAAGAAACGCCACGGCGTTTCTTTTTTTACCCATAAATCAACATGCCCAAGATTCCAGAAAGCAAAATAACCACCATCGGGTGGGCCTTGACTTTGACCAAGAGCACCAAGAGCACACCGAGTATCGCGAATGCCTTCCAGTCGATGAGCGCGTTGGTGGCAACGGAAAAGACGCTGGCGAGGATTAACCCAACCAAGGCCGGCTTAAGCCCAGAAAGCACACGACGAACGGCGCGTGAGCGCTGAAACGCCTTGTCAAAATGCACCACCGACAAGACCAGCATCACGGGCACAAGCACCACACCAAGCGTCGCCACCGCGGCGCCTAAGACGTCGGCGGTTTGAAAGCCGATGAAGGTGGCGCTGTTAATCGCGATGGGCCCCGGGGTGACTTGGCTGATGGCGATCATGTCGACGAAGCGCTCCATCGTAAGCCAGGCGTTGTCAATGACGACGATGCGTTCAAACAATGGAAGCATCGCATATCCCCCGCCAAACGACATCATCCCGATGGTAAGAAAGGCAAGAAACAAGCTAACGAGCAGTGTCATGATCAACCACCGCCTTCACCGTTAAACTCGCGTACCCAAACACCCCGGCAAACACGACGACGATAATCGGGTGCGCCGAGAACCCAAGCAGCATCGCCAAGGTGATGGCGATGATGAAGAAACCAAACCAGGTGCGGTTGCGCTTTAGCATCTTCCACCCGGCTAAAAACATCAAGGCCACAACGCTTAAACGTACGCCTCGGAAAAACGCTTCAACCAAGGGTTCATCGACAAAGCGAAACAAAAACGCCGCAACCAGTAAAATCATAATAAACGACGGTAAAATAACGCCTAAGAGGCTGGCGAATGCGCCCACGTAGCCACGGAGTTTGTAGCCGGTGAAGGCGGCGAAGTTGATGGCGATCGCTCCGGGAATCGATTGACAGATGACGAGCGTATCGTAAAACGATTCCGGTTTGATGACTTTGTGCTTCATCACGAGTTCACGTTCAAAAACGGGGATCATCGCATAACCCCCGCCGAAGGTGAACGCACCGACTTT
>SLFZ01000088.1 GCA_007123975.1 Candidatus Izemoplasma sp. | reverse complement strand
TAGCGCCGAATGCTCCGCTCTGAGAGACCGGTCATTTCAACCACGTCACGGACGGTATAACGGTTCTCTTTCATTGTTTCCCCTTCTCCCTTTTTAGAGTATCACGCATGTTATTTTATGTCAATTAATGCATTTTTTGTCATGCATAAAAAAAGAGCGCGTTCAGTTGAACGCGCCCTTCATCTTCCTTTAGTCCTCGTCTGCCATGTCATCGCGGATGCTGTTGATGAGGTTGGTAATGGCGGTGCCTGAGTTAAACTGATGGAACGGTAAGAAGTAGTCAGGATCTATGCCAAATTCGGTGCTTTCGTAATCGCTGTTTGCGGAGACACGGTTCGAACTCATAATCATCATTGCGCCGGTCGGGTTGATGTTGACGCGAATGGAGGCGGCGCCCCCTTGCGTGGGCTGGCCGATTAGGGTTGCGAAGCCCATGTCTTTGGCGTGGGTTGCCATCATGTTCGCGGCGCTATAGCTGACGCGCGAGGTCATGATGTACCAGTTAAAGTCGGTGCGTGCTTCGGTTTCTGAGATGTAATAAGTTGCGCTGCGCGAGCCATCGGCGGGGTTGATGTTATAAGCGCCAATCGGGTCGTTTGTCATGTAGGCGATGATTTGCCACATCGTGCCGACGATGCCACCGAAGTTGGCACTGATGTCGACGATGATATCTTCAACCGTGCCTTTTTCGTCGATTGCATCAAGAATTTCGGCGAAAGCATCCGGCGTATCGGCATCGAAGCCGTAGAAACGGATGCGGGCGATGCGCTCGTTGTCGTAGTACATGACGGAAATGTTGTTGTTGTTCACGTCGTCGGCGAAGTTGTCAAAGTTTCCGCCCCAATAAAGCTGCAGCACATTGGCTCCACCATCGACGCCTTGCATGGCATCATAGTAGTTCATGTAGCGCGGGCCGAACAGGTTGAGCACCAATCCCGGACTATAGCTTGGATGGTAGTACCCGCTCATGCTGAAGCTGGTGTGGAGGTCGTCAAGGTCAAACACAAGATGGTAGAGTGTTTCGTAATGCGATGAGCCTTGGCGCGTAAAACGGTGAAACTCAATCATGTCGTAGAATGTATCGATTTCATATTCTTCACGCAGACCATAGAAATGATCAAAGCTGAAGACGGTCATGTTGTATGAATCGATGAGCAGCTGGTCGGGAATGGCGGTATTGTTGCGGCTTGACTCCCGCATTTCAGCGCGGATGTCAGCATCGCCGCGTTGATAGGTGTCAAAACCATGGAGTGAATCGCCGTTGTAATAGACATCGTACATGCTACCGGAAAACCACATGTTGGCAAGGTGGAATGGCATCAGCAACATGTCATCCTGCGCCAAAAGTTCAATGCGGTAATGCGTCAGGTTGAAATCGTAGACCTCTTCAGGGCCTTCATAGATGCTGTCATACACTTCAAGGCCTTCACCAAAGTCGGTTTTTGTCGGTGCTCTGAAGGCGTTGAAGAACAAGAGTTCGCTGACGATGGCGGTGTTGTTCTCAAAGTCAATTTCCATGAAGGCGTAAAACTCTTCGTCGTCCTCGTCGTCTTCATCAGGGATGCTATGATACTCAAGAAGCACGACGTACCCATCGATAGTAATGTCGATGTTCTCGAGGATAATCGCACCCTCAGACATTTCCTCTTCTGGGTCTCCCGTTTCTTCATCCCAGTAATAATCGCCGGCATCGAGCAGTTCTAAGAAGGTCATCAAGTCGACGTATGGCATGCCGCCTTCGTGGGTGTAGTGAATGTCCACATCGCGTTCAGCAACCGGCCACTCATACCCATGGCTAATGAACGGTAAAGATACCGTTTGAACGATGCTCGCCGCATCGCGCTTGACGATCACAGCGTCAAACTCATATTCACGCTCTTCTTCCCCAGAATAGTTTACGGTCACGGTCATCGTCACCGTCACGTCTTCTTCAAAATGCAGCGGACGGTTCACGTATCCTGTTGGACTAAGAATGTGTGGTTCCGACGATTCCCAGCTTGTGCTAAAGACGATGGTGTTCGTACCCAGTGGCAAGTTATCGGTGATGGGCTCGTCGAACCATGCTTCGATGACGTCCCAAATCATGTCGAGGGAAGCGATGGTGATGGCGACGGTTTCTTCAACCGTATCGCCGTCGTGTTCGACGGTTACATCAAAGTCAACGGTCCATGCATCCTCATCATATCCGGGTCGACTACGCACATCGCCGGAGTGGCGAATAATGCTTGTGTCGCTGCTTTGCCACGAGACACTCGCACCATAGAACTCCCTTGGAAAGTTCCCGTGGTCCATCACCGGTTGTGTGACATAATCCGATGCTAGCAACATCGCCATGATGTCCTCGGCGGTGTACTCTGTTGGATCGGGCGATTCCGTCGGGCTTGGGCTCGGGCTCGGGCTCGGGCTCGGATCGGGTTCTTCGTCGCGACCACATGCCGCCAACGAGAACGCACCCATCAACAGCAGTGCAAATATCAACAATTTCTTCATCGTATATCCTACTATATCATTCAGGTAATGCGCATTGTATGAAACAATTATACCGTATTTTCGCAAATCATTGAACCCGTTAGGCTTTTTATTCTAAACTTACTCACTAAATGGCGTCGTGTCCAAAAACGTGACCATCGCGTCATCCAAGCTTTTGACGGCTTGCATAGATTGATAAACAGCCGCGTTGTCAAGTGAACCACCGGGTGCCACAACGTTTTATTTTTTGTGGTTTTTATCGCAATAAGGTATAATCGTCTTGAGGCTCTATTGAAAGGATGACGCGCATGCGGATTGGGTTTTGTCAATACCATGTCACACGCAACCCTGAAGAAAACATTCGAGTGGTTGAGCGCTTGTTGACGAACTGTGAGGCCGACCTTATCGTGCTTCCCGAACTCGCCTTTAGCGGGTACTACTTCGACAGCCGCAAGGCCTTGGATGCGATTTACAATAACGAGAGCCATCAAGCCGTCATGCAGCGCATGTTGGCGCTTGCCAAACGTGAAAAGACAACCATCGTCTTTGGCACGGTTGAACGCGCCGTCGATAAACGTCATAACACCATCTACGTCGTCGACGATTCCGGCATTCTCGGCAGCCAACGGAAGATGACAAAAACCGTCAATGAAGCGGTGTTTGATGCCGGTGACCAACTCGCGATAATCGATGTGAAAGGCATAAAAATAGGCATCATCACATGTTTTGATACGTGGTTTCCCGAAGCCGCGCGCGTGCTCGCGTTACAGGGCGCTCAATTGCTTTGTGCCCCTTCGAACTTTGGTGGTCCCTGGACCAAAGATGTCGTCAAGGTTCGAGCTCTTGAAAACGGGGTGCATGCCGTTCTCACAAACCGCATTGGCAGCGAAATCATCGACGGGGAAGCGGCGGTGTTTCGCGGCGAGAGTTTGATCGTCGATGCGCACGGCGATGTGCTGGCTGAGGCAGGGCGCGAAGAGCAAGTGATGGTCGTTGAGGTCGACGTGTCGAAAAACCCACGTCGTGCTAACCTCATATGCGATGACGTCGACGCTGAACGCGCGAAGTTCTCACCCTATGTTCGGTATGATTTTGATAAATAAAGCGGTATGACCACGTGGTCAAACCGCTTTTTTTTATGTCGGTTGTTCAGCGCTTTCTGCGAGGACTTGTTGGGTACGATATAGTTTTGCATAGAGCGTGTTTTCATCGTCAAGCAGGCTCGCGTGGGTCCCGGTTTCAACCACGCGCCCGTCTTTAACCACAAGCACGTTGTCGGCGTGCTCTATGGTGGATAAACGATGGGCGATGACAATCACCGTTTTCGTTTTCATCAGTTCTTTAAGCGCTCGCTGAACATGCGCTTCTGATTCGGTGTCAAGCGCACTGGTCGCTTCATCTAAAAGCAAGATCGGGGCGTCTTTCAACATGGCACGGGCGATGGCGATGCGTTGGCGCTGCCCACCGGAAATGTTGGCGCCTTGTTCCCCGATGATGGTATCGTAGCCGTGGTCGAAATCGGAGATGAAGTCATGCGCACCCGCGGCTTTGGCTGCGTCGATGATCGACGCCTCATCGGCGTCGAGGTTGCCGTACGCAATGTTTTCCCGGATGGTGGTGTTAAACAGATGCGCGTCTTGAGGGACGTAGGCAATCTTGTCGCGAAGGTCATGAATGGGTTTCCCCGAGGCTGCTTCCCCGCCGATGGCAAGCGCGCCTGAGTCGGGCGCGAAAAATTGCAAAATCAGTTTGAAAACCGTCGTTTTCCCACCGCCTGAGGGCCCGACAAGGGCGACCGTGCTGTTTTGATTTACCTCAAAACTCATGCGATCAAGCACAGTCTCCTCGGTGTACCCAAACACGATATCCTTAAAGGCAACGGC
>SLFZ01000098.1 GCA_007123975.1 Candidatus Izemoplasma sp. | reverse complement strand
TTGAAAAAGTCACCGACATCAACGCCATCGCCGACCATGGCATCCTCGCGACGCCGGGCCTCATTGTCGACGATGAGATCAAACTGGTCGGGCGCGTCGCGTCCGCTAAAAAACTTGAAACCCTTTTACAGTAACTCGCTTCGAAAACAGACTTCATTACGCTAAGGAGACAGCATGGGAAAATACAACTGGATCACCGGAAAAGATTTTTCCATTCGCCACATCGCCCTGATGGATCGGTGGCTTTTGGCGATGGTTTTTTCACGGTACAACCACTTCGATACGGCCAAACTAGACAACCACGACGTCACCTTGGCGACGTTGCTCAAGCGCCATCCCGACGTGGCGTGGGTGGTGAAAAAACGCAGTCCCGAAAGCACCAAGGCGGTTGATTTTCTCGTCGATAACGCCATAGCCCTTAGTTCAGAAGCGTTGCGTCAACGGGAAGTTGCTTTCATGGAATCAATCGAGACCGACGTGGTTTACACCGAACCACGCATCATGGAAACCGCCTGCAACTACATCACGGCATGGAACCCGAAGCGTCTCCACGAGCTCGCCGACCTTACCGATGCCGTGGTTCTCGATGTTGGTGCCGGGACCGGCCGCCTAACTTTTGAAGCCGCACGCATTGCGAAGCGCGTCTACGCCAGCGAACCAGTCGATCGGTTGCGCGAACACATGCGAGACCGCATAGCAAAAGAAGCGATTACCAACGTTAAGGTACTCGATGGTACGGTGGCCTGCTTGCCGTTTGAAGACAACACCTTTGATCATGTTCTTAGTGGCCATGTGGTGGGCGACGACTTTGCTGCCGAAGTTGCTGAACTAGCTCGTGTGACAAAACCGGGTGGCCTTATCGTCGTCTGCAATGGCGACGACGACATTGTCCGTGAACAACCCGATGAAAGCTTTCTTCGTCATGGTTTCACGGCCTATGTGCACGAAAACGACCTTGGTGGACGTGTGTACAACTACGTCAGAAAAGTCACATAACGGCGGCATCACGTCCGCGTCTGTGCTATAATGGAAAAAAATGAGAACTGCAGGAAGGGCAGGTGAAATGATGACGCACATCCCAATCTTTTTAATCATCATCCCCGTGGTAACGGCGATCATCATCTACATCGTAAAAAACAAGCATGTCAACTACCTCGCCCTTGTGGCGCAGGCACTCATGACAGGGCTCGCCATTGTCTATTTCCACCATTTTTATCAAGACGGGGCCTTCCAACCTCAGACCTTTATCGTTGGACTTTGGGATAACGTCGGCATTCCAATCCGTACGGATGGGTTGAGCATGTCGTTTGTCTTTTTGACGCTTTTCAGTTGGTGGATGGTGTTGCTTTACACGTTTAACACCAAAGAAACCGACCATGATTTTGTTTTTTTCATGCTGTTTTTGCAAGGGGTTTTCCTCGGCCTTTTGCAGACAAACGACCTGTTCAACATGTTTGTCTTCGTGGAACTGACCACGATTATCGTCACGATTCTTGTCGCCTTCAACAAAGCCCCGAAATCATTTAGAGCGGGGCTCTATTACCTTCTGATAAACACGAGCGGTGTGCTCGCTTTTCTCATCGGGATTATTTTCCTTTACTTCACCTTTGGCACCATCAACATCGCCGTCATCACCGCCGAAATGCTTGAAGTCGCCCCGACCACGGCGATGCGATTCACCTACGTTCTTATGATGGCAGGCATTAGTGTTAAGGCCGCGCTTTTCCCGGTCTTCACATGGCTTCCTAAGGCCCACGGCGCAGCCCGCGCCGGCATCAGTGCACTCTTAAGCGGACTTGTGGTTAAGGGCGGTTTGTATCTGTTTATCCGTGTCAACGCGATGTTTTCCGAAGCAGGGTACCAATACACCGATTTCTTCTTTGTCATCGGTGCGTTGACCGCGATTGTCGGCATCGTCTTCGCGATATCGCAAAACGACATCAAACAAATGCTCGCCTACTCGACGGTAAGCCAAATCGGGCTGATCGTTATTGGACTTTCGAGCACCGATGCCCTCGTCTATAGCGGCGGTGTGCTGCATATCTTTAACCATGCATTCTTCAAGGTGCTCCTCTTCATGGCGGCAGGCATGCTTATCAAAGTCTATCAAACCAAGTACGTCAGCGAGATGCGAGGTGTGATGCGCTCGATGCCTTTGCTCGGCATCGCGATGCTCTTTGCGATGCTGTCGATTACGGGAGCCCCCCTGTTTAACGGTTTCATCAGCAAGTCGGTCATCATGTATGGATTCGACACCACCGATTTACGCTATTGGGTGCTTTTCATCGCCAACATCGGTACGGCGACCCTGTTTGTCAAAATGAGTCAGATTTTCTTTGGGCCGAAGACGTTCTCACTCCGTTTCCACAACAAACTCCAAGACATGACGTTGATCGTCTTGTCATTGATGCTTATCGTCTTTGGAACCTTTTATATCTCGATCGGTCAAGGGTTCTTTGGCGCCGACTTTAGCGACATCACCTTCACCCTTGCCAAGTTGTTAGAGTACCTCATCATCATTGGCGTCGCTTATCTATTGTATCGCTTCCTTGTGCGCCCGGATGGCGGGGCCGTCCGGAGCTTACGAGATTTCACGTTGTCGTTTGAGGTTGCGAACTACTTGTTTGTGACCTACATACTCGCCATGACCCTTTACTTTGTTGTCTGGTTATAGAAAGGATGACCCTTGTGAAAACACGATACGTCCTGGCCATCGACCAAGGCACCACGAGCTCTCGCGCCATTCTCTTTACCAAAGATGGTCACATCAAAGGCATTGCGCAACGCGAGTTCGAACAAATTTTCCCCAAACCCGGTTGGGTTGAACACGACCCCAACGACATCTTGGTATCGGTGCTTGGCGTGATGACCGAAGTGCTCACCAAGCACAACGTCAATGCCTCACAAATCGCGGCGATTGGCATCACAAATCAACGTGAAACCACCGTTGTGTGGGATAAGAAAACCGGTCGACCGATACATAACGCCATCGTTTGGCAATCACGACAGACGGCTCCGATGTGTGAGCGCTTGAAAGAGTCGGGGCACGAACCACTGATTAAAAAGAAGACCGGTCTGGTCATCGACGCCTACTTTTCAGCAACCAAGATTCGTTGGATTTTAGACCACGTCGACGGCGCGCAAGCGCGTGCCGAAAAAGGCGAACTCTTGTTTGGTACCATCGATTCTTGGCTGGTTTGGAACTTATCCGGCAAAAAAGCTCACGTCACCGATTACTCCAACGCCTCGCGAACCCTTCTTTACAATATCCACACCCTCAGCTGGGATGAAGAATTGCTCGAACTGTTTGGCATTCCGAACGCGATGTTGCCGGAGGTCAAACCCTCATCGCACGTGTACGCACACACCGCTGAGAAGCAGTTTTTTGGCGAACGTGTGCCCATCGCCGGCATCGCCGGCGACCAACAAGCGGCCCTTTTTGGCCAAGCCTGTTTTGAACCCGGCATGGCAAAAAACACCTACGGCACCGGCTGTTTCGTGTTGATGCATACTGGTGAGCAGGCGGTGTCATCCGATAAAGGGCTCTTAACGACGATCGCCTGGGGCATCGACGGCAAGGTTGAATACGCCCTTGAAGGCTCGATTTTTGTCGCCGGCAGCGCCGTGCAGTGGCTTCGCGATCAACTCCATGTGATCCAGACCGCCGCGGAGACCGAAACCTTGGCGCAAAGCCTCGGATCGAACGAAGGCGTCTACGTTGTGCCGGCGTTCGTCGGCCTCGGCACCCCGCATTGGGATAGCGACGCTCGCGGTGCCATCTTCGGCATCACCCGCGGCACCACGACAGCGACCATTGCCAGGGCGGTGCTCGAAGCCATCGCCTACCAAAGCCTCGATGTCATTGAAACGATGCACAGCGATGCCGGGTTAGAACTCAAAAAGCTCCGCGTCGATGGCGGCG
Organism: Candidatus Izemoplasma sp.; assembly: GCA_007123975.1. Lineage (GTDB taxonomy): Bacteria > Bacillota_I > Bacilli_A > Izemoplasmatales > Izemoplasmataceae > SLQR01. Next base: position 460 of record SLFZ01000098.1, on the reverse strand, counting down.
CCGTGCAAAACGATTTTTTGATGCGTTTTCAAAGCGACATCCTCAATGTTGAAGTCGAGCGCCCCGTGGTCGGTGAAACAACGGCGCTAGGCGCCGCGTACCTCGCCGGTCTCGCCGTCGGTTTCTGGCAAGACCGCAGCGACATCACCACCCGTTGGACCGTTCATAAACGCTTTACACCGGCGATGGAGCCGACCACCCGAGAAAGGCTCATCGATGGCTGGAGAACCGCCGTGAACGCGACGAGGACGTTTAAACCGGCGCACCGTGAAAAGACGTAAAAATCAGATTAAATCACAGAAAACACCTCGGAATCCGGGGTGTTTTTGGTATAATGGTCGTGACAAACATCAGAGGTGTTAACAATGAACAACATACTGACTGCCCTCAAAGGGCGAATGATGATGCCAACGATTTTCGTGGTTCTCTTCACGATGACGTTTCTTTTTGACTCACTGGA
>SLFZ01000038.1 GCA_007123975.1 Candidatus Izemoplasma sp. | reverse complement strand
AGTTCGTCGGTGTCTTCGGGCTCATCGGGTTCTGGTTTCTCGTAGTCGAAGTGGGTGTGTTTGAGGATGCCCGTACCGGCCGGGATAAGGCCGCCGATGATGACGTTTTCTTTGAGGCCGACGAGATCATCGGTTTTGCCGCGGATGGCGGCGTCGGTGAGGACGCGGGTGGTTTCTTGGAAGCTCGCAGCTGAGAGGAACGATTCACTGCGCAGTGAGGCGCGGGTGATGCCGAGCAACACCGGACGGCCAATGGCCGGGCGTTTGCGTTCAGCCATCGCTTTGGCGTTCGCTTCCTTGAACTCGCGGATTGAGACTTGTGCGCCGGGCAGAAGCTCGGTGTCGCCTTCGATGACGATGTTGATTTTACGCATCATCTGATGGACGATAATCTCGATGTGTTTGTCCGAGATGTCAACGCCTTGGGCGCGGTACACTTTTTGAACTTCGGCGAGGATGTACTGTTGGACGGTCTCGGCGTCGGTGGCTTTTAAGAGCTGTTTCGGGTCAATCGATCCGTCGGTGATTTGCTCGCCGGCGGTGACTTCTTGGTCTTCTTTCACCAACAAGTTGACGTTGGAGTTGGTTTCGTAGATGTGGGTGTCGCTCTTGCCTTTGACGGTGACCTTGTAGCGTTCGTTGATCTGTTCGATGTCGTCGACGACGCCGTCGATTTCGCTGATGACCGCTTTTCCTTTCGGCATCCGCGCTTCGAAGAGTTCTTGAATCCGCGGGAGACCTTGGGTGATGTCGGCGCCTGCCACACCGCCGGTGTGGAAGGTCCGCATCGTCAGCTGGGTGCCGGGTTCACCGATCGATTGGGCGGCGATGATGCCGACCGATTCGCCGACTTCCACCTGTTCGCCGGTGGCGAGGTTGCGTCCGTAACACTTTTTACAGACACCGCGTTCTGCGGCGCAGGTGAGGATGGCGCGAATCTTGACTTCTTTGATGCCTGAGGCGGCGATTTCGTCTGCGAGTTCGTCGGTGACGTAGGTGTCGCGCTGGACGATGATTTCCCCGGTGTCAGGGTGGGTGACGGTTTGTTGGGTGTAGCGACCGCTTAAGCGTTCGGCCAAGCTTTCGATGACCTTGCCGTCGTTGTCGCGGATGGCGCTGACGGTGGTGCCGCGGTCGGTGAAGCAGTCGTCTTCGGTGATGACGAGGTCTTGGCTGACGTCGACGAGGCGGCGGGTGAGGTAACCGGAGTCGGCGGTTTTTAGCGCCGTGTCGGTCGACCCTTTCCGAGCGCCGTGGGTCGAGATGAAGAACTCTGACATCGTCAAGCCTTCGCGGAAGGCGGCTTTGATTGGGAGCTCGATGATTTTACCGAGCGGGTTGTTCATCAGTCCGCGCATCCCGGCGAGCTGGGTGAAGTTAGATTTGTTTCCGCGAGCGCCCGAGTCCGACATCATGTAGATGTGGTTGTCATCAGGCACTTCGCTTTCAAGCCCGCGTTCGATGATGTCTTTTTTCTCTTTCCAGACCTTCAGAACTTGTTGGTAGCGTTCTTCTTCTGTTAAGAGGCCGTTTTCGAAGAGCTCTTGAATCTGTTCGACTTTGTCGTCGCCCTCTTTTAAAACGTCGGCTTTACGGCTGTACGGGGTGACGTCAAAAGCACTGACGGTGATGCCGGCAAACGTCGAGTAACGGAAGCCGAGGTTTTTCATTTTGTCGAGCATTTTTGACGTTTCATTGATTTTGAAGTCGGTGAAGACGCGACTGATGATAAGTGAAAGGAAGCGTTTGTTGAATGGTTTAACAAGGGGCATTTTCTTAATCGCTTCAGGGATGTTGTCGCCGCGTTTGATGAAGTAATTGTCGGGTGTGTTTTCGTTGAGGTTGATGGTGGTTGGCTCGTTCAAATACGGGAAGCTTTTCGGTAGGATCTCGTTGAAAATCAGCTTGCCGTACGTGGTGACGAGGTAGCCTTCTTTTTGCGCTTGTGTGAGCGGGGCATTTCCGAGTGAATCGCCGCGAAGGGCGATGCGGGTATGCAGCTTAATTTGCCCGTTTTCAAACGCCAACATAACCTCGTTGAAGTCACCGAAAACGCGGCCTTCGCCGATGGCGCCGGCGCGTTCCATGGTCAAGTAATAGTTTCCGAGGACCATGTCTTGAGACGGGGTGACGACGGGTTTGCCGTCTTTCGGGTTGAGGATGTTGTTTGAGGCAAGCATCAGCACGCGGGCTTCGGCTTGCGCTTCTTCAGAAAGCGGGACGTGAACGGCCATTTGGTCGCCGTCAAAGTCGGCGTTAAAGGCGGTGGTTACAAGCGGGTGCAGGCGAATCGCTTTCCCTTCGACAAGCACCGGTTCAAAAGCTTGGATGCCGAGGCGGTGCAAGGTCGGGGCGCGGTTTAAGAGCACCGGGTGTTCTTTGATGACGTCTTCTAAGACGCCCCAAATTTTCGGGTCAGCGCGCTCGATCAGGCCTTTAGCGCTTTTGATGTTGGATGCGATTTCACGTTGGATGAGTTCACGGATGACGAAGGGTTTGAAGAGCGAGATAGCCATTTCCTTCGGCAAGCCGCACTGGTACATTTCGAGGTCGGGTCCGACGACGATGACGCTTCGGCCCGAGTAGTCGACGCGTTTTCCGAGCAGGTTTTGACGGAAGCGTCCTTGTTTGCCTCGGAGCATGTCCGACAAACTCTTGAGCGGACGGTTCTTTTCGACGACCATCTTGCGGCCGCGCTTGGAGTTGTCGATGAGGGCATCGACCGCTTCTTGCAACATCCGCCGTTCGTTTTTCGTGATCAGGTGGGGTGCTTTTTGTTCGATTTGGCGTTTGAGGCGGTTGTTGCGGTTGAGGATGCGGCGGTAAAGGTCGTTGAGGTCGGTGGTCGCGAAGCGTCCACCGTCAAGCTGCACCATCGGGCGCAGTTCGGGGGGGATGACCGGGAGGACGTCTAAGACCATCCATTCGGGCTTGTTGTCGGAGTTGTTGAAGGCTTCCAAAACTTCGAGGCGCTTGATGATTTTCTCGCGCTTTTGTTTGGAGGCGTCGGGAAGCGCTTTTCTCAGCTTGTAGATCTCTTCGTCGAGATCGAGTTGAGAAAGCAAGACCTTGACGGCTTCGGCGCCGGTTAAGGCGCGGAAACGGTGGCCGTACTCCATGTATTTTTCGGTGTATTTGGCTTCGGATAAGATTTGCTTGTATTGGAGGTCGGTGTCGCCTTTGTCGATGACGATGTAAGAGGCGAGGTAGACGACCTCTTCGAGATCCTTGGGCTTGATGTCAAGCAGCGTCGCGATGCGCGATGGCGTGTTGCGCAAATACCATGTGTGCACGACGGGCGCGGCGAGTTTGATGTGGCCCATGCGTTCGCGGCGGACTTTGCTTTCGGTAATTTCAACGCCGCAGATGGGGCATTTTTTGCCGCTTTGCGAGCTGCGTTTGGATTTGTTGTTGCAGGCGCATTGGAAGTCTTTTTGCGGACCGAAAATTTCTTCGCAAAACAAGCCTTTGCGTTCGGGTTTTAAGGTCCGGTAGTTGATGGTTTCATGTTTTTCGACTTCGCCGTATGACCACGACAGAATCTCTTCAGGTGAAGCCAGACGAATTTTATAATGGGAAAACTTCTTGCTCATGGTATCACCTTTCCTTTAGGAGTTGAAGCCGAATTTGTTGATGTAGTCTTCCACGTCGGAATCTTCGACGAGGCTTTTGTTGGCTTCATTTTGCTTCGAGTCGCGGTTGATCAGTTCGACGTAGATGCCCAAGGACTGCAGTTCGCGTGTGAGAACACGGAACGATTCGGGTAGGCTCGGTCCGGGAATGCTCTTGCCGTCGACGATGGCGCGGAAGACTTTGTTGCGGCCGATGATGTCGTCGCTTTTCACGGTGAGCATTTCTTGGAGGCAGTAGGCGGCGCCGTAGGCTTCAAGGGCCCACACTTCCATTTCACCGAAACGCTGTCCGCCGTTTTGGGCTTTACCGCCCATCGGCTGTTGCGTGACGAGGGTGTAGGGTCCGACGCTTCTGGCGTGGAGCTTGTCGTCGACCATGTGGTCGAGTTTGATCATGTGCATCACGCCGACGGACACTTCGTTGTCGTAGGCTTCGCCGGTGCGACCAGAGTAGAGTTTTGTTTTCCCGTCCATTTGCATGTTGGCTTCTTTCATGATTTCGACGAGGTCGTCGTTGGTGACGCCGTCGAAGACCGGGGTTGCAATGTGCACGCCGAGTTTTTGTGCGGCCATACCAAGGTGGATTTCAAGCACCTGGCCGATGTTCATCCGCGAGGGCACACCGAGCGGGTTCAACATGATGTCCACGGGCGTTCCATCCGGCAAGAACGGCATGTCCTCGACGGGTAGAATTTTCGAGATAACGCCTTTGTTTCCGTGGCGTCCGGCCATTTTGTCGCCTTCTGAAATCTTCCGTTTTTGGACGATGAAGACTTGCACGACTTCGCGGGCGCCGGGTGGGAGTTCGTCGTCGTT
>SLFZ01000115.1 GCA_007123975.1 Candidatus Izemoplasma sp. | reverse complement strand
CGTGCGTGATTGGGCGACGCGCTTAAAAGCAGCGAACCCGCTTTGCCTTTGCGAAACGCAAGAAGCAAATCGTGGTCGCCGAGCTGATAGATTTGTTTGACGCGAGCACCGACGAAGTGTGCGTCGATGTCATGGAGCACGCGTTTGAGTGTTAATCCGTCAAAACCCATGGCAATCACCGCACATATTATAACACAGCCAACAATTTTTTGTTTTCTCCCTTACAAAAGCGTGCCAAAAGTGTTATGATATTATAAAACACACTTGAGCGGGGAGGGCCGCCATGAAACTGAACGAACGTGGCTTGCTTGTGGTTCTAAGCGGTCCGTCCGGGGTCGGCAAAGGCACGGTGCGAAAAGCGCTATTCGAGATGGAAGGCCATGATCTGGTCTACTCGATTTCGATGACAACCCGCCCACCCCGAGAAGGCGAGATCGACGGTGACGATTACTACTTCGTCAGCAAAGAGGAATTTGAACGCCGCATCAAGGAAGACGCCTTTTTGGAATGGGCGCAGTTCGTCGGTCATTACTACGGCACCCCGAAAGACAAGGTCGAAGAACAACTCAAACAAGGCCACGAGGTAGTCCTCGAAATCGAGGTCCAAGGCGCCCTGCAGGTGCGCGAACGAATGAGTGACGCGGTGTTTGTCTTCATCGCACCACCGAACAAAGAAACGCTTTACCGTAGGCTTTTGCGTCGTGGCACAGAATCGAACGAGACGATTCAAAAGCGTATGGACAAAGCCGAACGCGAGTTTCCGCTCGCCCATAAGTACGACTACATCGTCGTCAACGACGAAGTCCGCAACGCCGCCGACCGCATCCTCGCGATCATCCGCGCCGAACACGCGCGCACCGAGCGGTCAATCTACAAGTACAAAGAAATCATGGAGGTCGACGAATCATGAGCAAAGAATACGCTGGAAAAAACCAAGAAGGACTGCGTTACCCGTCCATCGACAAACTTCTCGTCAACATCGACTCGAAGTATAAACTGGCCTACGCCGCCGCGCTTCGTGCAAAGATGCTTAAAGAGAAAGAAGACACCACCATCGAGCCGAAATGCTTGAAACCCGTGGGCGTCGCGCTCGAAGAAGTCGAGCAAGGAAAAATCGACATCGAGTTCGAATAAAGCAGGATAATTTTCTGCTTTTTTTTCGCCTGACACCGGCGCGTCATGCTATAATGGAAGAGACGAAAACGGAGTGACAGTATGGAAGAAGCGTTCGCTAAATTACTAGATAACCTGGCCCTTTCGGACCTGAAAGAGACCATCTCGGGCAAACTGATCGAAGTGATTGTCGATGAGGACCGTCGCGAATGGTTTTTTAATATGGAACTCGCCTCACCCCCTTCGGTTGAGGACTTTTCGCGTTTTGAAACAGCCTTGAAAACCATGCCCGAACGCGCCGCCTGTGACCGTGTCGATTATGAGATTAGCTACGCCGACCCAAACACCGATGACCTCATTGGATACTACCGGCACGCGCTGAAATCCCTCGTTGAACAACGTCCTCGCTACAGCGCTTTACAAAACTACGACGTCACCAACGACGAAGGGAAACTCATCCTGAGTTGTCCAAAGGACGGCACCTATGTTGAGACGATGGTGCCGGAAGTGACGTCAAAGCTGTTAAAAATCGGTTTTGATGTCGACATCGCCATTCGCTACTGCGAAGAAACCCCTTCAATCACCGAACGCATCGAAAAAGTCGACCGCGAAGAACGTGAAGAAGCCGAACGAGACCGCAAACAAAACGGCGAAGCCCGTTTTATCCGATACAAAGACCGCGGCGTCAAAAAGATTGCGCACACCATCGACGAAGTGCCGATCGACGAGGCGAGCCTCGTCGAATACAAATCGATGCATCACCACGCCAGCTTCTCGCTTGAAGCGACCGTGATGAACGTCGACGAACGCCGTTTGAACCCCCGTACCACGCTTTTTACGTTTGTGTTAAGCGACGAGAAAGATTCAATCTACGTGAAAAAGTTCGTTCGCGACAAGGAAGAACTGACCTTTTTGCGTGGCACCGAACCGCACATGGTGATGCGCGTTGAAGGCGGCGCCCAATACGATCAATACGTCGGCGAAGTCGTGCTCACCGCCGTCGCCATCGAACGCACCAACAAGCCCGTCCCACGCGAAATGCGTCAAGACAACGCCGACGTCAAACGCGTTGAACTCCAGCTTCACTCGAAAATGTCAACGCTCGACGGCATTGACGCCATCGAAGATTACGTGGCCACCGCGCTACGTTTCCATCATCCGGCCATCGCCCTGACCGACCACAACAGCGTGCAAGCGTTCCCTGACTTTTATCGCGCCGTGAAAAACAAGCCCATCAAACCAATCTATGGCGCTGAGCTGAGCGTCGTCGATGAAGCGGACGTTGCGCTTGCCTGGGGTGAAGCCGACACCACGCTGCGCGAAGCAACCTACACCGTCTTCGACATCGAAACGACATCGCTGTCGGTTGACGTTGGAAAAATCATCGAAATATCCGCTGTCAAACTCCACGACCACCAGGTAATCGATCGTTTCCACGCGCTTGTCAACCCGGGCATCGATTTGCCTGCGTTCACCAAAAAACTCACCGGCATCACCCAAACCGACGTTGATCGCGCCGACACAATCGATGCGGTGCTTCCGACGTTTTATGAATTTTTCAAAGGAACTGTTTTGGTGGCGCATAATGCCCGCTTTGACATGGCCCACATCATTCAAAACCTTAAAGCGCTCGACCTCCCCGTTGAGGATTTTCCGGTCATTGATACGCTTCAGATTGCTCGGCAGCTCTACGCTGGCGAACTGAAACGCTTCAACCTCAAAGCCGTCGCCAAACACTTCAAGGTCGAACTCGCGCGTCACCACCGCGCTGAAGAAGACACCGAGGCCACGGCCAATGTGTTTAAGACGATGCTCACGCGGATTGACGAGTTGGGATTCCGCACGTTTGGCGAGCTGAAAAATATCCAGAAGCACCGCCCCGACATCGACATCTACGCCAATGCGATGCCATTCCATGTGACCGTGCTGGTCAAAAACCAAACCGGACTTAAAAACCTGTACCGCGTGGTCACCTTAGCGAACACCGACTACCACGACAAGGAAGCACGCATCCCTAAAAAAGTGCTTGAAAAACACCGTGAAGGCTTGCTTATCGGCAGCGGCTGCATGAACAGCCGGCTCTTTGAAATGGCCTTAAACCGCAGCGAAGCAGAAACCGAAGATGCGGCGAAAGCCTATGACTTCCTCGAAATTCAACCGTTTGAGGATTACATGCACATGGGCAAAGACATTGAAGATGTCGAGTCGGTCATCGCCGAGACGCTGAAAAAAATCGTTCGCGTCGGCGACAAGCTTCGCATTCCCGTGGTCGCCACGAGCGACGCCCACCACATCGAAAAACACGGCGTCAACTACCGGGATATCTACATTCAAACCCCCGTGGTCGGCGGCGGATATCACACGCTTGAAAAATACGAAAAAATCCCCAGCCAATACTTCCGCACAACCGCAGAAATGCTCGAGAGTTTTCCGTTTTTAGACGCGAAAAAGCGCGAAGAAATCGTTGTCAAAAACACCCGTGCCATTGCCGAGAAAATCGAGTTGGTCGAACCGTTTAAGAAAACGCTGTACGCCCCGACCGACGATTTCCTCGCGCAAAAACACAACGTACCATCGATCGAAAAAACGATGCGCGAGATGGTTTACAGGCGCGCCCATGAACTTTATGGAAAAACCCTTCCACCGTTGCTTAAAGATCGCCTCGATAAGGAAATGCGAAGCATCACCGACAACAAATTTTCCACGGTCTACTACATCTCGCATCTTTTAGTCAAGAAATCCATCGACAGCGGCTACCTCGTTGGCTCCCGAGGCAGCGTCGGCTCAAGCGTCGTCGCGACCTTGATGGACATCACCGAGGTCAATCCGTTGCCGCCGCATTACGTGTGTCCAAAATGCGCGCTCACGAGCTTCAAAATGACCGACGATGAGAAAGAGCGCTACGGCGTACGCGATGACGAACGTGCCTTACAACTAGAACTAGAACGCGTCGCGAGTGGCTTTGATCTCAAGTCGATGCCGTGCCCATCGTGTGGGCATGACCTCGGTAAAGATGGCCATGACATACCTTTTGAAACCTTCCTCGGTTTCAAAGGCGATAAAGTGCCGGATATCGACTTGAATTTCTCAGGCGATTACCAGCCCATCGTGCACGAATACATCCGTGACCTCTTCGGAAAAGATCACGCCTTCCGCGCCGGTACGATTTCAACCGTTGCCGATAAGACGGCGTTTGGGTATGTCAAAGGCTACATTGAGAAGAAAAACCTGACGCTTAGAAAAGCAGAAATCGACCGCCGCGCGAAAGTCATCGCTGGCGTCAAACGCTCGACCGGACAACATCCCGGTGGCATTGTCGTCGTGCCAGATTACAAAGACATCCACGACGTCACCCCGGTGCAATACCCGGCCGACGACACCACGG
>SLFZ01000099.1 GCA_007123975.1 Candidatus Izemoplasma sp. | reverse complement strand
TTTTCATCCTCGACAGCCACAACCTGTCAAGCGGGTCGGGGTTGTTGATGCTGAAAGCGGCGAAGTATCGCGATCAAGGCGACGACGCAGAGACCATCCATCGCAAGGTGCGTTCGCACGTCCCCAAAGTCCGAAGCCAGTTCGTCATCGACACCCTCGAGTATCTGCATCGCGGCGGTCGCATCGGCAGCCTGAAGCACATGATGGGCTCGATGCTACGGTTGAAGCCGATTATCAAGGTGCGCGACGGCGCCATGCACGTCGGCAAAAAAGCCCGCGGAAATATCAAAAAGGGCATTGACCTTATGCTCGATGAAGCCATAAAAGAACGCGACCAAATCGACACCGATTTCATGATGATTACCCATTCGCTTTCTGCGGACATGGCCACCTACATCCGCGAAAGACTCGAAGGCGAAATCAAGGTGAAAAACCTCTATGAAACCGAAGCGGGCTGCGTGATTTCATCGCATTGCGGCAAAGGCACCATCGGCATTCTCTACATCATGAAGTAAGGGCGAAAAAAGGCGATTTTGATAAAAAGGAAAAGGGTGTTTTTCCTTTTTATTTTGCCGAAATTATGGTACACTTTTTAGTGAAAAAAGAATGGTGGAAACGACATGGAAGACAAGCAAAAACAATCGAAATCACGCCACAACCAACGCATCGCCGCCATTGAGATTCTTTACGGCATGGACTTGCGCGGTGACGAGGCCCTCACCCCGACAGAAGATGAGTTCACAAACGCCCTCGTCGAAGGCGTCACCAAGTACCGCTCAACCATCGATGGGCACATCGAACCGCAGCTGGAACGCTGGACATTGAAGCGCCTGTCGTTTGTCGACAGAGCGATTTTGCGCGTTGCCACCTACGAGATGTACGGCCTCAACACGCCGGCGGAAATCGCCATCAACGAAGCCTTAGAGCTAACCCGCCGTTTCACCGACGAAGGCGACAACAAAGCCGTCCACTTTAACAACGCCGTCCTCGACAAAATAAAACGAGCCCTAAAAAAGTAGGGATACGATGAGCACAGAAGCCTTAAGCGTTAGCCAACTCACCCGCTACATCAAGGCAAAATTCGACACCGACAAACACCTGCGCGACGTGTTGCTCGAAGGGGAAATTTCCAACTTCAAACGCAACGTGAGCGGGCATTTTTACTTTACCCTTAAAGACGACCAAGCCCAAATAAGCGCCGTGATGTTCAGAAGCCACGCCATGCGCGTTGATTTCGCGCCGAAAGAAGGCGACCGTGTGCACGCCCGTGGGTACTTAAGCGTTTACGAACGCAGCGGCCAATACCAAATCTACTGCCAGTCGCTCAGCCCAGTCGGCGAAGGCGATTTGTACCGTAGTTACTTAAAACTCAAAGAAAACTTGCGTAAAGAAGGCTTGTTTGACGCCAGCCACAAAAAATCGCTGCCGAGGTTTCCCCGTCAAATCGCCGTCATCACCTCACGCACCGGCGCCGCCGTGCGAGACGTCATCAACATCATCAATCGACGGTACCCCCTTGTCAAAATTCTTGTTTATCCGACGGTGGTGCAAGGTGAAAACGCCCCCCGTTCGATTGTCGACAACCTCATCCGGGCCGACCAAAATCCGGATAATGAGCTCATCATTGTTGGCCGAGGTGGTGGGTCCATTGAAGATTTATGGGCGTTTAATGACGAAACCGTCGCGCGCACCATCTATCACGCAACCACCCCAATCATCAGCGCCGTCGGACACGAAACCGATGAAACAATCGCCGATTTCGTCGCCGACATGCGCGCACCGACACCATCAGGCGCCGCCGAAATCGCCGTGCCGGACCGTGAGACATTGCGGCGCGACATCCACCAACACCAAACCCGTCTTTACGACGCCGTTAGCCGCTTCACAAAACAAAAGAAAGAAGGGTACGAACGCCTTGAAAACCGCCACGTCATGCGCGACCCACAACGGCTGATTATGCCGCACGAACGCGCGTTCACCCATCTTTACGATACCTTGCGCATTCTTCATCCCGCGCGGCGCCTTAAAGACATGAAAATCAAGGTTGCCGACGAAACAAAAGCCCTAAACAATGCTCAAAAGCGCTTGCTAGAACGCAAGCACGACCGGCTGATTACCTTAGGCGACACACTGCGCCATGTGAGCCCTGTCGCGATCATGGAAAAAGGCTACGTGCTCGTGCGCAAACAAGACCAACTGATTAAACGCGTCCGTGATTTGACCGCGGGCGACACCATCACACTCGCCTTCCACGACGGCAAGGCAATCAGTACCGTCAAATCAACGGAAAAGGATGATGACCATGAGCGATAAACTGTCGTTCGAAAAAGCGCTCGAAGCGCTTGAAAAGCTTGTAGACGACCTCGAGAAGGGTGATCTTCCCCTAGAAGAGGCTGTCAAGAAGTACGAAGAAGGCATGCGTTTGTCCAAACAATGCAAAACGATGTTGGAAAAAGCCGAAGCCGCCCTCGTGCGCGTCATGAATGAAAACGACGAAGAGACAGACATCGACGAAAACTGAAGGAGGGGTGCCAGTGGAACTGAGCGATATCAAGGACCCCAACGCGATAAAACCATTAAACATTGCCCAGTTGGAAGCGCTCGCCGCGTCGATTCGTCAATTTTTAATCGAGTCGATTTCCCAAACCGGCGGACACCTTTCCAGCAACCTCGGCGTCGTCGAGTTGACAATCGCGCTTCACAAAGTGTTTGACTCACCCAGCGACGCCATCATTTTTGACGTTGGCCATCAAGGCTACGTTCACAAAATCCTTACCGGTCGAGCCGACCGTTTTTCAACGTTGCGCCAAACCGACGGGTTAAGCGGCTTCCTCAAACGCGAAGAAAGCGCCCATGATGTCTTCGAAGCCGGTCACGCTGCGACGTCGCTCGCCGCCGGCGCCGGCATGTTGTATGCGAAAGATATCACGCATGAAGAAGGCGAAATCGTCATGGTCATTGGCGATGGCGCGCTCGCGAGCGGCATGGCCTTAGAAGCCCTCAATTTCATGGGGCACGACCGTCAAAAGGCACCGATTATCATCCTCAACGACAACGAAATGAGCATCGGTCAAAACATCGGCTATTTTTCTAAGTTGCTGACAAAAATACGCCTTAAACGAAGCTATCGCCTGATCCGAAAGGCCACCAAAAAGCTCGTGCCAAGTGCTTTCAGAGGGTTTGGTGCGAAGGTTGAGCGGCGGCTCAAAACATTTATTAGCGGCCACAGCACATTCGAAGACCTCGGTTACCAGTACTACGGACCGATCGACGGCCACAAGTTCTCACACCTATTAAAAGCGTTTACGGTTGCCAAAGAAGAAAACAAGCCGTGCATCGTCCACGTTAAAACGGTGAAAGGCAAAGGGTATGCGCCGAGCGAAGACGACACCACCGGCAAGTACCACGGCGTCAAACCTTTCGACATCGACACCGGTGAAGCGCGACACGATTCACCCGGCGTGCGCACCATGAGCCGTGCCGTGGCCGACTACCTCACCCGCCTCGCAACACGGCGTGACGATTTGATGGTCATCACCCCGGCGATGATTTCCGGAAGCGAACTCGAAGGCTTCATGGCGGCACACCCGACACGCCTCATCGACGTCGGCATCGCCGAACAAACGGCCGCAACAATGGCCGCAGGCATGGCCTTAAAAGGCATTAAACCATTTCTAAGCATTTATTCAACGTTTTTACAACGCGCTTATGACCAAGTGCTCCATGACATCGCGCGTCACAACGCCAATGTGGTCATCGGCGTCGATCGCGCCGGGCTCGTTGGCGCCGATGGCGATACCCACCAAGGCATCTACGACATCCCGATGATGTCGCATATCCCCAACCTCACCATCGCCCACCCCAAAGACGTCACCGAACTCTACGGCATCCTAAACCATGCGTTTCATGACCACCAGGGCCCCATTGCCATCCGCTACGCCCGCATCGCCTTGCCGGATGTTTCCGACAAAGCCTATGATACTCCGCCAATCGCCCCCTCGTGGGACGTGATCATTGAAGGCGAAGTCGCGACGCTCATCACCTTTGGCGAAGCCGTGATGGCCTTTCATGAAAAAATACGATCGGAAAAACTACCTATTCGCCTTATCAACGCACGGTACATCAAGCCACTGGATGAGGCGCTTCTCGACACCATCGACACGGAAAAACCCGTCTTCATTGTTGAAGAATCGACCATCCGCGGTGGACTCGGCGAAGCCGTGCTCTCCTATCTCATCGAACAAGGCAGGCGACCGGCAGGCATCAAACTGTTTGGCTTCCGTGACGCTTTTGTGCCACACGGAAACCGCAACGACATGTTGAAGCGTTACGGCTTGGATGTCGAAAGCGTGCTGACGAAGGTGCGTGAAACCCTTGCGTCTTGATCGTTACCTCGTTGACGGTGGCTTTGTCGAAAGCCGACACCGCGCCCAACACGAAATCAAACACGGCCGCGTCTTCATCAATGGAGCGGTCGTGACGAAACCATCGGCGACGGTGAAATCAACGGACAC
>SLFZ01000111.1 GCA_007123975.1 Candidatus Izemoplasma sp. | reverse complement strand
CGAGTGTTCAACTCTTCTGCTTTTGCCCAAATGCCTTCCCAGGTCAAGACATCTTCTTCGCTCAGGTGAGCGGTGTTGTAGTAAAGCACGAGCGATTGTGCTTCATAAGGAACACCGAAGGTATAGGTGACACCGTCGCGTTCCGCGCGGATGACATTCAAGAATGTGTCAGGGTTTTGGTCTTGAATTTGTGCCAACAACGCTTCGCTTTGGATTGGGCGAATCGCACCAGCACCACTGATCAAGCGACCGAGGTTATCGTGTGCAACCGTAAGAATATCGGGGCCGGCGTCGATGTCATTTAAGAAGACACCTGCAGCGGTACCGGTATCGGCGGCGCGCACTTCTACCTCATAAGGGAACGGGCTGTCGTTGTTCGCATTATAATACTCAACATATTCTTCCATTTTCGCGGTATAAAATGCTTGCACTTCGGAGCCAACCCAAATCACCAGTGGACCTGAACTACGACCACAGGCGGACGCGAAGAGTCCCCCTAGTGCAATCATGAAAGCCAATAATAGTTTCTTCAAAATTCATCACCTCATCATATTTACGCTTTGTAAGCGTATTCTTTGTTAATACATTTTATCAACAAACGCCCCATTTAGCAAGCAAGAGCCAACAGAAATGCACGCTACATTAAGTGCCCGATACATATCTAAACATAAGGTTATCGCCTTCAAAAAGCCTACATTCAAGGTAAATCCCCTTGACCCACAAACACGCCTCAAGCAATGTAAACGTTTTCTTGAGTCACGCCACCGCGCTCAAGGTGAATGATGCTGATGTGGTGTTATTTCGCGGAACGTTTTTCGTTTTCGTCATGCAAAAACCCGGGAAATATGCTACACTTATAAAGGATGTTCCGGTAGCTCAGTCGGATAGAGCAGCAGCTTCCGAAGCTGAAGGTCGGGGGTTCGAGTCCCTTCCGGAACGCCAGGTGTTTATCCGGTCGACTGCGGTCGACCTTTTTATTTACGTGGGTATCTGACGTGAAGGTTGTTTCGGAGCGTGGTATAATGAGACAAACAATCAATCCTTTTAGGGAGGGTTATCCATGAAACCACGCGTACTACATTGGGAACGACGCAATTATCACGAAGACGGGTTCGACTTGGTCGAACTGTATGAAGACGGCACCGTCATGGTGCGCACATTTGAACGTGACACCGACGCGTTTGAACACTTTAACGAGACCGACCGCAAAGAATCTACCATCGATGGCACCATTCACATTGAGCGGATTCCTTTTGGTAAAGACGGCACGCTTAAGAAAACGGAACTGGCGCAAGTCGCGAAGCGTGAAGAATCTTTCCCGGTCGCGAAATGGAAGGAAGCGCGCAAACGCATCCGCGAAATGCAAGGCACGTGTGCGCTCGATCAATCGTGCGACTGCCGGTCAATTTTAGAAGTTGACCAAGACACAATCGATGGCGCTCCACTTTCCTCGGTTCGTAAAACGTACCCGGTTCAGTTCGTTCGCGCCTTCATCAACGTCACGACGATTCGCCGCAATCCGAATCCGGACATGGACACCACCATCTTCGTGCCGACGATGAACGAAGTCCTCTTCTTCCATTATGTGCCGGAAACACGGCATTACACCATTACTGGTGATGGCCTCTTTCCTGTCGAAACCGGCACCACCGACAACGCGCTCGATGAGGATGGCTTCAACGATTTTGTCGCCGAAAAAGCCAAGAACATTGAGTCAAATCACACCCATTATCGCCAACTGATTAACCGACAACGTGAACGACGCGCCATGATTGAAACCGATGAAGCGGGTGACTTGTACCCGCGTTAACCAAAAAACGACCTCTCGGGGTCGTTTTTTGTTGTGCTATAAAATCAAACAGGAGACAGTTAGGTATCGGTGGGTTTCGCGCCGATTTTAATCCGGGGGTCGACGATCGGATAAATCAAGTCGACCAGAAGCGCAAACCCTAATCCAAAGGAAGCATAAAACATCGTCATGGCCATGGTCATCGGAATATTAATCTGCGGGCACCACCCACCACTCGGACACGAGGTCAAAACGCTGTGAAACATCAACCGTGCGGCGCCGTTCACGCCGTAGATCATCTCGACGAAGAACGAACCACCAAGAACCAAGAGGAACGTCGGTGTGAGTTCGGGCATGATGGGCACGACGCTGTTTCGAAAAGCATGGCGACGAAGCGCTTGGCCTCCAGTTAACCCTTTGGTCTTACACAAAAGCAAATAGTCATCGTGTTGCGATTCGATGAACTCGCCGCGCACCAGCCGCGATAGTCGCAAAATAGCCGGCATGCATAGCGCGATCATCGGAATTACCAGCCCAAGGATCATGCGCGATGTGTCGGGTGTCTCAAACCCCGGAAAATTATACGGCAACCAGCGATTGCGGATTGCGAGGGCAATAATCAGCAAGTACATGAGGATAAAGTGTGGAATCGACCCAAACAACATGACAAATGTGTTCACCGTTTTGTCAAACAATGAATTTTGCTTAAGCGCTGAAAACGTGCCTAAAATGATGCTTACCGGCAGATAGATGCCAAGCGCAAGCATGTTCAGGCGCACGGTGACAACCATATGCCTCCATGCGTAATCCCAGACCGGTTCCGGGTAGGTGCCTGCACGGGTCCCCCAGTTCCATTCCGTGATGATGTTGTGAACATAATCCATAAACCGTGTGACCGTGAAACTAAACTCTTGGTGAAGGTCATACGGGGGGCGCCCCCAGTAGCGAAGCATGGTCATGCTTGAGACGAAAAACACCAAGGTGAAGATGAACGCCAGGAGTATTGCACTCCAAACTAGTCGCCAAAGAATATATCGTGCCATTGCGCTCCCTCCTCCCTTTTAAGCGTGCGAATATAAAATGAAAACGCAAGCACGTGTCGATGATGGCGTGATGCACGCCAGAACACATAACGGACCATGAATATCGCCTCCTATCAGCCAATGTAAAATCACTAGAATGCATAAGACGATATTAGTGTGTTTAGCACAATTATAGCAAAACCGCTTCAAAAGGCCAAATTATTCTTTTTAAAACAGTTTACAAACAAGCGCCGAATGCCCCCAGTCGCATTCGGCGTTCCAGATTTCTCATACCATGCGTACTTATTACGCAGTCACCTGGTGTATGTGGCTAAAAAATACGCCGGCATTAATGCTGTATCTCAAAGCCTACAAACGTTTTTTCGCCACGGTATGGTGTTGACTCTACGCGTTCGATGTGACCGGGTGCATCGCGACGAAGCGACGACAAAAACCGTGCCACGGCATCGCGTGGCCCAACCGCAATCGTTTCAACCGAGCCATCGGAAAGGTTTCGTACGGTGCCAACTAAGCCGTGTCGTCTCGCTTGGCTGCGAACGTGAAAACGCATCCCGACACCTTGGACTTGTCCATAAAGCCGGATTTGCAGCGCGTATGGCTTCACAAAATCACCCCTTCACTTTTTCGTTGAGGCCGCATCCGAAACAAACGTTTCAATGCGCTTTATCCCTTTAGTAAGTTGTGCTTTCGAACACGCAAGGTTCATGCGAACAAACGCAGTCGATTGCCTTCCAAAGGCACTACCGTGGCTCAGCACGACGCCATGTTGCGTCGCCAAACGTTGACAAAATGTCTCGCCATCATAGCCAGTAAAGCTGACATCCAACCAGGCGAGGTACGTTCCTTCAAGCGGGGTGATGCGCGCGGTGTCAGACAGCGACTCCCAGCGGGTTTTAAGCATCTGGTAGTTTGCTTCAACGTGCTGGTTCTGCGCGTCGACCCATGCGTCGCCTTCTGTGTAGGCCGCTTCAATGGCGGTGAGCGCAAGCACATTTGGGCCCGTGAGGTGAAGGCGTTGGTAGGCTGACATCAAGCGTTTACGGGTCGGTGCGTGTTTGATGATCGTGTGCGCAATTTGCAGGCCGGCGACGTTAAAGGTCTTGCTCGGTGCTGAGACAAGGATGAGTTTATCGTGCGCATCAAAATGCGCTCCGCATGAGATAAAACGGTGTCCTTCCATCACCAAATCTGCGTGTATTTCGTCGCTGATGAGGTAGACATCGTGTTTTTTGCATAGCGACACGATGCGCGCAAGTTCACTTTCCTTCCACACGCGTCCCACCGGGTTGTGTGGGCTGCACAAGATAAACATCGACGCATCCTTTAAATCGTTGTCAAGGCGATCAAAGTCAATGCTGTAGTTTCCGGCGTCGCAGGCGAGTTCATGTTCGATAACGCGGCGGCGGTTTTGTCGGATAACAGGGTCAAACACATGGTAAACCGGGGTTTGAATGAGCACACCGTCGCCCGGTTTGGTGAACACATCAATGATAACGCTAAGCGCGTTTAGTACCTTGGGTGCGGGTTCAACCCATTCGGGCTCAATGGTCAGGTTGTAACGGCGTCGACTCCAAGACACCACCGCCTCGCGGTACGCGTGACCGGGTCGTGCGTAGCCAAACGCGCCGTGGGCTACGCGTTTCATTAACGCCGCTTTAATGGCAGGTGCGGTTTCATAATCGGAATCGG
>SLFZ01000121.1 GCA_007123975.1 Candidatus Izemoplasma sp. | reverse complement strand
GGCGGTGGAACCGCCCTTGTCGGTGATCCAAGCGGAAAGAAAGAAGAACGCACGTTGCTCGATGAAGCCGAGGTTGCATCAAACGCCGACGCGATGACAAAACAAGTGATGCGACTCCTGCCGAACGCGACGATTGTGAACAACTTCGATTGGATCAAAGACTACTCGCTTATAGGCTTCTTGCGAAACCACGGGAAACACTTCGGCCTTAATCAGATGCTCGCCAAAGACAGCGTCAAAAGCCGTCTTGAAACCGGCATCAGTTTCGCCGAGTTCACCTACCAAATTCTTCAGTCCGTGGACTTTTGGGAACTCTATCGCAACCACGGCTGCACCTTGCAAATCGGTGGGCAAGACCAATGGGGCAACATCACCGCCGGGCTTGAACTCATCCGCCGCACCGAGGGCGCTGAGGCCAAAGCCTACGGCATGGTCGCACCGCTGTTAACCAAGGCCGACGGCACCAAGTTTGGCAAAACCGAAGAAGGCACAGTCTGGCTATCGCCTGAGCGAACGTCTCCCTACGCCTTTTACCAACACTTTATTAACGTCGATGACGCCGATGTCATCGATCGCTTGAAACAGTTCACGATGCTTTCGCTTGAGCGCATCAGCGAACTCGAACACGCCACCAAAGAAAACCCTCACCTTCGTGAGGCACAGCGCGTCTTGGCGCACGAACTGACACGCTACGTGCATGGCGATGATGCGTTAAAACAAGCCGAAAACATCACTGAAGCGCTCTTCAACAACGACGTCACCTCCTTAAGTGAGGCTGAACTCGCGATGGCGTTTGAAGGCATCGACGCGCATGCCGTCAAAGGCGAAATATCGCTCGTTGACGCGTTAATCGGTTGTGGCCTTGCGACGAGTCGCCGCGATGCGCGCACGATGATCACGCAGCGCGCGGTAAGCCTTAACGGCAACAAAGTCGCCGATGAAGCGCTCATGTTGACACCCGATACGGCGTTGCACGGCACCACGCACGTGTTGCGCCGTGGGAAGAAGCGCTACGGAGTGATTAGGCATAAGGTTGTTCGTGTGCATAATCGTCCTCAAAATCAAACCATACCAGATGAAACAGATTCGAAGTCATCGAAAAAGAAGAAAGACATTCAAAAAGTATCATAATGCAACAAAATTCATTAAAATGCATCATATATCATGTAAAGACGTCAAAGTAATCTATCGTTCGTTAAAATACATCTAAATGCATCTTAAGACATCTACAGCGTATATAAAAAACGCCGCCGGGTATCCGGTGGCGTTTTTAGCATTCGTTGGCGTGGGCGTACGCGGTCTCAAAGAGCTCTTTGACGTGTTCGTCTTTCAAACTGTAGAAGATGAGTTTGCCTTCACGTCGTGTTTTAACGACGTTTCGTTCTCGCAACATCGCTAATTGATGGCTTACGGAAGATTGGCTGATGTTGAGGGTGTCGTGAATTTCGTGCACGCAGTACTCGCCTTCGACAAGCATGGCGATGATTTTCAGGCGTGTGGGGTCGCTGAAGAGTTTAAAGAGGGTGACGGTCTTGTCGATTTCATTCACTGGTTTCATAACTGTTTCGCCTTCCTTCCATAGGTCAATCGTAGGGCGTTTGCGACAGCAATTAAGGTAATCCCGACGTCGGCGAAAATGGCCATCAACATCGTCGCCATGCCGAAGCCGGCAAGCGCGAGAAATGAAAACTTCACACCGAGGCTTAAAACGATGTTTTGAATCACCACGGCGCGGGTGCGACGGCTCATCGTGAAGGCTTTGTCGAGCACTTGGATGTCGTCATCCATGATGATGACATCGGCCACATCGATGGCGAGTTCGCTTCCTGATCCCATGGCGACACCGATGTCGGCGGCTTTTAAGAGCGGGGCGTCGTTGATGCCGTCGCCAACGTACATTTTTAACCGTTTGCTTGTGAGTTTTTCAAACTCGGTGACCTTCTCATCCGGAAGCAGTCCGTGACGGTAATCAATCCCGCCGACGTCGTAGGCGACTTCGCTTGCGGTGTCTTGGTTGTCGCCGGTCAACATCACGACGCGGCGCTTCTTAAGGAGTTTCTCCATGGTGGGACGTGCGCTATCTTTGATTTTGTCTTTGATGACCACACGCCCGACGTAACGGTCGCCAAGGGCAACGAAGACGTTGCTGCCGGCGGTATCACGGCTATCGGTCACATCGACGCGGAAACGCTTCAACCACTTACGGCTGCCGACAAGAACACGGCCTTCGGCGCTTTCAGCTTCGATGCCAAAACCAGCCGTTTCTTTCACATTTTGTACAAGTGTAAACTCACCGTCGTAGGCTTCGACGACGCTTTTGGCGATGGGGTGATTGGAATAGCGGTCGACCGATGCCGCGAGGCGAAGGGTTTCGATGTCTGTGTAACCATCGACTTCGAATGCTCCGTGCGTTAAGGTGCCGGTTTTGTCGATGCCGATGAGGTCGACTTCGCGCATCATGTCGAGGTAGTTGGAACCTTTGAAGAGAATGCCTTTTTTCGCGCTCATGCCAATGCCAGCGAAATACGATAGCGGCACGCTGAGCACAAGGGCGCAGGGACAGCTGATGACGAGAAAGGTTGCGGCACGCAAGATGTAGTCTTCGGCGTTGCCCGGATCGAAATAGGTCGGTATCGCAAACATCAATACGGCGAGGGCGGTGACAATCGGCGTGTAGTAACGTGCGAACTTTGTGATGAATGTCTCCGTCTTCGCTTTGTGGACGGTAGAGTTTTCGATGAGATCAATAATCCGTGCGATGGTCGAGTCGCCATACTCTTTGGCGGCGCGAACTTCGATGACGTTGCCGGTGTTGATGTTTCCAGAGAGCACGTAACTGCCGACGCCGACGTTTGCCGGTTTGGCTTCGCCTGTCAAGGCGCTCGTGTTTAAGGTCGTGCTGCCCTTTTCAATGATTCCGTCGACCGGGATTTTTTCACCGTTCTTGACTAATATTCGGTCGTTCTTCTTAATGGCGACGGGGTCTTTGACCTGGACATTACCCTCATCGTCAAGAACGTTGGCGTACTCAACATGAAGATCCATCAGCGAGCGGACTTCGTTTTTCGATTGGTGCACGGCTTTGTGTTGCAGGTGTTCGCCGAGTGAGTAGAAAATAATGACGAGCATTGCCTCATAGGGGTGGCCCGTGGCCATCGCGGCGAGCGTGGCGACCATCATCAAGGTGTTTTCGTTGAAGTAGTCGCGACGACGCAATCCTTTTAGGGTTTTGATGCCAATTTTATGGGCGACAAGAAAATAGCCAATCCAATAAAAAGGGTTGGAGCGAACGAGCTCGTAAGCATTTTCAAGCAGCCAACCCGATGAAAAGAGCACGATGCCGACCATGATGAGCCAGTTCGATCGAAAGAAGCCCTTGTGGGCGACGTGATGACGTTTTTCATAGGCATAGGTCAACACACCGTGTTCGATGTCGTTGACGATTTTTCGAATGGCGTGGATGTCGTCGTCGTTATACGCGTCGGTCACATCCAGCAACATCGTTTGGTTCGTTAGGTTGTAGCTTGCGGAGCGGACAAAGGGTAGGTCGTGAAGCGCGCGTTCAATCTTGCCGGCGCAGTTTGAGCACGTCAGGTTTTCCATGACGATTTTCTTTATCATATGCACACCTTCTCACGTACCCTCATTATATATGCGCGGTCGCTCATATGTCAACGTTTTTCACGCTTGTCAAAGCCTACCTTGCATGGTATCATTATTTAATCGGAGGTGACCGTATGGATTTTTATACGTACGTGCAGGAACACCGCGCGGAGATTTTGGAAAAAACCAAAGAGCTGTTGCGGATTAAGAGCGTGTTGGACAACTATGTCCCTGAAAGCAACGCACCCTTTGGCGAAGGCATTCAAGAAGCGCTTGAATACATGCTTGAACTTGCCAAACAAGACGGTTTTGTGGTAAAGAACATCCAAAACCACGCCGCGCACATCGAACATGGTGATGGGGAAGCGTTGTTGGGTGTGTTATGTCACCTAGACGTGGTGCCACCCGGCGACGGATGGACCACACCGCCTTTTGAACCGACGGTTCGCGATGGTAAGCTTTTCGCACGTGGTTCGATGGATGATAAAGGCCCGACGATGGCGGCGTATTTTGCGCTTAAGTTTTTGAAAGACCTCGATGTGCAATTTCATAAGCGCGTCCGCATCATTCTCGGCACCGATGAAGAGACGGCCTGGCGTGGCATTACACGCTATTTCGAATTTGAGGAAATGCCCACCATCGGCTTTGCGCCAGACGCGTCATTTCCGCTTATTTACGGTGAGAAGGGCATTTGGACGTTTGACCTAGAAGGCAAAGCAAGCGGCGACGAGATCATTCATTTTCGCTCGGGCGAACGCTACAATGTAGTCCCCGACTACGCTGAGGCATCGCTGAAAAACGATCATCGTGAGGCCTTCATGACGTTCTGTAAATACTACGGGTTCAAAGGTGAAGTCAAGAATGGCATTTACATCGTGCATGGGAAAAATGCCCATGCGATGCAGCCACAACACGGCGTCAATGCCGCGTTTATACTTGCGAAGTTCCTCAACGACATCACCGATAACCCTGCGATTCAGTTCATTGAGAAGTATTTGTCGTTTGATGCGTATGGTGAAAAACTCGGCATCGATTACGACGATGAGGAAATGAAGCGTTTCACCATCAACCCCGGCGTATTCAACTACGATAGCAATGGGGTATCAATCGGGATTAACTGCCGGTACCCAAAAGGATACGATCTTGAAAACGCGCGGAAACGCGTCGGCGAACGTGCGAAGAAGCATGGGTTGAAACTCGTTGACAAAGGGGATAACCCCGTGCATTACGTCGACCCTGAAGACACGCTCATCAAACACCTTCTTGACGCCTATCGTAAGGTGACCAACGACCACGAAAGCGAGCCGTTTACCATCGGCGGAGGAACGTATGCGCGCGCCCTTGACAAAGCGGTTGCATTCGGCCCGATGATGCCGGGACGCAAAGACGTGGTGCACCAGGCTGATGAACACATTCACGTGGATGATTTGCTCGAGGCCACCGCGATATACATGGAGGCGATTTACGCCTTGACCCGAGACGAGGGGTGACCTTGCCAACGACGTGGTATGGTGCTATAATATAAGGTAACACGCAAAATTATGGGGGTTGGACGGGGGTATTATGCTTGTACAGTGAACGAACGGTCTTGCCTTTGATAACCCATATCAAAGCGATTTTTGACCAGGAAATCGTGGATTTTGCTGTGCTTGACCACAAGGGATTCCGCTACACGTATGCCGATTTTATCATTGAAAACGGGTTAGAAGTGGCGCGGCATGCCATTGAGTTGGAGAAAAACAACCAAAAGCATGTTTCATTTCTTCTGAATGAACGCGAGACATGCCTCTTTTACAACCAACAGAATCTGTTTGTCTGCGTCACGTTAGAAGACAAACTATCGCCAACGATAACGCTTGACGACATCCACGGTCGTCTTTCGGTGTTGTCGTTTTTTGATGCGCACATCGACATCGACATGACCGAGAACTTTGAACACGAGTACGGGATGATCATTATAGGTTTTGATGAGGCGGTGCACACGGTTAACCGCTATGCCCAAAAATTGTTTTCTGTTGATGTAAAGACGTTTGATGATTTCGAGCCCGTGGTGCTTGATTTTTCAACGTTTAAAGACCGCGTGATGCAATCCGTGAAAAGCGGGCGGAACGACAGTTTCTATGTCGACACCGTGAAACAACAACACCTCAGGGTGTATTGCGTCGTTGATAGCGAAAGCCGAATGGTCCAACTCGTTTTTTCACATCAACCGGTTGGCTCATTTTACAACCATATCATCGACAGTTTCGATTACTTGCGTCTGGGCATTGTGCATCTTGAGTTTCTCTATGATGATAATAAAAACCCAACCGATGCACGCGTGCTCTATGCCAATGAGCGCTACGGAAAGATGATGAACGAAGACATTCATACGATGATTGGAAAACGTCTTTTTGAGATTTATCCATCGTATCCGAAACAACGCCTCAAACGATATAGCCACGTCGCCCGTGGGAATCGCACCGCGTTCGACGATTACAACAAAACCCTTGACAAGCACTTCCACGTATACAGTTACAGCCCAAAACCTGGAGAGGTTATCAACGTGTATTTCGAAACGACACACTATCATCGACTGAAGTCCACCGAGCTCATTCAACTAAAGAAAATCCGGATGATGCTGACGCTTGCGGAGATGGGCTTTTTCGAAATTGACATGGAAAACATGGCGTTTTCTGGGGATGCGTATGTGGATAACATCTTCGGCGTTGAAAACCTCGATTATCAAACATACAGAAAACTCTTTAAAGCGTACTTACATCCCGATGACCGCGAGACGATCTTCAAGCGTAACGCGCAGCTTCTTAGCGGTGAAATGAGCGATGGCTCGAGTTTGTTCCGCTTGGTGAAAACACCCGGAGGCAAACCTCAGTATATCGAGTACTACCTGCAAATCCTCGATCGCAACGACGACGGCACTGCACGTCGCATTTTGGGACTGCTTCGCGACGTCACCAATGAACAAGAAAAAAACATGCAAATCGAACACATGGCGAATCACGATGCCTTAACCAACCTATACAATCGCCACAACCTTAAACGCCGCCTCGACCAAAAAGCCTTGCCTGAAGGATCTCGCATTGTCGTGTTCGACCTCGACGGACTAAAAAGCGTCAACGACATCTTGGGTCATTTCGAAGGCGACGATGTGTTGCGACGATTTGCTGAGATGCTAAATCAGGCGTTTCCAGACGATTACATCGCCCGCATCGGTGGCGATGAGTTCTTGATCATTACGTCAATGAACGACCGACACATCAAACAAGCCCATGCCAAGTTGCGTCGCAACCTTGAAACGATGCTCGACTACCATATCCCGCTATCGGTCAGCGTCGGTGTGGCGGCGTTGGGTGAAGCGTCGGATTTCCGAGCTTCCTATGAAGAAGCCGAAGAGAAGATGTACCGACAAAAACTCATGGAACGCCCGCAACGAAAGCGCCAGACTTTGGAACTCCTATTGCGTCAATTGTATCGTTTTGAACCGGCCATGAAGGCACGCGTTGAACGGATGAAGGCACTTGCTAAAGATTACATGGTAGCGCTTGGCATGTCGCGCACCGGCGACATCAACACGATGACGACCTTGATCGAACACCACGCCATCGGCCGCATCGAGGCATACATTGCATCCAAACGTCGCAAGAGCACCTTTGATTTACGGGATGTGCATGCCTATGTCAACGTTGAACTCGGGTTTAAAATACTATCGAACTTGCTCGAAGATCCGATCATTGCCCGCGCTGCGCTTTATCAGTGTGAGCACGTTGACGGCTCAGGAAAGCCGCACGGACTCAAAGACGCAGACATCCCCTACTTTTCACGCGTTCTTGCCATCATCGCTCGGTATGACCGTTTGGTGAGCGCGAAAGCATACGGTCGTACCATGTCGAAAGAAAAAGCGCTTGAAAAGCTTGCGCGAGAAAAAGGAAAATACTTTGACGACGACATGGTGGATGCATTCATTCGTATGATGTGACCAAAAATGCCGCAAATCGAGGTTTATCGATTGTGATTGCGGCGTTTTTTGTTATAATAGAAACGGTGATTTTTTATGCGGCTTAGACCGGTGAAACACGCAAGCGAAACCATTGAACAACATCCTGAACACATCACGTTGGTCGACCGCGACGACAAGGTTGAACTCGACAACGTCTTTTCATCGTCCCGCCCGCTCGTCGTTGAGATCGGTGCCGGGAAGGGCCAGTTTTGTCACACCCTCGCCGCGATGAATCCTAACCTCAACGTGCTCGCCATTGAGATGTTTGACAGCGTCATCATTCGCGCGCTTGAAAAGCAGCTCGACGATCCAAAGGAGAACTTGCATTTGGTGCGTATGGATGCACAAAAACTTAGCGAATGCCTAAAGCCCGGAAGTGTTGATGCCATCTACTTGAACTTCTCCGACCCGTGGCCCAAAGCCCGGCATGAAAAACGGCGCCTTACCCATCCACGGTTCCTCTCGATGTATCGCGAGCTTTTGAAACCAGGAGGAACGCTGTCGTTAAAGACCGACAATCGAGGTTTGTTTGAATACAGTTTGATGACGTTGAATCAAGCGGGTGTCGAACTGAGCGATGTCTCACTGAACCTTCACGCCGATGACCCCGACGACAACATCATGACCGAATTCGAAGCACGTTATGGCGAAGACGGTCCGATCTATAAACTAATCGCAACCTTCAAGGAGGAAAACGCATGAAGAAAATCTATCGCGACCTGGTTAGCATTCCGGGTGCACCCAGCTTTGAAAAACACGTAAAGAATTACATGAGAACCGAGATGCAAAAACACACCGACACGATTATCGAGGACAAACTCGGCTCGATATTCGGTGTGTTGAATGAAACATCAGACGGACCCCGTGTGATGATGGCTGGACACATGGACGAAGTCGGTGGCATGGTCACCGGCATCACCAAAGAGGGCCTGGTGAAAATGATTTCGCTCGGCGGCATGAAAGGCGACGTGTACTTGTCGCAACACATGATCATCTACACCGACGAGCTTGATGAAATACCCGGCATCACCGCCTCAAAACCCCCGCATTTAACCAAGGGACAAAAAGAAGACACGTTAAAGTTTGACGAACTATTGCTCGACATCGGCGCCGATTCGAAAGAACACGCCGAAGAACTCGGCGTTAAAATCGGCCAGCAAATCATTTCGAAGCACGAGTACGTCGTCACCAAAGACAGCAAAAAGCACATCGCCAAAGCCTGGGACAACCGCATCGGGTGTGGCATGGCACTCGAACTGCTTGAAGCGATGAAAAACGAAAAACTGGAGTGCTCGCTTTACGCCGGCGCGACCGTGCAAGAAGAAGTTGGCCTACGCGGCGCGGCGACCGCCGCCGGCCTTGTGAAGCCAGACATTTTCTTGGCCGTTGACGCCTCACCCTGCGCCGATTCCTTCGGTGGCGATGACGTCAGCGGAAAACTCAACGAAGGCTTCCTCGTGCGTTTTTACGATCCGAACGCCATCATGCACCGCGGCATGAAAGCCTACATCGAAGCGCTCGCTGAAAAACACAACATCAAGTTCCAATACTATCAATCCAAAGGCGGCACCGACGCCGCACGCGTTCAACTCGCCGAAAGCGGCGTGGTCGTGGCCACCATCGGCATGCCTGCACGCTACATCCATTCGACCACGTCGATGATTCATGAAAACGACTACGAAGCGGTTAAAGCGATGTTGTTTGCGTTGGTCAAGTCATTCAACAACGACACGTACGAGCAAATCAAATCGAACGTGTAACTATTATCGTCCACAATATGGGACCCGAGAGGGCCTAAAATTAAAGGAGATATAGATATGCAAAACGAAAGAGTTCAAGAAATGACGTTTTTCGCCATGTTCATTGCATTGATTGCGACCATGGCCATGATTCCCAACATCGGATTCCTTGTTTGGATTCCCGGGTTTGCTGGCACCACGCTGCACATCCCCGTGATTATCGCCGTTCTTTACGGTGGCACGCGGTTTGGCAAAGGAACGCGCCATGGCGGGCTAAAATACGGCATTGTGTTTGGATTGGTTTTCGGCATCTTTTCGATGATTGTCGCATTCCAGTTTGGCGTTGTCGTGTTTCAAAACCCGTTTGTTGCCATTGTACCACGGATTTTGTTTGGTGCGGCCACTTGGTATATTTACCAAGGCATGAAGCACCTCTTTAATGAGCGTGTTGTCTACGTGCCGCTGACGTTTTTGCTCGCCACTTTGGCCCACACCGTGATTGTCATCGGTGCCGTAATCTTATCGGCGGGCTTCTACCGTGAAATGATTGGCGACTTCGCCAACGTGTTGATTGGCGTCATGCCGATTAACGGTTCGATTGAGATTGCCCTGGCTGTGCTAGTGGGCGGAGGCGTCACGGTTCGCTTGCTTGCAAGCGAGTTTTTCAACCCACCCGCCACAGAAGACGAGTAACCAAGGTTTACGAGGAGGGAAGCGCCATGCATCTATACATCGACATCGGCAACTCCAACATCGTCATCGGGAAAGGCCTCGACACGATTGAGGAAACCTATCGGTACACCACCGACGCCAACAAGTCTAGCGATGAGTACTACGCAATGCTTAAGCATTTGTTCGACGGCGTCACCGACGTCATCATCGCCAGCGTCGTGCCACAAATTAACGCCGCCTTTAAGACGTTTTTGGCGCGTTACTTTGGCATTGCCCCAACCTTTATTGGACCGGGTGTGAAAACCGGTGTTAAAATCATGACCGACAACCCCAAAGAAGTTGGCGCAGACCTCGTCGCCGGCGCTGCTGGTGCCATCGCCAACTATGGAGACACATCCATTGTCATCGACATGGGTACGGCGACGACGATTAGTTTCGTCAAAGATAAAGAACTTAAAGGCGTGGCCATCACACTCGGCCTTGACAGCGCCAAGAACTGCCTGGTGTCACGGGCTTCTAAACTGCTTCAGTTTGAGTTTGAAGCCCCCAAAGATGTCCTTGGCACGAACACCGTTGACGCCCTTAATGCGGGGCTTGTGCTCGGCCATGGGTTTCAGCTCATCGGCATGGTCAACAACATCCGCAACCGCCACAAATCCCCCGATGCGCCGGTGATTATCACCGGCGGCGCGAGCCGTTTCATCGAAGGCATTGTGCCCGACAGTTACCGCTTCGACGAGCACCTCGTGCTCAAGGGTTTGATTGCGATTTACAAGCGCAACCGCAAGGAGTAAACGCTCGTTGACAAATATGCATCAAAAAACTATAATAATAGAATAACGAACGAAGGAGTGGAGTATGGTGTTTGAAAAAGTACGTGCGATCATCGCCGAAGAACTCGGCATCGAAGAAGAAGAGATTACCCTCGAATCAGACCTTTCTGACGACCTTGGCGCAGATTCGCTTGACGCAGTCGAGTTAATCATGGAAATCGAACAGGAGTTCGACGTCGAAATCGACGACAGCGCAGCCCAAAACATCAAGACCGTCAAAGACATCGTCGACTACCTGGAAAAGATTGCATAACCCACGTTTGAAGACGACTTAAATACCCGATATTACATCGGGTATTTTTTTCATTTCAACGTCAATTATGGTACAATAAATCTACACCGCATGCGCGTTACGATGGGAGAGACTATGAAGAAACTACTGCTGATTGACGGCTCAAACGTGATGTTTCGAGCCTACTACGCCACCGCATATTCAGGCGAGTTAATGCAAAACTCCAAGGGCGAATACACCAACGCCGTCTACGGACTTGCCAACATGCTAAGCGGCATCGCCAACGAGGATTTCACCCACGCCATCGTCGCCTTCGACATCGGCAAGAAAACCTTCCGTCACCTCGATTACGAAGACTACAAGGCGAAACGCAAACCGATGCCAGAGGAATTCAAAAGCCAACTGCCGAAAATCCGTGAAATCATCGATCGTTTCGGTTTTTTTCAGTACGAACGAGAAGACCTTGAAGCCGACGACATCATCGCGTCAATCGCCAACACCTATTACGATGATTTTGATGATATCGAAATCATCTCCAACGACAAAGACCTTTTCCAACTCCTCAACAACAAAGTCTCCATCCGCCTATCGAAACGCGGCGTGCAACCCGAAAAGCGATACAGAGAATCAGACCTCAAAGACGAGATGAACCTAAAACCTCACCAGATTCCAGACCTTAAAGGGTTGATGGGCGACAGTTCCGACAACCTCCCGGGGATTCCCGGCGTTGGTGAGAAGACTGCCCTTAAACTCTTGCACGAGTACGGCAGTTTAGAAAAACTGCTCGAACATCAGAACGAACTCAAAGGAAAACTCAAAGAACGCGTCGAAAACCACGGGAAACAAGCCGTCTTATGCAAACGCCTCGCCACCGTCATCCGCGACGCCACGTTCGACTTCACCCTCGATGACCTCGCCTACGAGGGCTACGACGACAACGCCCTTGCGGCCTTCTACCAAGAGATGGAGTTTCATTCGATGATTCGCCGCCTCGATGTCACCACCGACGTGGCCACCACCAAACTCAAAAAACTCACGCGCGTCACCGGCGATCATCTAGGCGATGACACAATCCTCATTGGCGAACGCTTTGACGATAATTACCACCACGCCGAAGGCCTCGCCTTCGCGTGGAAAAACGCACAAGGTGCCTACTGGATGCGTTATAGCGACGCGCTGAAAGACGAACGGTTTGTTGCGTTTCTCGCCGACGAAACCAAGCGTAAAAGCACCTTCGACGTAAAAGCCCTTGACGTCATGCTCGGCCGCGAAGGCAAAGTGCTACGTGGCGTCGACTTTGATGCCTTGCTTGCGGCATATGTCATCAATCCAGCCTACACCACCGACGATTTCAAAGTCGTCGTTGAGCACTTCGGCGTTCAAGCCGTGCCATACCGCGCCAGCGTCTACGGAAAAGGCGCTAAACTGGAAAAACCCAACGACGAGTCCCTCGTCGACTACATGGCAAGCCAACTAGAGGCGTTAGAAACCGTTCGTCCTGAGATGGAACGTCAACTTGAAGCGCAGTCGCAAACCGAGCTATTTTGCGATGTAGAACTGCCGCTCGCACGCACCCTTGCACGCATGGAAAAAATTGGCATACGCCTCGATGTCGATGCGCTTGACAAGCTCGAAGCGATGTTGGATGAAAAAATCAACGCGGTGACCGAACGCGTCCATGAGCACGCCGGTGAATCGTTTAACGTCGGGAGCCCAAAACAACTCGGAGAGATCCTTTTTGAAAAGTTAAAACTCCCTGCACATAAACGCTCAAAAACAGGCTATTCCACCAGCGTGGACGTGCTTGAAAAACTGCGGGACAAACACCCGATTATCCCACTTGTCATGGAACACCGTAGCCTCAGTAAAATGCAGTCCACCTACGTGCGTGGGTTGCGTGATGCCATCGGTGAAGACGGCAAAATTCACACCATCTACAAACAGGCCTTCACCCGAACAGGAAGGCTTTCAAGCATTGAACCGAACCTTCAAAACATCCCGATTCGCACCGAACTCGGCCGACAAATCCGCACCGTTTTTATCCCCGAATCAGGCGACACCTTGATGGCCGCAGACTACTCGCAAATCGAACTGCGTGTGCTCGCACACATGGCCGATGAAAAGCAGATGATTCAAGCCTTTGAAAAAAACGAAGACATTCACACCGCCACGGCCCGCGAAATCTTTGACGTCGAACGCGTCACCGCTGACAAACGCCGCATCGCTAAGGCGGTGAACTTCGGCATCATCTACGGGCAAAGCGCGTGGAGTTTATCGGAAGATTTGGGCATCACGGTGAACGAGGCGAAAACCTTTATCGAACGCTACTACAAACGTTTCCCCGGCATTGCCAAGTTCATGGACGGCGTCATTCGTCACGCCGAAGACCAAGGCTACGTGACCACCCTCATGAATCGCAGACGTTACATCCCCGAACTCAAAAGCAGCGTTTACGCGCAGCGCGAGTTCGGCAAGCGCACGGCGATGAACGCGCCGATTCAAGGCACCGCCGCCGACATCATCAAGCAAGCGATGGTCGACATTGACCAGGCGATGCGCGAGAAAGATATGCGCTCAACGTTGATTTTACAAATTCATGATGAGCTCGTCTTTAACGTCGTTCCCGATGAAGCGAAGGCGATGCAGACGCTTATCCGTGAGGTGATGGAGCACGCTTACGAACTGAAAGCGCCGCTGCGCGTCGACCTCGCCGAAGGGGATAACCTCAATGACGCAAAATGATTCGAAAAGCGTGAGCCGTTCGATTGAACGCGTCATGCATAAAAGCTTCGTCGCCAACTTTGGACTTGTCGTCGTCAAAGTCCTCGGTGGCGTGTGGTTTAAAAGCACCGCGCTAATCGCCGATGGCGTCCATTCGCTCTCCGATTTACTCAGCGATATCTTTGTCATCGTTGGCATTCGCCACAGCGCCAAACCACCCGATAAAGAACACCCGGTCGGGCATGGGAAGTTTCAATACATTCTCAGTCTATTTATCGGCATTTCGATTCTGTTTCTCGCGTATCAACTTATCATTCGCGCCGTCGACACAATCAGCGCCGAACCAGAGATTCCAAGCATCTACGGGTTGATTGTGGTTGCGCTTGTTGTGACGACGAAACTCGCGTTGTCGCGTTATATCCTCAGCCGAGGAAAACGCTACGATTCATCGGTGCTCACAGCCAGTGGCACCGAATCCCTCACGGATGTGATTAGTAGTGTGGTCGTGCTCGTCGGCATTGTCTTAAGCGTCCTTGGTGGCCATTTTGACATCGCTTGGCTCCGCTATGGTGACACGGCAGCCGCCTTGCTCATCGCCGCACTTATTATCCGTATCGGCGTCCTCATCATCTACGATGCCGTGCAGTACCTGATGGGAAAACAAGCACCAGAATCTGTGTTAAAAAACACACGTGAATGCGTCAAAAACATCAAAGGCGTTCGCGGCATCGATAACCTCGAGATGATATCTTATGGACATTATTACCAAGTGATCATCGACATCCGTGTCGATAGCACGATTTCCGTCGCTCAAGGGCACGACATCGCATCGGCCGTGAAGCGAGCCCTAAAAGAAGATAAACGCATTTCGCACGTTACCGTGCACGTCAATCCGGAGGTGGAATGATGAGTTTATTGTTAAAACGAATGAGCGTTCGCCAGTTCAAGGCGAAGCCAGTCGCCGATGAGGCGATCACCGCAATGCTTCAAAGCGCCATGCAAGCACCATCGGCACGCAACCAACAACCTTGGGAGTTCGTCGTCATCAAACGCCGTGAAATTCTCGATCAGTTAAGCGAGACAAAAGGAGGCGCAAAGCCTCTGAAAACAGCTCCCTTGGGGATCTTGCTTCTGATGCGTGAAGAAGTCGGAGTTCCTTACATGCGTCCCCAAGACATGGCTGCCGCAACACAAAACATCTTGCTTGAGGCGACCAACCTCGGACTCGGTTCGGTATGGATTGGTGTTTACCCGCGCGAAGAAACCATCGAAAAAGTCAAAGCGATCATCACCATCCCTAAACACCTCATACCGTTTTCGATTGTCGCCATCGGCCACCCTGATCACGCGACCAAAGTCGAGGGCTTACGCTACGACGAAAACCGCGTCCGGGTGATTGAGTAATGCCGGAACTGCCCGAAGTAGAAACCGTGCGGCGCACCCTTGCGCCGCGCGTGCTCGGGCGTACGCTTGAAGACGCCATCGTGACCTATGCGCCCATGGTTCGACCCGACACGCCCCATGCGTTCTCCGAGGCACTTGCTGGTCAAACGATACGCAACATAGCTCGCCATGGCAAATACTTGGTTTTTGAACTCGACAGCCTTGCCCTCATTGTGCATTTGCGCATGGAAGGCAAGTTCTTTCTCGGTGATACGACCACGAAAAAGCGGCCACACGAACACATTCGTTATCGTTTTAAAGATGGCGGTGTTTTAATCTATGACGACGTGCGAAAGTTCGGAACCCACACTGTGAAACCGCTCGTCGATTATCGCTTAAGGCCACCTATTTCAACGCTCGGCCTTGAACCGGGTGACCCGCGGCTAACCGACACCTACCTCAAAGCCAAGTTCAACACCACCCGTACCATCAAAAGCGCCTTGCTGGATCAGACCATCATCTTAGGACTTGGAAACATTTATGTCGATGAAGTCTGCTTCT